>JBMLQF010000073.1:3156-18903 GCA_049241705.1 Fluviicola sp. | reverse complement strand
GGTACAAAGCAGCAAAACACATTCGCCAGCACAATCCGGCAATTGTCATTTTTGTTTGGTGGATGCCTTTCTTTGGTCCCGCATTGAGCACCATTGCGCGTTTGGTAAAGCGTAAAACTAGCGCGAAAGTGGTTTTTCTCGTAGAGAATTATGTGTCACATGAAAAACGCTGGTTCGACCGATTTTTAACTAAGATCACCTTGAAGCATGCAGATGCCTTCATTTGTCAGTCGGGATACATTCATGAACAATTGACCTTGAACTTTGCAAGCAAACCTGTTTACAAAACAACGCTATCGATCTACGACTGCTACGATCTGAAACGCTACGATCGTTCTCAGGCTCGTGAATTGCTGGGAATTACTGCAAAAAAAGTCATCCTCTTTTTCGGATTGATCCGTCCTTACAAAGGCTTGGACCAATTGCTGCGCACTTTTAAGCGATTGTTGGAAACCGATCCGGATCAATTGCTTTTGGTGGTTGGAGAATGTTACGAGAATCTGGATAAATACACAGGTCTGATCAACGAACTGGGCTTGACCGGAAAAGTGCAAATGCATAATCGCTTCATCCCGAACGAAGAGATCGAACCCTACTTCAAAGCAGCGGATCTGGTTTGTTTGCCTTACTACTCAGGGACACAAAGCGGCATTCTGATGATGGCCTACGGATTTAAAATTCCGGTTGTTGCAACGAATGTGGGAGGAATCTCCGAATTGATCGTTCCCGAAAAGACCGGTATCATCGTTCCGAACAATGATCCACAAGAATTAGAAACCGGTATCAACCGCGTATTCGAACTGCAGCAGGGACTTGATTTTGCCGAACAAATTACTACCTTCACAGGCGAATTGGGCTATGAAGGCATGGCCACATTCCTGCAAGATATTCGTAAGTAATGACCGAAAAGATCCTCGTAATAAAAATTGGTGCCACGGGAGACGTGATCCGCACTACCACCCTTTTACACTTGTTTCCGAATGCTGCGATCACCTGGATCACGGCCTCATACAACAAACTGATCTTACCTCAGAATCATCCGGCTTTGCAACGCATTGTTGCCATTGAAGATATTGCTGCAAGCGGTGTGCCTGAGGAACATTTCGACCACATCATCTCCTTGGACGACGATCTAAAGTGTGCTTCTTTGGCAAGTTCCATTTCTCACGATAAACTATTCGGTGCTTACGTTGCCGATGGAAAAGTGCTTTACACCGAAGATGCAAATGAATGGTTCGATATGGGCCTTTCGTCACGCTTTGGAAAAGCACGTGCAGATGAATTGAAATGGGAAAACACCCATTCGTTTCAGGATATTTTGTTCCGCATGCTGGGGCACCAGTTCAACAACCATCCGTATTTTCTATTTGAAGACATCCACCGTGAACGCAAACCTTTGCGCATCGGAATTGAGAATCGCTCGGGAAATCGCTGGCCAACCAAGATCTGGCATCGCTACGCGGAATTGGGCGAATTGCTGAAAAATGAAGGATACGACGTTGTTTTCTTCCAGGATCGCGATACTTTGAAGGAATATATGGAAGACATTGCTGAATGTTCCTTGATGATTAGTGGTGATACCTTGGGAATGCACATTGCATTGGCCTTGAACATTCCATGTGTGACTGTTTTCACCTGTACTTCAGCTGTTGAAATCCATGGCTACGGATTGATGGAAAAGATCGTTTCCCCAGAATTGAAGAAGGCGTATTACAAGAACGAATATGTTCCGGAAGCTGTAGAATCTATTCCTATGGAAGCGTTCGTACAAGCCGTTCACAAGCAATTACCGCTCAACAAATAACTCAAAGGGCCGCGTTGTGAAGTCCTCCGGTATGGATAAAGACTACTTTACCGGCATTTTCAGACTGTTGGATGAAATCCAGACAAGCTAAGAGCGCCTTTCCGGTATATACGTAATCCAAAGGAACATCCAAGTCCGTTTGCAGCGCGCGCAATCTCTCTTTTAAATCACTGTCTGCTTTTCCGTAGCCGCCAAAATGAAAATCGTCGTGAACGACCAGTTGTTTCATCTTCTGATCCACCATTTCTCCATCGAGGTAAAATTGCCATAAAAGTTCCCGAATAGCTATAGCTGTATCAAATCCTTTCAAAACAGGTACCGCATGAAGATAGGCTTCATCAGGCAATCCTACCAACAATCCGGCTGCAGTAGTTCCGGTGCCCAGCGCCACAAAAACATGATCGGTGTCTGCAGGTAATTCCTCCCACATTTTCTGACAGCCCAACATGCCATAGAATCCATGTCCGCCTTCTGCTACCAACAAATGGTTCGGGTAACGCTCCTTCCAACCTTCGATTGCCAAAGGCTCGTTCCGCTCTGAATAAGTCGTTCTGTCAACAAACTGCAACTCCATACCCAGTTCTGCACAGCGCTTTAAATTCTCATTGCTTTCCGGATGCAATTCTTCGCCGCGTACGACTCCTACTGCGTGTAATCCCGCTTTGTGACAAGCTGCAGCTGTTGCAAGTAAGTGATTGGAATAAGCGCCACCAAAAGTCAGGATCCCTTTGCGTTGCTGAAATGTTGCCAATTCGATGTTGTACAATAATTTTCGCCACTTGTTTCCAGACACCTCCGGATCGATCAGGTCGTCGCGTTTCACGAGCAACTGAACATTCTTGCCAATCACTTGTTCCAAGGAGACGGTTTGCAAGACAGCAACTGAAGTATCATACAAATTCATAAAACAACGTATTTTTGCACCATGTTTGACGAACGACCATTACCCAAAAATAACGGTTTGGAACCGGATGACTTCTATTTCAGTCCGGAAGGGTTTATCGTTTTCACTGAGAAATATCATTTGAAACGCGGTTATTGCTGCAAAAGCGGCTGTAAGCATTGTCCGTATGGCTATGACAAGCGCACCGATTCCTTCAAACCTAAAAAATAGGATCAATCTTCTGCACGAATACCGTTTTCCGGAACTTTTCCAGTATACTGCGATAAGATCGACTTGATATACTTGATATCCTTATCGACATCTCCGGTTGGTTCAAACAAAGAATGGAATCCACCAATCTTGCGTTTGAAATCGATGTAAGCAATGTAAATCGGAACGTTGGCTTGCTGCGCGATGTAATAGAATCCTTTTTTCCAGTTAGGTTGGTAGCTGCGTGTTCCTTCCGGCGTAAAAACAACCATGGCTTCATCGTGCGTTTTGATGTACTCTACCACTTGTTCCGTAATATTGGTTTTTCGCTTGCGGTCAACAGGAACACCACCCATGGCTTTCAGGATCCAACCGAATGGTGGAAAGAAGAGTTCTTTCTTGATCAAAAACTTCACAGGAACTTTGTAATACATGAAGGCCATTTTGCCAATGACAAAATCCCAATTGGAAGTATGCGGTCCTACCACAATCACAGCTTTCTTAACGCCTTGAGGTGTGTGCTCATCGATCTTCCAACCACAGATCTTCAGGATCCAAAAAAAGAATTTTCCCATGGTGCAAAGGTACAATTTCAAGAAAGAACTATTTTTATCACATGCAAGTAAAAAATCGTTGGGGAAAATTAATCGTTTTGCTGAGTTTTACCGCTCTGGCAATCATGCTGTTAACCATGCAGCAATTGTTCAGTAAACAACGTGAGGACAGTTCCTTCCCTTTGCCAAAGAATACACTTTGGACCTTGCATTTCAATGCGGCAGAATTCTGGCAATCTGAAACTTACGAGGTTTTATTTGAAGCAAAAGACGATTTGTTATTGGATCAGATCCAACAGGAAATTGAAAAACAACAAGATCAATCGTCAGAAGGCGGCTCACTGGGGATCGACCCGCATACCGACGTCATTGTTGCTGCATATCCCACAAAATCAGAACCTGTTTTTGTCTTTATTGTCCAACTCAGCGATGTGAACGCTTTTGCCAATTCGGTGAAAAATCGTTTGAATAAAACCAGCTACGGCTTTGTTAGAGATCACAACGGGATCGTTATCATTGGCAATAACAACACTTCAAGTAAAGAATTGCAAACAATTGCAAATCAATGGAAAAACTCCGATCAATTAAAGCGGTCTTCAATAGCCAAAAATGATAGAGGTCTTGTTTATTTCAAGCAATGGGCGAATGATGGCAAAAGCTTGATCCAAGAAACCAAGTTTACGGTGGAGCAGAAAGAACAATCGATTCACCTGGATGGTACCTGTCAATACAAGGAAGGACGTATTTCTGCTTTGAATTATGATCTGAACGCATCCGGTTTCTATTTATCATCGCGCATTATTCCAATCCACTTAAAGGATACTTTAAATAAATACTTACCACTAGGATCTTTTAAGTTTACAGATATCACGGGTATCGTAATGGATTACAAAAGTGTCTACTTAGAAGAAGCAAAAGCAAACCTGCCGGAAGTATTTGGTTACTTGCCAATTCCAAGAATGAACCTGATCATTCAGTCGAAACAAAAAATCTCCATTCAAGAGATCATTGCTTCGTGTCCGGAAAACATCCGCGGAACTGAGAATACCTTGAATTTCGGCGAAACCGATTACCAGTTGGTACAATTGGATGCTTACACGATCTTCATTGGCATGGACCCTACGAAAGTGGTTCGCAGACAGCAAAACAACTTGCTTTCCATTCAAGGAGAAGTAGGTGCTTTATTGCGCGTAGAAGGAAGCGGATTCATGACTGCCATGATCCAGAATTTAGGTCCGATCAAAAAAGGCAAACAATTCCTGGAGACGACAGAAGCGATCTCGTTTACGGTAAGCCGTGCTGTGAACAATACTTACGAAATGAACGGCGATATCCGTTTCAAAAAAGGCAAATATCCGCTGACGGAATTGACGCGTTTTTGGTTTTCTTTGAGCTCCATGTAATGACAGTACCAACGGGAAAGTTTGCTCTGATCATAGCCAACGGTGAATCTTGTCGTTTCGAACTCACCAAGGAATTCGTGAAGAATGCGGAGACCGTGATCGTTTTGGATGGTGCTATGCATCGCTACCAACAACTAGATCTTCCTGCGCATGTCCTGCTAGGCGATTTCGATGACGACTCCCAGAACCAGGCAGCATTGAAGGAAAAATTTCCGCGACTCGAGATCAAGCATGCACCTGATCAGGAGGCAACAGATTTTGAAAAGGGAATCTGGCATGCGATCAATCAGGGATACGAACACATCGTTGCTCTTTGGGCTACCGGTCGTCGCGCGGATCATTCGTTTACGAATGTGGCCAATTTGATCCGTTTTCCGAAACATGTGAGAATCGAGCTGATTGACGAACATTCCTTGATCTACCGCTTGCCCAAATATTTTCAAAAGGAATTCAAAAAAGGAGCTGTGGTTTCTTTGGTGCCAATTGGCGATGTTCACGGTGTACGAACCGAGAACTTAAAGTATCCATTGAATAACGAAAGCCTGCATTTAGGACTCCGCAATGGAAACAGTAATGAGCCGGTAAATGATGGCTTGGTGACAATCTCGTATGAAAGCGGTGAAATGTTGTTGATGGAATGCTACGACTGAGCGAGATCTTGTAACAACTTTTTGAAATAGACAGGTGCAGCCGCCAGTCTGGAGCCATACCAACTGAAGAATTCCCCATCCACGATCAATACACGAGTATTTGGAAACTTTGCTTCCATTTCCTGTACATGCTTATCAGTGAACGGAAACGGTTCGGAACTGAGGAAAATAAAGTCAGGCGAAATTTCCTTTAAGGCACATTCCGGATAGCGTGAACCAGTAATGTGGTTTACAAATCCCAATCTGCTTAACATGTCATCAATAAATGTATTCGTCCCAGCGCACATCCACGGATCTTTCCAGATAAAATAAGCTACTTTTCGTTGTTGCAACACAGGAAGATCCAAGTTTTGGAAGCCGTTTTGAATGTGAGTGATTAGATCATTTGCCTTTTCGGACGATTGGGTCATTTCGCCAATTTTCGCGATCATCTCCAGCGCATCTTCGAGGGTATAAATGTCGCTCATCCATACCGGAAATTCTTTTGACAAGGCCTCGATCTCGCTTTGGGTATTTTCTTCCATATTCCCGATGATCAGGTCCGGTTTCAAGGCGCGGATCTTATCCAGATGGAGTTTTTTCGTTCCTCCTACCACTTGTAAACGCTCTTTCAAACCTTTCGGATGGATGCAAAACTTCGTCACCCCTACTAAACGATCTTCCAGTCCGAGGTCTACAAGTAACTCCGTTTGCGATGGCACCAAGGATACGATACGAAAAGGGGAAGCAACTACTGTTACTTCCCGCTTCATTTGATCGATATATGTCTTTGTCATCACGACAAGCAAGCGATGATATCCTGACGTGTTAGAATGTGTTTTTTACCATCCTCTAATTCTACCAATACAGCTGGAGTTTGCTCGTTGATCAACTTGGCTGTTTCATCCAATTTAGCCGTACCTTTTACGACTGGGAATGGCGCTTGCATGACCTTGGAGATCGGTGTATCGCGCATAGCAGGATTGTCGATCAACAATTGGTACACTTGTGAATCATTCAATGATCCTACGATCACACCGTCGCGCATAACCGGAATTTGCGAAATGTTGAATTTGCGCATTTTCACTACCGCATGCGAGATCAACTCTTCAGAATACAAGGTAACCAAGGGTTGATCAGCGTGGCGAGAGATCGCGTCTGCTGCCGTTTTCACTTCTTCCTCCAAGAATCCGCGTTCGCGCATCCAATCGTCATTAAAGATCTTACCTACGTAGCGTGAACCGTGATCGTGGAACAATACAACTACTACGTCATTTTCTGTCAATTGGTCTTGCATTTGGAGCAATCCTCCGATAGCAGCTCCGGCGGAGTTTCCAACGAAAATTCCTTCTTCACGAGCCAAACGTCGGGTGTAAACAGCAGCATCTTTATCGGTTACTTTCTCGAAATGATCGATCACATCGAAATCCACGTTAGCTGGCAAGATGTCCTCCCCGATTCCTTCCGTGATGTATGGATAGATCTCATTCTCATCGAAAATGCCGGTTTCTTTGTATTTCTTGAACACCGATCCATAGGTGTCAATTCCCCAGATCTTGATATTTGGATTTTTCTCTTTCAAGTACTTACCTACTCCGGAAATTGTTCCTCCTGTTCCAACACCTACTACGAAATGCGTTACTTTCCCTTCTGTCTGTTCCCAAATCTCAGGTCCAGTTTGTTCGTAATGCGCTGTGCGATTCGACAAGTTATCGTATTGGTTCACATACCACGAATTTGGAATTTCAGTAGCCAAACGACGGGATACGGAATAGTAAGAACGAGGATCGGTCGGTTCAACAGCTGTCGGACAAACAACTACCTCTGCACCAACAGCGCGCAGGATATCCATTTTTTCCTTGGACTGCTTGTCGTTCAAAACACAGATCAATTTGTAGCCTTTTACGATTGCTGCCAAAGCCAATCCCATTCCGGTATTTCCGGATGTACCCTCAATGATGGTTCCTCCCGGTTTGATCAAGCCAGCTTTCTCAGCATCTTCAATCATTTTCACCGCCATGCGGTCTTTTACCGAGTTCCCCGGATTCGTTGTTTCCACTTTTGCCAAAACGGTTGCTTTGCACCCTTTCGTCAATTTGTTTAAGCGTACCAAAGGCGTATTACCGATGGTCTCTAAAATGTTATTATAAACTTTCATAGAATGAATTACCGAACAAAAATAAGTACTTACTTTGGATAAATGTTTTTGCACGTCGCAATTCGCTGAATTCTTCGGCACGATGCTTGCGAAGCTCTGAATTACTAAACGATTACTATGAAAACAGCACTTTACTTAATCAGTTTTGGTTTGTTGATCTTCGCAAGTTCCTGTTCGGGAGTGCGCGGCATGCGTGTACAAGTTCAACGACCAGCCGAGATTACTGTATCTAAAAACATTCAAACGGTTGCCATTCTCAATCGCTCACTTCCATCTGCTCCAGTTACGGCAGAAACTGTCTTAACCGGTGAACGCAAAACACAGGATAAAGAATTGTCTCGTGAATGTATCCGCGGATTGAATGATTTGTTGCGTACTAGTGAGCGCTTCAAGATCAAAGTATGTGAAGGAGACTTGCCATCAGCAGATCCTCGTTCATTGAGTTTTGCAGGGATATTGGACTGGAACATGGTAGATAGCATCTGTAAGAAATATGAGGTAGAGGCCTTATTGGTTCTTGAGTATTTTGACACCGATTTTGCGGTAGTTAATCCGGGTGCAACAGCAGCTGCTGCAGTTACCAACGTGTTAAATGGGAACAATGCAGAAGTGGAAGTCACAGGAACAGCGAAAGCCACGGCAGGATGGCGCATATACGTTCCGGCCACTCAAAGCGTGATTTACGAAAACTATTTTTCCTGGAAGAAGATCTGGCGCGAGCGTTCAACGAATCCGATTGATGCAGCAGCGCGTTTGATCAAACCAAACCAAGCATTGATGGATGTAAGTTGGGCAACTGGAAATGAATTCGGAATGCGCATCGTTCCTTTGTACTACTGGGAAAACCGCTCGATGTACAAAGGTAAAAAGGGCGACATGGAGCGCGGGGAACGACAGGCATTGGCAAAAGACTGGGAAGGAGCTATTGAAACGTGGAAGATCGCTTACGATGCCAGCATGAAATCTAAAGTAAGAGCAAAAGCAGCATTCAACTTGGCCTTGGCTTACGAAGTTATGGGAGATCTGAAAATGGCTCAGAAATGGGCGCAGACATCCTACGTGGAGCGTGATACAGACGAGGCATTGCGTTACGGGGACATTTTGGATCAGCGCATTCGCGAACAAGATCGTTTGCAGGAGCAGATTGAAAATGGTTCTGAAAACAAATAATTCATCCAGTAATATCATTAAAAGCGGTCGTTTTAGGACCGCTTTTTTTGTGCATAACTTTTCCATTTAATTTCGAATTGCGTTGCGCAAAAAACTTTCATTCATTAACTTTGCGCTATGTCAGAATTCGTTGTATCGGCTAGGAAATATCGTCCACAGACCTTCGACACCGTTGTGGGTCAGAAGTCGATCACGAACACCCTGAAAAACGCCATTAAGAACCACCATTTAGCGCAAGCTTTTCTATTCTGTGGTTCGCGAGGAGTTGGTAAAACTACCACTGCCCGTATCTTGGCAAAAACCTTGAATTGTTTCAACCGTTCAGAGTCCATCGAAGCTTGTGACCAATGCGATAGCTGTAAGTCATTCAATGAAGGAGCATCTTTGAACATTTACGAATTGGATGCTGCATCTAATAACGGTGTGGACCACATTCGTGAATTGATCGATCAAGTGCGCATCGCGCCGCAATTGGGTAGTCACAAAGTGTATATCATCGACGAGGTCCACATGTTGTCCACCTCGGCGTTCAATGCCTTTTTGAAGACCTTAGAGGAGCCGCCTGCACATGCGATCTTTATCTTGGCGACAACGGAGAAACACAAGATCTTACCAACGATCCTTTCTCGCTGTCAGATCTTCGACTTCCAACGCATAAAAGTGAAGGATATCGCGGATCATTTGGCAAACGTGGCAACGAAAGAAGGAATTACTGCTGATCCGGATGCCTTACATGTCATTGCTCAAAAAGCTGACGGGGCCTTGCGTGATGCACTTTCCATCTTCGATCAGATCGTGAGTTTCTGCGGTACGACGATCACGCACAAGGACGTATTAGAGAACCTGAACATTCTGGATCACGATTACTATTTCAAAGTAGTTGAAAATGCCCTGAATGAAGATATCCCTGCGAATTTATTGTTGTTCAACGACGTGATGGAAAAAGGTTTTGATGCCCACCATTTCGTGGTAGGATTGGCCGATCATTTCCGCAGTTTGTTGGTTTGCAAAGATCCACGCACGGCAACGCTTTTGGAAGTTGGCGAAGCAACTGAAAAATTGTTTGTAGATCAAGCGAAAAAAGTAGATGCGAACATCTGCGTTCGTGCACTCTCCGTTTTGAGTCGAACTGATGTAGAATACAAGGCATCCAAGAATCAGCGCTTGCTGGTCGAAATGGCCCTCATGCAATTGTGTTCACTGAAAGCTGAGCAGGAAAAAAAAAATCCCTGACTGATCCAGTAGCGATCATTCCTTACGCCGGACAAAGCTTACGGAATGAAGCACCGAAACATGTCAACAAGCCCGATGCCACTCCTCCTATCCGTTCCTTCAATGTAAAACCGGAAGCCAAGGCACTTTCTGCACCAACTGGTCAATTGAATTCGACGAATGTTTCGATCAATCAGTTGATCCACCAGCAGCAAACTAAACAGCAGCAACAGCATTCAGATCTTCCGAGAAATCCATTCCATAAAGATGATGTTGTACGTCTTTGGAAAATGATGGCGCACACCTTGAAATTAGGTGGTCAGGAGCAAGTGTACCACGTCATGATCAAACGTGATCCGGCACAACTGGATGAAACCACGTTCTTGTTTGAAGTGGATAATGCCATTCAGCAAAGTCGTTTGGAGTCTGGAATGGACCAGATACTAGAATTCATTCGCAAGGAGATCCAGAATTACGATTTGAATTTCTCCATTTCGGTAAGTGAAAACGTTGAGGATGACGTGAAATTCCTGACCGGTAACGACCGGTTTGAAAAACTAGCACGCAAAAATTCCAACCTATTCGACCTCAGAAATCGTTTTAACTTGGACATTGACTATTGATGATGAAAAAATATTTGTTCCTACTTACCCTTCCTCTATTGATTAATTGTGAGGGTACATCCACACCAGAATCAACAAGCACGGTAGATACCGAAGCAAAAGTTCCTTTAGAAGATCGCTTGAAACGCGATGTTGAAGCAGCTTTGGAAATTCCTGCTACCGAAAAATACGAATTCAAGATCTACAAATCCCATCTAAACAACGACTCCATTTTGGATGCCATTGTTACGGTAAACCGCATGGATTATGCGATCGATCAGGCTATAAAATCTAAAACTGAAGCTAAGGCCGCAGAATTGGGATACATGGGGAATTACAATTTCTTCTTTTACTACGATGGTGCTTTAGACCAACTTTCCGTGCCTCTTCCCATTGCTTCATCTCCGGGAAGACCACTTGATATAAGTTTTGAACCCATCGTTTCACCAACTAAAAATGATCTGATCGTCGAATACCGCATTCGCAACTCAGCATGGAGATCGTATTACACGGTCATCAACGAACACGACTTGGTATTGGCATTCCGTTGGAAAGTATTCGATTATGCCGGTGAAGAAAAACCGGAAGCCATTAAACACGACTTTGTTGAGTCGAAAGCTGGAATCGGAAAAGACATTGCGCTTTACACCTCTTCGATCGATGATTACGATCCGAATATTGGCGATATCTACAAATACGAACCGAAGATCACGAAAAAAGGAACCCTGGAATTCTTGTTCTACTTTGATCCACGCGTAGCCAAATTCCGCTTATATCCGGATGGTCCGGGAAGTGATTTTGCCCGTCAACAAGCCAAAAACAAAGGCAAATGACGTCCGTAGAGGGACACATATCGGTATCAAAAGCACTCCGATTCCGTGAATTTCAACACGGAGAACACGTAGAGCAAATTGTATACGTGCTTCATGGATATGGACAATTGGCTGAGTTTTTCATCCGAAAATTTGTACAAGAACCTCTAAACAATACCTTGATCGTTGCGCCGGAAGGAATGCACCGCTTTTATCTGCAGGGAAGTTCGGGACGAGTGGGCGCTTCCTGGATGACCAAAGAATGGCGTAAACAGGACATACAAGAGAACATCGGAGCGTTAAACCAGTTGTATGCTCATTTCAATACGCTTCATCCAAAAGCCAAAGTGATCGTTTTAGGATTCTCACAAGGAGGAGCAACAGCGGCACGTTGGGTAGCTACCGGACAAATTTCGTGCAGTCATTTCATTTCGTGGGCCAGCGTATTCCCGCCAGATCTGGATTCTGACATTATGCATAACCTGAAGATGCGTTGTAGTTTCTGTTTAGGTAATGAAGATCCCTATTTCAATCAAGAGGACGCTGAAAAGACTATCGATTTTTACCGAAATTTGTCATTCGATGTGAACACGTATATTGGAAAACACGATATTGAACCAAGTTTATTGGCAAAACTGTTGCAACATGAATAAGATTTTTTCCATTCTATTTTTAAGTGTATTTGCCTTGTCTGCTGCCGCGCAGGAAGATACTGAGCTTTACGAATCTGACATTGAGGAACCGACAAAAGCGGAATTAGATCATACTTCCGAAATAGGATTAGATCTACAATTTCACGCAAGTACTGTTGGCGGAACTGTAGGAGCCGGACTGAAATATGGATACATGCTAAATCCAAATTTAGTTGTGGGACCCAGTATTCGATTACACCGTTCTTGGTACAACTTTCAAGGCATTAAGAGCAGTTGGAATATTTACGGTGGTGGAGCCTTTGCACACTATCGCATGTACAATTACTTCTTTATTGGTGGCGAATTCGAAATGCTTTCTACTCCATTTGTTCAAAATACAGCTACTGTTGGTTTTCAGCGCAATTGGGTTCCAACCTTTTTGATCGGTGGCGGATTTTCACGACAGTTCAATGAAAGCTTCCGGTTGAACGGCGGCATCATGTACGACATCATCGACAATCCGAACAGTCCATTTAGACAGGCTTATTTCATGCGCAGAGAGAATGGCGCTTTGATCCCGGTGATCTACCGTATTGCTTTTTTCTTTGTGATATGACTTATTTACCTTTTTCTTGATTAAAAGGTAACCAAGAGAAAGCACTGCTTTCGAAGACGAACAATGACAAACGTTAGTGCGAAAATTGTGAGGTAAGCTAGGCCTGAATTTGTCCACTTGAAAATATCAGTCGTTTCATTGCCTGCACCCCAACCTGTCTGACTGTCCGCAGATCGAGTTGACCATTTCAACATTCGAGTAAACAACGTATATAATTCTGCGACAGGCAGGCTCGTCATCAGCTATTGGCTGATTTCCTCAAACAGGAGTTCGGCTACATTTCTCTACTTTCATTTTCTTACGTGAACTGCATAATGGCCACGATTAAATCCTACTGCGCAGTGGCGATTAAGGTTGAACTAAAAAATATTACTGCGTTTGTTATCCGTCGCATTTGAAAACAAGAACTGGGCCCCATGCCAAAATCTTCACTCTCACTCTCATTCTCACTCCGAAAAATGGGTAGTTCGGTTTTCTAGCGACGAGTTTTTTGCTACTTTTTTGCGGAAAAAAAGTAGAATTGAAATACCTTCAATACATCACAAAAAAAAGCGCGATTTCTCGCGCTTTTCGTTATTTCTGTAGTTTGAATGATCCGGCCGGACCGTAATCAATGAAATCAATGTAGAACACCAAGGTAGAGAACGGCGGGATCGTTTGTGGATCCGGCGTGTCTTTACCATAGGCCATTGCTTGCGGCACGTACAACTTGTACTTACCTCCTTTTTTCAATAGTGGGAAGGCAACCGTCCAACCAGGAATAACCTGACTCAGGTTGAAGTCGATCGGTTGTGCACTCAAAGATGATTGCAGGGTGTCTCCGTTTTTGCTCATCAACACGTAATGTGCTAATACATCCTCTGAGATTGCTGGAGAACCTCCAGTTCCTGCTTTAAGCGTCTCCAAGTACATTCCTTGAGGAAGTTCCTTAATGCCTTTGATCTTTTTCACTTGCTCAAAGAACACTTTTTCCTTGCGATCTACTTCTGCAGCGACACGGTTGTTCACTTTCACCATGAATTCAGAGAGCATTTTCTGCTTCACTTTCTCATCGATGATCGTATCTTTCTTCATCAAGCCCAACTTGAATCCGTAAACCACATATTTCGTGTCGAACTCGTTCATCGCATTGATCTGAGACCACGATTGCTGGAACATTGAACCCAAGAATTTACCGATACACTCGGATGCACCGTCAACGAATTGTGCGTTGAATTCTTGTTGCGTTTCTCCCAACAAACCACGGATCTGATTTTCACATTCCGCTCCGTATTCGTTTGGATTCTTCAACCCCGCTTCAAAACCTTTGATGATCAATTCTTTGTTGTAGCGCTCCAAATTCGGATCTTGATCCATCTGATGTGCATGGTCTGCACCGATCAAATAAGAGATCTCTTGTTTATACGAATTCATTGGTAAGCTTTCGATCTCGTTTTCCGATTTATCAGAACCACAAGCTACCAGGCTCAATGCTAAGCCCAGGAATAATGCAAAGCGTACCATCTTAGTTTTCAATACCCAAAAGTTCAACATCAAAGATCAGTGCCATGAACGGCTTGATAGCTCCTCCCGGATGTGGATGCGCACCGTAGGCCAAATCCTGCGGAATGTACAAACGGTATTTGGAACCTACAGGCATCAATTGCAAAGCCTCTGTCCAACCCTTGATCACTTGGTGTACACCAAAGGTTGCTGGCAAACCGCGTGATATAGAACTGTCGAAAACTGTTCCATCGATCAATGTTCCGTGGTAATGTACGCGAACGGTATCTGAAGCAGCTGGTTTTGGTCCATTCCCTTCAGAGATCACCTCATATTGCAATCCGGAAGGAGTGGTATGAATACCAGGTTTGCTTGCATTTGCAGCTAGGAAATCTTCTCCTTCTTTCTTGTAAACTTCAAATTTAGAAGCTGCAAGTCCTTGTAAGTATTCTTGAATGATTTGGTTTGCTTGGTCTGGTGAAAACTTCATGTTGTTTCCTGCGAATGCATCTTTGATCGCTTCAGCCATTACAATTGGATCGATCCCGTCGAGATCTTGTTGGATCAAACTATCTGCAACGCTCATTCCGATGCAATAGCTTACTGCGTGAATATCTTGTGACATGTAAAAAAATTTGGTGCAAAGATAGGGCTTTTTCGCATAGTACTGATCGACAGATTTCCATGATCGCCTGTCAGTTCAACGGCCGCAAATTTTCTGAAAGTATAGGGATTTTTTTTAACACAACGGCACAGAGAACACGAAGGAAACACAAATCGCTTGAGACAAGCATGTGTATTCTACTACCGCAAAGATCATATTCGCAGGCTCATTTGGGAAAGTACTGTGGGAAGTTCTGTCTATCGAGCGAAGCGGGGTTGGGAAATCCCTCCTTTTATAATAATCGGCAATTTTTCTTCCCGCAAATGCGCCAATGTTTTATGTCGCCTACCGGTCGACAGTATTTCCACTGCGTAATTCAACTTTACTACGAACAACAAAATAGTACGGCATAGGCTATCCGTCGCATTTGAAAAAAGCGCTCGGCGTTTCAAAACCTGATTTGCAAATCCAATATCATCGCGTGCGGAGTCGCTTCCTCCCTTGTTCTCGATATGCCGCTCAATGCGGCACCTGTCTGACTAGACAGCTAGGCAGGCTCGAACTGACGGGAAGGCATGAGCGAGTTTACGAACGAATACTTTGCGGCCTTTGATTACGCGCGATTATCCCCTGTTCTTTGTGCACTTTGTGTTTTAAAAAGACATCTTCCCCATTAGCTACCTCCTGCTACGTCCCTTGCGGGACAGGCCTGTCTGACTGCACAGCCAGGCAGACTCCAAAGGGGAAAGTTGAACTATCGTTTTCTCTGTGGTTTGCGCTTCTCGTCGTTTGCCAGATCAGAGGTCTCCACAAAGGTGAAAGCCTGTCCGGTTTTACCCGCACGACCGGTTCTTCCCACACGGTGAATGTAGGTGTCGTGGTCGTTCGGGATCTGGTAATTGACCACCAAGGCCACATCGTTGATATCAATCCCACGCGCTGCCACGTCGGTTGCAACTAACACGCGGATCGTGCC
>JBMLQF010000073.1:0-3146 GCA_049241705.1 Fluviicola sp. | reverse complement strand
GGTAATTCTGAGATTTATCTCCGTGAATTGAATCGGCACTTACGCCTGAACCGTTCAATTTCTTCGCTATGCGATTCGCCAAATGTTTCGTCTCAATGAACAAGATCACTTTGTCGTATTCCGGATTTTGCAACAATTCCAAAAGCAAGGTAAACTTGTCTTGATCCGGTTTTACGTGAATGATATCCTGTTGCACGCGTTTCGAGCTGGCATTTCCCTGACTCACTTCCACCAAAACTGGTTTCGTAACAAATTCATCAATGATTGGACGTTGTTTCGGGTTGTTGGTAGCAGAGAACAAAAGTGTTTGCTTACAGCCTGTCAATCCGCGTTTCAATTTACGGATATCGGCCACAAAGCCCATGTCGAGCATCTTGTCGAATTCATCCAGAATGAGCGTTTCAATGTTTTGCAATTGCAAGTGTCCGCGCTGTACTAAATCGAGTAAACGACCAGGTGTACCAATGATTACAGGTGCACCTCTATTTTCCAATCGCAAATCGCGTTCAATATTCGTTCCTCCGATATAGCAAACAGTTTGTAATCGCATCCCTTTTGCCAATTTCGTGCATTCTTCTTGCACTTGTAAGGCCAATTCTCGAGTAGGCACAACGATCAATGTTTTGCGTTGTTCACGGTGCTGCAAGTTGTTATCGAGCATCGGAATTAAAAAAGCTCCTGTTTTACCTGTTCCGGTGCTCGCAATACCGATCACATCCTTTTTCGCTTTCAAGGCTTCGAAGGTGCGTTCTTGAATTTCGGTGGTATGCGTGAAGCCCATGGATTGTAAATTCTTCAACAAATCCGGATGAATCGGTGAAGCATCGTAACGCTGTCCCACGTATTTGCTTTCTACCGGTTCGATCACGGCATCTTGAACCAACAAATGTACAGGCATGGTCGTCGTGCGCTTGCGAGCGGGACGTTGACTTGGTCTGCGATTATCTGGATTAGAAGCTTTTTGAGAAGGGTTTTGTTTGTTGGGCTTGTTCGGCTTATTGGAGTTGCTCGAATTGTTCGAACGGTTTTTCTTGAATTGTGTCATAAAATCGGTGCGCTGTGTATTACAGCTTGTAATAAAAGATAGCAGTACTATCGGTACAAAGGTAGTCTTTTTTACACAGGTTTTCAGCGCATTGCATTTATCCCGATTATAATACCTATCTTTGTACCGTTGGGAGAACATCCCCAGAACAGTTCTTGCATTCTAGAAGTCGCGTTTAAACGCCCCGTTTTTATCCTTCTTTGTTACAAGTTGCCTATTCTGGAATCGGAGTCCACTGTCATGTAGCATTTGCTATCGTCAGGGAAATCGTTTCGACAGATTTATTTATGAAAATACAGGCTTATTAAACACATTGCATTCTCCAGAGTATCTGATTCAGATTTTTCGGAAACTCTAAAGCGCCGGGTCAATTTGTACTTCCGATTGAACCGATTAGAAAAGAAAGCTACTACTGGCATGAAGGTGAAAACGATCGTTTTGCTCCTTGCTTACATTACTCCTATCGCATTTCATTGGTTTGGTTTGATTACTCAACCTTGGTTAGTCCTGTTACTTTATTCATTCAGTGGTTTAGGTATTGCCGGAATCGGAATGGGAATCATGCACGACGCCAATCACGGAGCTTATACCCGTAACAACACCATGAATTATTTATTGTCGCATACCTTAGATTTAATGGGATGTAGCAGTTCTATCTGGAAGTTACAACATAATGTATTGCACCACACTTATACAAATATTCACGGACACGACGAGGACATTACTGCACCGATTTGGTTGCTGCGTTTTTCGCCGCATTCTAAGCATTACAACGCTCACCGTTTTCAGCATTTGTATGTGTGGTTCTTCTACGGAATTTTGACTTTGTTCTGGGTAACCGGAAAAGATTTCGTGAAGGCTGTGGGGTACCGTAAAAAAGGATTGATCCAATCGGATAAGGAATTGACCATCCGTTTGTTAAAATTAATTCCTTTGAAAGCATTTTATTTCACTTATGCCTTGATCATTCCAATTTGGATGACACCACTACCAGCTTACTGGCTAATCATCGCTTTTGTGTTGATGCATTTTGTTGCTGGTGTATTGTTGAGCGTGGTTTTCCAGTTGGCTCACGTAGTTCCGGAAATGACTTATCCGCAAGCCGATAACAATGGTAGCATTGAAAACAATTGGTATGTGCATCAGTTGCAAACAACCAGTAATTTTTCACCAGGAAACAAAGTGTTGGCTTGGTATCTGGGGGGATTGACCAACCAAATTGAACACCACCTTTTCCCACAGATCTGTCACGTACATTACCCAAATCTGAGTAAGATCGTGCAGCGCACTGCGGAAGAATACAACATCCCTTATCACGTAAATCAAACATTTTTTCAAGCACTAACCGGTCACGTGAATACCCTGCGTTCGTTGGGTAAAACGGCTGAGGGTGCAATAGCTTAAGTATGGCAGATACCTTTAATAAAAAAGAGCGCGAAAAAAAACGCGACAAAAAGAAGCAAGAGAAATTGCTTAAAAAAGAAGCTCGTAAAGACAACACGGGTGGAAACTGGGAAAGCATGATCATGTATGTAGATGCGAATGGCCAGTTGACTTCAACACCACCTGATGGATCTGAAGTAGCTGAAATATCTGCTGAAGACATTGATATCAATATCCCAAAACGCACGGAGGAACCGGAAGATAAAACACTAACTGGTCGTATCAATTATTTCGACGACAAAAAAGGTTATGGATTTATCAAAACCGCAAATGACGAAAGTTTCTTTTTTCACCAAAACAACGTAAGTGGAAACCCGGTGATGGGTAAACAAGTGAGTTTTGAGAAAGAACGCGGACAAAAAGGCTGGAATGCCGTTCGCGTGAAGATCCTTTAAATCCAAAAAGATTAGCGAAGTCGGGTTGTTTGTATGAACGATCCGACTTTTTTTGTGTACAAACTTTCGAACAAACGAACGGATGCATCGATCTCCTCTTTTCGGATAGACACACTTTCGACATTAAATCCAAATGAAATTTGCTTTTCAGTGCAGTATTGTGTGATTCGTTCTGCAACTTCCATACACAATTCCAGGGACCGTTCCAACATATTTTCTGCATGCAACAGATCTTGTTTCACCCAATTCGGCACATTGATTCC
>JBMLQF010000072.1:0-2735 GCA_049241705.1 Fluviicola sp. | reverse complement strand
GCTGTGGCAGCGAGTCGATCAAATGACAACGCAACTTCAATAATCCCGCTTCAAAAACAGTGAACAAGCCTACAGGTCCTGCTCCGATGATAATAATCTCTGTTTCAATCATATCAGTTTTCATTAAATAAATTCGTTGATAAATACTTGTCACCGCGGTCGCAAATGATACACACCACCACACCGCTGTGTAATTTCGAAGCCAGCTGAACGGCAACATGCACAGCTCCCCCACTACTCATACCGGCAAAAACTCCTTCTTCGCGAGCCAATCTTCGCGTCATGGCTGTTGCTTCCGCTTCCGTTACCTCAATCAATTGATCCACTCTTTCCGCTTGATAAATACCAGGCAAGAACTCTGCCGGCCATTTGCGAATCCCCGGAATTTTGGCATTGTCAGCTGGTTGTGCTCCAATTACCTGAACGTCGGGATTCTGTTCTTTCAAGTATCGCGAAACACCCATGATTGTTCCGGTAGTTCCCATCGCGGATACGAAATGGGTAACCGTTCCCTCTGTATCCCGGTAGATCTCCGGACCTGTGGTTTCGTAATGCATCCGCGGATTATTGGGATTGTTGAATTGATCCAGTGAGACAAAACCTGCATTCGTTACCTTGTCACGTGCATAAGAGATCGCGCCTTCCATACCTTGTTCGGCCGGGGTCAATGTAACCTTTGCGCCATAAGCACGCATGCTCAACACACGTTCGATGGAGGAATTCTCCGGCATGACCAGTTCTATTTTTAATCCGAACATGCTTGCGATCATAGCCAAAGCGATCCCGGTATTTCCACTGGTAGCTTCGATCAATTGCGAATCTTTATTTATTAAGCCGGAATCCAAACCACCTTTGATCAAACCAAAGGCTGCTCGATCCTTCACGCTTCCTCCCGGATTGTTCCCTTCCAATTTGGCGAGTATGCGCACATTCGGGTTTGCATTGACATGCTTGAGTTCTACTAGCGGTGTGTTTCCAATCAGTTTTAAAATATCGGACATGTCTCTTTTTGTTGAATTGTTATACTTGGATTATGTTGTACCAAACTGCCTGCGGGAACGGATTGTGTCAACCACACATTACCACCGATCACGGAACTTTTTCCCACCACCGTTTCTCCTCCGAGAATAGTAGCTCCCGCATAGATCACCACTCCTTCTTCAATCGTTGGGTGTCGCTTTATATGAGACAATTCTTTTTTCACACTGAGCGCACCCAGAGTAACGCCTTGGTACAATTTCACATCGTTTCCGATGATCGTGGTTTCTCCAATGACGATCCCTGTACCGTGATCTATGAAGAACCGATCTCCGATCTGCGCTGCCGGATGGATGTCAATTCCTGTTTTTCCGTGTGCCAACTCGGTAAGCAAACGAGCGATCTTTGGATAACCCAAAGTGAAAACGGCATGTGCCAAACGATAGACCGCAATGGCATAAAATCCCGGATATGTTCGGATCACCTCACTCAACCCTGTCGCCGCAGGATCACCCTGTTCAATGGCCCGCGCATCTAAAAACAACTTCTCATAAATGCTCGGCATGGATTGGTAAAAAGCAGTAACTGCCTGAACTGCTCCTTGTTCGTTCTCATAACGC
Organism: Fluviicola sp.; assembly: GCA_049241705.1. Lineage (GTDB taxonomy): Bacteria > Bacteroidota > Bacteroidia > Flavobacteriales_D > Crocinitomicaceae > Fluviicola. The sequence goes on along the minus strand of JBMLQF010000072.1, from coordinate 1,137 downwards.
AACAACTTCTCAAAATCCTTTTGCCCCAAGTACCAAGCATCCAATAAACTTTCCTTACTACAATTTTCACGTGCATGGAATTCCGGAAACAATAAAGAAAGTACTTGCTGCAACCAGCTATCCAACGCTTCGTTACTTGGAAATCGCTTGCGCTCTTGATGCGTTTTCAATAATCGAGAAATGAACGGCTCCATAGCTTTTTAAGTTGTAATTACTCCACCCGCTACTGTCTGATTCGTAGCCTCATTGATTAAAATGAAAGAACCAGTCTTTGGGTGCGCAGAAAATGCATCTACCAAAATAGGATCTGCTAATTTCAAGCGCACATCTGCCAATTCATTCAATTTCAAATCACCGGTAAACTCCAGCTTTTCTAAAGAATGGATGTCAATTTTTGCTTGTACCTCCTGGATCATTGCTTTCGTGCGGAAACTTTGTTGTTGCAATAAAAATCTTTGTCCAACTTGAAATGCCTGTTGATCCATCCAACAGATCGTTCCCTGTACTTGCTTTTCTACCGGAGTATAATCCGATGCAGCTACCAGCGTAGCCCCTCTGCTTAGATCCAGATCATCTTGAAGATGTACTACTCCCGGTTGCCCTTGATGCAAAACATCAACATCTTGCAAATTGAACTCCAAGCCTGAGATCTTTGTTTTTAAACCTGATGGCAAGACACGGATCTCCTGACCCACCTCCAATTTTCCGGATAAAACAGTTCCTGCATAACCGCGATAATCTGGCAATTCCTGAGATTGCGGACGGATGACATACTGCACGCGAAAACGCACATCGTCCTGACTTTCGGCTTCATCAATCTTCACTTCTTCCAAATAGGAGAACAAGGTTGGTCCGTCATACCAGTCCATAGCATCCGATCGATGAACCACATTATCACCGGCTAATGCAGATACCGGAACAAAATCTACAGAACGCAAGTTCAAATTCTCTGAAAACGCGCGGTACTCTTGGCGTATCTTCTCGTACACTTCTTCCGAATAATTTACCAGATCCATCTTGTTGATGCAAACGAGTACTTTCGGAATCCCTAAAACAGAGCAGATCACACTGTGTCGCTTGGTTTGCTCGGTGATTCCATTGCGTGCATCGACCAATATGATTGCCAGTTCTGCCGTG
>JBMLQF010000071.1:0-3718 GCA_049241705.1 Fluviicola sp. | reverse complement strand
GAAGCTTTCACTACTTCGGATAAATTTGATAGTGATATCAAAAATTCCATGAATGTGATCCGTCAAATGTTATACACTACCGGTTCTGCTGCTTACGATGCGAAAAAGTACGATGTCTCAATGGAAACATTTGCGTCTGCTAGCCAATATGCAACAGTAGTTGGAGAGGTTGACACAACAGCAATCTACTACGCTGCTATTTCTGCGGACAATGATTCAAATTATGTTAAGGCTGCTGAATATTACAAACAAGCTGCTTCTTACGGTTACAAACCGGAGATCACTTTCCGTGCAGCTGGGATGTCTTACATCAATGCTGGTCAAAACGAAAAGGCGATTGAATTCTTGAAAGAATCTATCAACAAGTCACCAAAAGATAAAGCGTTGTACTTTGCATTGGGAACCATTGCAATGGACTTGAAAGATGATCAAATGGTGATCGACAACTTGACAAAAGCAACGGAGATCGATCCAAAGTACGCAGATGCTTACTATAACTTGGGCGTTTACTTCTTGACTAAAGGAGATGACTTACGCCAACAAGCAGGAGCATTGACAGATAAAAAGCAATCAGATGAATTGATGGCTAAGAGCTCAGAGTTCTGGACACTTTCAGCTGCAGCTTTGGAGAAGTATGTGGAATTGGTACCTAATGACAAAGAGGTTCTTAAGAACTTGTTCAAAATGTACCGCGCATTGAAAAATCCTGAAAAAGAAGCGAAATACAAGAAATTGTACGACGAAGCAAAATAATCTTAAACGACACCCTTCAAAATTTGGAGGGTGTTTTTTTATAGACTCATTGTGAAAGCAGTTCTTCTCATTTTACTATTATCCCCAGTTCTATCTAATGCTCAATTCATCACGAGAAATACATCAGGATTTGGTTTGATGGATAATGCAGGAAAGGAATTATTACCCATGGAATACGACACGATCTATGGCTTGGTACCTTATGAATATCAATCCAATGCGTATTTTGTTCTAAAGAAAGATGAGCAGTATACCCTCTATGATAAGTTGCAACGCAAGATCTTACCTTACACCATTTCAAAACCGGAAAAATTTGCCAATACATGTGCTTATCGTTTTGAAGATCTGAACAACAAAGGCCATTTTGGATTCATCGGGCTTTCAATGGACATGTATGGCGGTGAGGTTAACGCCACTCATTTCTTTCCTCCGCTTTATTTGCATGTATATAATGTTTGGACACAAGAAGCTTGTGAGGTAAGTGTTGAAGGAGAAAATGGTTATGGATTAATAGATGCTGCCACCGGTGATACGATCTGTCCACTGATCTTCAAACACAGCGTCCATTTTTGGTCAGTTACAAATTCACCAAAATTGGTAATCTGTAAAGATCCGAAAGGAATCGATTCTACCATCTATTATTATCCGGCCACCGGTAAGCAGATTAGCACAGGAACTTATGCAGATGTGGAATTCAGGAGATCTGACAGTAGTTTATTCGTCTTTACACACTTTGTTACGGACGATTATGGACTTCTTGAACTTTACGATTTCAAAACCGGTAATCGCTTGTATCATTCCAGAGTAAACTACCAGTTTCAGGATTTGAAATTTGAGCGGAAAGATGAAGAGTTCTTGTCCAGCAATTTATACATGATCCGTACCGAGCATACGAAGAAATCAACGGGTCAACCCTTTTTTACCATTTCGGTATATGATCTAGAAGCAAAAACTCGGGTGTATCATTGCGTAAGCTCCCAGTTCTATACCTTGGAAACTGGTTATTATAAAAATCAAAAAGCCTATCTGCTCGTGCGCAGAAATGGCCCAAAAGGACTCAAGCCTGCTGCTGTTTTCAATAACGGAAATTGGATCTGGAAAGGAGATCGATAAGGTTTGTTGGCAATTCACAATCCTATTATCCACATTTTATCCCTATCTTCGCCCCTCATTTTCAAGATTATGAAGGGATTACTAGTTGTTTTCGCGGTGTTTTTAGGAAGTATTTCATTCGCACAATTGAGTGCTGTGAAGGGACAGACATTTTACAATTTCTGGATCAATCTTCCTGAAGACAGTATTTTGAACAACAATCCACCGGTATTGATCTTTTTGCATGGAAAGAGTTTATCCGGAACTGATCTGAACCGTGTTAAAAAATACGGTGTTATTCACGAAATTGAAAATGGCCGAAAAATTCCGGCAATTGTTTTAGCGCCTCAAGTAGCTTCAGGATCTTGGAATCCGGACAAAGTATTGGAAGTACTGCAATACGTTCAAAAAACCTATAAAACTGATACGAATCGTGTTTACGTGTGCGGAATGAGTTTGGGCGGATACGGAACCATGCATTTCGCGGGGAAATATGCAAACAAAATTACTGCTGCCGTTGCCTTGTGTGGTGGTGGAAATCCGAAAGACGCTTGTAATTTGGCGACTATCCCAATGTGGATCCAACATGGAAATCGCGATGAAGCTGTTCCGGTTACACGTTCCCGAGAAATGGTGACTGCTATCAAAAATTGCAATGAAGGAAAGAACTTGATCTACACGGAAATTCCGGGAGCAAATCACGGTGCGTTGGAACGCGTTTTCAGAGGCGATGATATGTACAATTGGTTATTTGCTCAGGTTCGCACACATGGGGATGAAGTGGTGATGGTTCCTGTACCTGCCAAGACGGAGAATACAGCAACGAAAGAAGAACCAAAAGCTAAAGAATCATCAGGGACAAGCAATTAATACACTAAAAAAGGCTGTCATAATTGACAGCCTTTTTTTATTAAATCTCAAGTTATTTTTTCAACTCTTTCCAGGTCTTCTGAACGATCTTCTTGAATTCTGCAGGCTTGAAGTAATTACCCCCTGATTCTTCCGTTCCTTCGTAAACCTTAACCTTGTTTCCGTTCCACAAATAATTCACCATCGGCGTATTAGCAGCACCCAAAATGGTATAGAATGCTCCCGGATCCAAGATCTTATAAGGATATTTCTTACCCGCGATCGTAAAGAAGTTCGGGATCAATTCTGTTTCTTCTTCTAAGAAAATGATTCGGATTTCAGGAAAACCTTCAATTTCTTTGCTCATTTGCGTCAATTCTTTGATTGTTTGCTGACAGTGGTCACATCCGGCCGCAAAGAAACACATCAACTTTTTCCCTTTATCGATATCGGCAAAATATTTCGCAAAACCTGACTTCGCTTTTTTCGGCTCATCAACAACTACTTTTACAGAGTCTTTTACCGGCGCTACTTTTACATCAGTTGTTACTGGATCTTTTGTGATCACAGTATCGATCTCAATATCTTCAACAATTACCGGCTCAGAACCCGCATCTGTTAGATCTGTCTTTCCTACACTAGACGCTTTCATTCCAAACATGAATACCATCATGATCGAAGCAAAGGTTACAGATGTCAGCAAGAAGAAATTCTTCGCGTCCTCTACCCCTTTTCGAACTCGATACAGATAAGCCAGCGCAATAATTGCGATCACGTTTTTAATGATTGCTTGCAAAGGCGTCATGGAAATAAACTCTCCGAAACAACCGCAATTTCCTACATTACCTTTGGTTGCTATCTCGTAAGACAAATGGACACAAAAGATCACCAACATCAAAATGGACGTCGGGATGACTAATTTTCTATAGAAATGAGGTTGTAGGATTAATAGACCTAAGGCCAATTCAAATCCGATCAGGGTTCTTGAAAACCATTGAGCGAAATCACCTGAAAAGCCCATTGG
>JBMLQF010000070.1:0-21293 GCA_049241705.1 Fluviicola sp. | reverse complement strand
ATATTCGAGATTCTTTGGCTTCCACGCATTTAATGGAGACGAATTTAGGATATACTCCGTTGTATACTTTTGAAGAAGGGGTAGAGGAATACCTCTCTTTCGTCTTGAAATGATCAAGAAATTACGCAAATCAGAGTTTTTTACATCCGTTGCTACACTAGCTTCAGGTACGATATTGGCACAAGTAATCGCCTTTGTAGTTTCACCTGTGATCACAAGACTTTATACGGCAGAAGACATGAGTTATTTCTCCGTGTTTTCACGTCTGGTGATGTTCCTGGGTGTTATTGCCACCTTTCGCATGGAAGTAGCTTTTGCCTTACCGAAACGCAACGAACATGCGTTTTCCCTGTATCGGGTATCTCTGCGTTCCTTGTTCTTGGTTACGGCATTCACCTTTTTGGGTAGTTGGATTTTTCAGTTCGTTCCAGTTTCTGACTCAAATATGCACCTTCTGGCGCTCTTTGTACCCTTCGGTGTTTTTGCCTATGCATGGAATAATCAAGGAATCAATTGGGCTATTCGCTTGAAGGATTTCAAACAGATCAGTCGATCCAGGATAGTACAATCTCTAACCAATGGTGTATTGAGCATTGGCGCTTTTCCGTTTGGTTTTTTGGGTATCATCCTTTCTTCAGTGCTCTCGACGTTGATGGCCGCATTGCTGTTTTTAAAGGATTTCAAACAGATCAAAAATCACATGAAACTTTTCCGTTTAAGCGGAAGAGATTATGCAGTCTTTAAATCGTACACGGAATTTCCGTTGATCAATTTGCCACATGCATTGATCGATCTTGTGAAGGAGTTATTCATCGCGATCTTTATGGTCAGCGCATTTCAAAAAGAGGCACTTGGGTTTTACGACCTCTCCTTCCGGATGTTGAAATTGCCTATTTCGATCATCGGTGCAGCGATCGGACAAGTTTTCCTGAAGAAAGCAATAGACTTGCGCAATGACGGACAGGCGATTTACCCTTTATTGAAACGCACTTTGTGGATCCTTTTTGGCTTGTCTATCATCCCCTTTGGCTTGGTGATGCTCTTTGGTCCTGAAATGTTTGCTCTAGTGTTCGGTGAGCATTGGCGTGAAGCGGGAGTTTATTCGCAGATCATGGCTCCATGGCTAATGGTGAACTTCTTAACTTCACCCGTGTCGCAAGTACCACTGATTCTAAATAAACAACGCGGTTTCTTTTTTATGGGGCTAGCAAGTACCATGTTGATGATAGGCGCAATGACAATTGGTTATTGGTGGCCGCAAAGTAACTGGAATCTAATTGAGATCTTGACCTTGGTTTCAATAACACAAAGTATACTCTTGATAATCGTTATTATCTGGATGTTGCGACTTGCAAAGAAGCATGATTTTAAACATCAGGGTTAACATTCTGTTGTGAACGGTTTATTGATCCAGGTGCATTTCCTGAATTCTATTTTTAGTTACTTGCACTAGATTTTGTTTGGTATTTCATGGAAGGGAAAACAATCGAAAAGTTGGAGGAACAAGTTTACGAGCAATATTTCATTGAGGGACGCCCTTGGTGGAAGGAAATCGCCTTGGTTTGTGCGCTCGTGGCTCCAAACTTTGTTTTCGGTAACGAGTATCTCTTGTTAATACTCCCTTTTTTGTTGCTGTATTTCGATTATGCCTTCTGGAAACCGTTACTATCCAACCCACGCCAAACACTTTTTTCTAAAGGTTCTCTGCGTTATTTCTGGCCGGTCATCCTCTTTGTTTTCCTGGCTTTGATGAATAAGATCATAAACGGTGGGGAGATCAGTTGTTTGAAAGACTATTATGCGGCCTTTTATCTGATCCCGGTGCTGCTTTTTACCGGAAAACGCTTGTTTACCCGTCGCACGTATGTGGTTTTTATTGCATTCGTTTTGATCGAAACGGCATTTGGTGTGATTCAATACCTAACGAATGATCGAAGTTTGTTGCTTCCACTTACCGAAGAAACGCACATTCAGTCCAAAGCGCTGTTGTACGATTCTCGCGTTTATGGTTTTGGGGTGAATTCTTCGGTTTTTGCCTTACATATCTTCATTGCATTCTTGTTTTTGTTAGCGGCCGGGTTTAAACGACTGACCTATTGGTTAGTTTTCGTCGGACTAATTGGCGGAATGCTTTTGTCGTTTGGACGCGCCGTGGTAGTCATGTCTGTTTTGTTCTTTATGCTGACGTTCGTGCAATTGCTTTGGAACAACCGAAAGGAACTGAAGCAATTTGTTGGTCATCGCTATTTTCTGCGTGTCGTTTTGTCGGTAATTCTGCTTATTGGATTGTTTGTGAGTCCTTGGATGCAAGATAATTTAGCTCGTGGTGGGAAAACAGAACAATTGGAGTACAATGACCTTGCTTTTTCCTGGGATACAATTCCAATGTCATGCAGCGAACAGCGCGCATTACCCTTGAAGGAGCCGTCCCAATTGGATACGACCACAACGCTTTCCCGAAATTTCCTGGAGCTTACCAAAAGGATCAATACGAGTGGTAGAAAATTGATCTGGTTAAACTATGTAGACTATCTCAGTGAGCATCCCTGGACTGGAAATGGTTCCAACAAACTTCAATTCCGCGCACTTGATCCTAAAACGCGAAAAGTAAATCTGATCCACGCACACAACTCTTTCTTTGTTTTCTTCGGAAGTCATGGATTTATTTTAGGGGCACTTTACATGTTGCTTTTATTGGTCTGGTGGCAACGTAAAAACGTCGCGATCATTGGTGTAATTCTGGCCTATTCGCTCTTACAATATGGAATATTTTGGGGGTTTTCTTTGATGGATATTGTGTTCATGGCAGCATTGATGGCTCCGGTAAATTTGCTAAACATTGGATATAAAAGATAAAATAGTAGCTGTGGAGCAATTGCCGGTTGAAACCATTACAACCAAGCGGTTTCGGCGGGAGTTTCAGATTTATCCCTGGATAAAAAGTCGCATTTTCCATAAAGTGATCATGGGCAGTGAAGTATTGCAAGAGAAAGATTCTTCTGTGCTGCGCACCCAATTACGCTCTTTATTTTACGGATTTTTTTCTTTTTTCAGGAAATACGATGCATGGGCCTTCACCAATAGCAGTGAACGCGTGTTGTTAGATGGTAAACAGTTCGATAAACTGATGGATCCGATCACACAGGCCTACCCAATGCGTATGCTCCTTGTTGAGCTGCAATTGTTCAAGCAGTTCAAACGAAAGGAGGTGGCTTCCAAACACGTTGTTTCGAGAGCTTGGATCGTATTTCTGGAAGAGTTGTACATGCGTGTTTTTCTGCGTAAAGTGACATTTTCAGGTAAACCCGTACTCGAGGAGGTAGAAGGAATTTTGAATGATAAAGTTCCTGTTGAACCAATAATCCGAAAATACCTGGCTCAATACCGGGTAATGAAAGGAATTCTATGGCTTTTACCAAAACCAAAAGTAGTTTTCTTGACGGTCTCTTATGCCAATTTTGGCTACATCCGTGCCTGGAAAGAAGCAGGTATTCATGTGGTGGAAATGCAACACGGTTTGATTGGAGATGGACATTACGGGTATATCTATCACAAACGCTTCAATCCTGATCAATTTCCAGATTCAGTGCTTGTTTTTGGAGAGCGTGATCAAGAATTGTTTCAATCACATTCGGTTTTTCCTGCTCGTGTTATGCCGGTAGGAAGGTACATGTTGGATTACTTCAAGGAAAAAGCTGTGCCCAACATTACACCGGTCCGCACGATCTTGGTTTCCCTGCAAGATACACATTGGAGTGAAGTACTTTTGAAATTCATTTTAGAGGTAGATCACTTGGAGCCCAATAGATTCAATTGGGTTATCCAGCCGCGCCGTACACCGGAGTCAGTGTATCGCCAGCAGTTCGACCTTCCGCAGAATATGGTTTTTTCGCAGGTGAATGTCTACGAAGCTATGGGGAAGGCAGATGCACATTTAACGATATTCTCTACAACTGCCATCGAATCCATTTCAATAGGTAAACCTACGTTTTTATACAACTACGATTCGGCGTCGCAAACCTACTTGGGACAATTCTTGTCATCGAATCCGAATGCGTACTTTTGTGATGATGCTGCTGCATTTTTGTCTGCTTGTAACAAGCTTGTTTGTAAAGACAAAGATGAAATTTCAGCTTCGAATAATGCCAATATCCGCGCCGACTATCATGAGAACATGTCGGGTTTTATGAAGAATTTGATGCATGAAGTTGCTAAAAAGTAAATTGGTAAGGTCACTTGGTATTTATACCATTTCAAACGTAATAAACGCTTCGATACCGTTTTTACTGCTGCCGCTATTGACCAATTACTTGTCTACGGAGGATTTTGGGATCTTAACGAATTTCAAGTTATTGATTGAACTGCTTATCCCGTTCATAAGTTTGAATATGATGACCTCACTGCAAGTAGTGTTTGTAAATCGACACAAAGAGTTGGGGTCTTACATTTCATCAGGAATGATCGCGATGGTAGTGCTTACTGCTCTCTTTTCGCTATTGGCTGCTCTCTTTTCGGAAAAGATCGTTGAAGGCACAGGAGTTCCTGCTTCGTTCGTGGTAATGGCATCCGTTTACGCCCTGTACCAAAACGTGGTCGAGGTACTACTTTCCGTTTGGCGGATGGAAGATAAAGCAATTTCTTTCGGTGTTTTCCGAATCGCGCGAACGGCTATTGAATTGGCTTTGGCGCTGATCTTGATTCTGGGCTTTGGTTTGTCTTTCGAAGGATCCATCTACGCATTGTCCTATTCGTATGGCTTGGGAACGGTGGTTGCCATTTTCTTTCTTGTTCGGAACCGTTTTCTGCCTCTTTCCTTTGAATGGCGACATGTGCGACACATTTTCAATTATGGAGCACCCTTGATCCCGCACGTGCTCGGAAGTGTCATGATCGGATACACCGACAAATTGGTGATCACACAATACATGGGACTATCTGAGAATGGTATTTACAGTGTTGGATTCATGGTGGGCCAGGTGATCGGATTGTTGCAAACGTCTTTTAATCAGGCATGGGTACCCTACGTCTTCAATGGTTTGAAATCCGGTGAAGAACAGGTGAAGGTTAGAATTGTAAGATGGACCTACATCTATATGATTGCCATACTTGCAATTACCTTATTCTTTTATTTGTGCACACCATTGGTATTCATGTTCTTGGGTAAAGGATTTCAAGGAGGAATGGAATTGGTCTTATGGATTGCGCTAGGATTTGCTTTCAATGGAATGTATAAAATGGTTGGGGTTTACTTCTTTTACAGAGAAAAAACGAATTTTATTGCTGTGATCTCGATCCTGACTGCAGTGATCAATTACTTTTTTGTGGTTTGGATGGTTCCGCGTTACGGTTACACCGGAGCTGCTATTGCTACTATGTCAGCGTTCTTCATTCAATTTTTATGCACTTGGATCTGGAGTACGCGCGTAGAGAAAATGCCTTGGGGAAATTGGAAAATCTGGAAGAAATGAAAGCGTATTTAGCAACATATTGGCGAGAGAGTTCAAGAACAGATAAAGGATTAATGCTTGCTTTGTTCTTTTCCATTACCTGGAAAAATTTGGCGCCCATGTTCTTGGTGTTGAGTTTTGTTTTAGCGCTCACTGATCGAAATTCCGGTAGCGTTATGAAAAAGCAATTGTTCGGCCTACGCTCTGTGTTGTTTTGGATGATTGCCTTCTACTTGTATCATATTGTGGGAATGGCTTGGTCTACTAACATGGCTTTTGGTTGGTCAGATGTTGGCATGAAACTTTCCTTTATCATTGTTCCGCTGATTGTTGCGCTTGGCCGTATGCAGCTTACGTTACAAAGGTGGTTGTCATGGGCGATTGATTGCATGAGTGTGATCGTTGTTGGATTGCTGATCTATGCTTCCTGGAAATCGTGGTATTATCCGGAAGATAATCATTGGGCTTATTTTTTCGAAAGTGAATTTTCTACCTTCATACATCGCAGTTACTGGGCAACCTACTGTGCCATTGGGTCCGCGTGGGCTTTGTATGATTGGATCACAGGAACACGAAAGATCCTTAGTTGGCGCTTATTCACCTTTGCATTGCTAGCTGCAGCCACCGTATTGACCATTTCAAAAGCGGGAATCATCATTCTCGGACTCTTGTGTTTTTGGTTGATGCTTCATCAGATCATCGTTCGAAAATGGTGGAAGATCGCACTTCCGGGTTTCGCAGTAATCGTTGGTTTGATCATTGGCGTCGCTTATTTGAGTCCGAGAGTTGCGAGTCGTTTTCAGGAAATTCCAAAGGCTTTTTCGTCTGTGAAATCAAGCGGTAATAGCGATGTTGAAAGTAATGCTGCCCGAATCATCATGTGGTCTACTTCGGTAAAAGTGATTCAATCGAATTGGTTACTGGGCACAGGAACAGGGGATGTAAAAGATGTGCTGATCGCTAAGAACGTGGAATTGGGCAACATCGAGGTTGCCGAGAAAAAACTGAATTCTCATAACCAATATTTAAACAGCTGGGTTCAATTGGGTGTCTTCGGATTTGTATTCTTATTCGGGATCTTTATTTCCAGCTTTGGAACGGCTATTCGTAACGGATCTCTACCTGTAACGCTGATGACGTTGGCCTTCGTGATCACCATGTTATTCGAGTCGTTTGTGGAAACACAAGGCGGGATCATCCCGTTTTGCCTACTTATGGCGGTTCTGAATCAGCGCGCAGTAAAAACCGCTTTGTAAAGGGTTTCTGCTAACCACCAGTCCTCGGGTGTATCCACGTCTATAGCTTGCCATTTAGGAACTACCAATGGTCGGATACGTTCAAATTCTACCCAACTTTTTTGACGAAGATCGGCGATCTTGAAAAGATACAACAGTCCGTTCACATCGTATGCCGGGGGTAAATCTTGTCGGCGAACCACGCTGTTCTTGTTGAATTTACTTAGCAATCCGTCGCGTTCCTCAAACAAGGTATAGTATGGATGTCCTGCTGGTTCATTCACAGCGATCAACGCTTGATCCCCATCCTGAAAATCATTCAAAGCCTGAATCAAATGCTCCTCTGTTCGAAAGGGACTTGTAGGTTGCAATAGCATCAAGAATTCAGGTTCCGGTTGGTGTCGGGAAACTGCATCCAACATTACTTCGAGCATACCGGCTGTGTCGGACGCCAATTCGGGAGAACGTTTCAGTGCTACAACACCATTTCTTTGAGCCATTTCAAGCAATCCGTCATCATCGGTACTCACTACGATCTGCTGATCTGCGAAGACTTTCTTGGCCACAAGAACGGCACGCTCAGTAAGCGAAGGTCCACCAGCAAAAGATTTGCTGTTTTTTTCAGGAACGCCTTTTGAACCCTCACGAGCAGGGATCAATACCAATGTGTTGCTTGTAGTTGGGCGCATCAGAAACGAATGTGTTTGATATCTTCTTGTGCTTTCAAGAAATCTTCAGGTTTACCAATGTCCAGCCAATATTGAACGATCGGGTAATTGATAACCTTGCGCTTGTTGGCGATCAAATGCTCCATCAGATCGGTTGCGTTATAAAACGTATTCGCCGGGATTTGACGTAAAATTTCGGTTTTGATGAGGTAGATTCCCGCATTGGAAAAATACACGTAAGTCGGCTTTTCTTTTAAAGAGGTGATCTGCTGTCCACTGGTTTCTAATACGCCATAGGGAACATCCACGCGATAGGAAGTACTTGCAACGGCCATATCAGCACCAGAGTCTTCAAACTTGCGGTAAAAATCTTCGAAATCGATGTCGGTTAATAAGTCGGAGTTCATCACAAGCATCGAAGGCGTTGAGATCTCCGGGATCAATGTAACGGCTCCCAAGGTTCCCAATGGATTTTCTTCACGGATGTAATCGATTACCAATCCTTTGTCACTTCCATCACCAAAGTAGGATTCGATCTGCTCTGCTTTATATTTTACAGAGATGTGCAGCTTTTCAATTCCGTAAAGCGCTAAGCGATCAATGTTGTGTTCGATGATCGGTTTGTCACCTACGCGCAATAAAGGTTTCGGTGTTTCGTCTGTAAGCGGACGTAGACGTTCGCCGCGACCACCTGCCATGAGTAAGACTTCAACAGGCAAAACGGTTCTAAGTCGTTTCAGATCAAGGAGCTTCACCAATTTTCCAGCATCATCAATTACCGGAAGCATTCCAATCTGTTGTTGTTTGATCGAATCAATCGTAGTGATACTGTAATTCTCCTGACGGATATGACGAAAACTGGTGTGCATTACCTCTGTGATCCCATCATTCAGTGATTTTCCACCGATCAAACCACGACGGATATCACCATCGGTAATTGTACCGACAACTTTTTCTTCCGCGTTCAGAATAAAAACAGCCTCTCCGTTAACGGCATTTAACTGCTCAAGTCCATCTTTAATAGTGGCTGAATCCGGAAGTGTATGTGTTGCCCAATTGATCATAGTATGCGAAGTTGGGAATTATCTATAGAACTGCAAAATGTGTCGAACTTTTGCAAAGGCTTCCTCTCCATGTTTCGCTATGAATTGGTGCTGCAAATCTTCGTAAACTCCTTGCTGGTGAATGCGTTTTCCGATATGGAAATCGCGGATTTCTTTACTAAAGTTAGACTTGAATTTGAACAAATAGTCGTTTTCATCCAAATTCAATCCGCCGCCAAAATTCAATGCTTCGATCTTATGATCAACACACCAGAAAGCCATTTCTGATAGAAGCAGGTTGGATGCGGGGACTTTCGGAAATTCCAAATTGCGCGCGGATAGGTAATACGTAGCCAGATTTCCGGAAATAAAGAACAATGCTGATGCGTAAACGATCCCATCCTTTTCCACTTTGGCAAAAAGTAGTTTGTCTCCTAAGGCTTGAATCAGATCCAAGAAAAAGCTATCTGAGAAAAAATAGAAATCTGTAGCTCCGGAATGCACCATATTTGCTTGGTATGCCTGCTGAAAGGCCTTCACATCTTGTTCCGCAAAAACCGAAACACGCCACGTGTAACCTTCTTTTTGAAGCTTACGAACCAGGTTTCGATTCGTTCCAGAAAAGGATTCCATCCAAACTTGTTCTCTATCTTTTGTTTGAAGTACGACCACCCTTCTATTCAAGAGATTGGTGATTTTTTGTTCAAAAAAGCGCCTTTCGTTGTATTTGTAGTGATAACGTACAAATTCTGTGACCACATTTTTTCGAGATGCAATTTCCGCCGTGAATGCTTTTTCAGCTGCTTCACAAATAGATTCGGAACTTGCAACTGGGCCTGCGTAGCCATAGGGTGAAGAAAGATCGAAATAATCTGAATTCGGAATTGGAAGTACAATGTAGGGGTAAACCCACAAATCATCTCCTTCTGAATAAACTGCAATTTCATAATGGCCTCCTTGCATATGCGCATCACAGGCTAAGAACTCGGGCTGATAATAAATATCGAGTTTCTCTAAGAACGATCTTTCCGCTGGTGAAAGCGAAGAGACAGTTTGTTCCGTTATGATGCGTAATTGTGACATGATCAGAAGGTAGATCGTTTCAAAAGCAATTTATCCCATGCGGTGGATCGAACGAAATCTACAATGCGTTCACTTGATTTTCCGTCACCGTAAATATTCGGTAAAAGGCTGAATTTTGCTTTGAAAGCAGGATTTGTTGCGGCTTGAAGTGCTTTTAAAATTGCCGGTACATCTACCGCCACATCCACACAATTTGCGTTGCGTAATCGACCATCTTGTCGGGAACCAACATTTACAACAGGAATTCCGAAACTGTGCGCTTCGATGAGTCCGCTGGAGGAATTGCCTAACATGACAGCTGCAATTTTCTGTGCGGTGTAATAATTCGTTCGCCCAAGACTTTCTACGAAGGTCACACGCGAGTTATTCGCTGCAAGTTCGCGCAAGGTTTCGTTGATGATAATTCCCCCGACATCGGTGTTGGCTGCAGTAAACAGCAACTGATAATCTGTGGTCAGACAAATTTGGTTGATTAAGTCTTTCAAGAATGCTGCATCGATGCTTTTACCGATGGTTTCACTGTGAAAGGTAGATAACAACAACGGACGATCATTCGGTAATTGAAAGCGCTCCAAAAAAGAATCTTTTGTAGGTAAAGGAAGTGTTAGGATCTCGTCCAAGCCGGGTTCTCCCGATACGCAAATTCGCCAGGACTCTTCTCCCATCTTTTTTAAATTGTCTCCGTAGATCTCGGTAGCCGGGAAATGCAAGTGACTCATTTTGCTCACCGCATGACGTACTTGATTATCGGTTGCACCTTCTGTTACTTCACCACCGGAGATATGGGCAATGGGGACGTTTTGAAATAATGCACTCGAAACAACGGGGATCAATTCTGATCGGTCTCCCAGTACAACCAGAAGATCCGGTTGGTTTTGTTCCAGGTAATCTGCAAAATGCAATTGTAAATAAGCATTTGATTTACTGATCGCAGAAGCCGAAGTTCCTTCAACCACATGACTGATCTTTGCACCGATAGGAAAACCATCAGCGATGATCTCATCGATCGTATATCCTTGTTCTTTTACTAAATGTCCTCCGGCAACAACTAATTCTGTTTGAAAGTATTGATCGTTTTGTAAGAACTCTTTGATCAAGGGTTTTAGCGGACCGTATTCGGAACGAGCTCCGGTGAAAATGCTGATCTTTTTCATCCTTTACGTTGAATGTGTTGCCAACCAATAGCGCTTCCTTTCCCTAGGTCGCTTTTTAACTCCAATCCGATCAATTGCTCATAATCTTCCATGCCAATATCGGCAACAGGTCGTTTACCAACCAACATGCTTTCGTCGATGATGGTTCCAGCTTTCAGTTCACGGGTAGTATAAATTCCTTTTTTCACGACTTTTTGCGTAGCGACCTCAACAGGTTGAATGCGTTTAATTCCGTCGCCTAATGCGTTCTCTATTTCACGAATACCGGATACCAGGGCAGCCAGTTCTGTTGGGTCCAAAGAAGCCTTGTGGTCAGGACCATCCATGTTTTTATCGAGCGTAAAATGTTTTTCGATGATACGTGCTCCACGTGCTGCGGCCGCTAAAGAAATAGCGATTCCAGCGGTGTGGTCGCTATACCCAACTGTTGTTTTAAAAGCAGCTTGAAGCGTGTCCATTGCTCGCAAATTCACGGTTTCTAATGGAGCAGGATATTCGGAAGTGCAATGTAAGATCGCCACTTCGGGAGCTCCATTGTCTATCAGTGTATAATACGCGCGCTCCACATCAGCAAGGTTGCACATTCCAGTTGATAGGATCACAGGTCGCTTCTTGCGTGCGATCTGTTTCAAGTAAAGGAGGTTGTTGATCTCTCCGGAACCTACTTTGATAAGAGGGAGTTGGAGCTCATCGATCAAGAAATTCAAACTGCTTAGCTCATCCGGTGTCGACAAAAAATCTACGCCAACTGTTGCGGCGTAAGTTTTCAATTCTCGAAACTCGTCGTAGCTCAATTCCAGTTTTTTCAGCATGTCGAACTGCGTGCCTTCACCATCGTTAGACACCTGATAGGCTGCTTTCGGAGCGTCGGCTGTGATCAGTTCTTCTGTTTTCCAAGTTTGAAACTTGACACAATCAACGCCGGCTGCTTTTCCTGCATCGATCAATTTTTTCGCCAGGTTGATATCACCGTTGTGATTCACTCCAGCTTCAGCAATGATGTATATCTTGTTTTCAAACATATCTCAAAGGGTTACGCTGCTTGGAATATTTACCACTCGCTCCTCCAACCAAATGGAATTCTCTAAGCTATCGGTTTGACAATTTTGAAAGGCCGGTAGACGATTCATCAAGGTCCAAATAGGTCTCGTCATCACACCCTTATCATTCGAAAATTGAAGAAAGGCATCCCGTTCTTCTTTGGAATTCAAAATGATGGTGTTCAACCAATAGTTGGCTGTGGTGTTTGACGCTTCTGTTACCACATGCACTCCTTGTTTGGTCAATTCTTCCTGATAGAAACTTGCAGTTTCACGTTTGTTCTTCAAGATCTGAGGTAGTTGTTCCAACTGCGCACAAGCCAATGCTGCATTGATGTTGGGCATCCTGTAGTTGTATCCGATCTCATCGTGGTAGAAGTCCCAAGCATGAGGAACTTTTGCGGTGGTTGTTAGGTACTTGGCTCGTTTTGCCCAAGTTTCATTATTGGTAACAATTGCTCCACCACCTCCGGAAGTAACTGTTTTGTTTCCATTGAAACTGAAAGCCGCAATGTGTCCGATTGTTCCTGTATGTTTCTCTCCCACAAATGAACCCAAGGATTCGGCAGCGTCTTCGATCAACACGATATTGTATTGATTGCAAACGTCTAGCAACGCATGAATCTTCATGGGGAACCCAAAGGTGTGCATCGGAACACAGGCCTTTATACGCTTGCCAGTTTGCTTATTGATGCACTCGTTGCGTTCATTCTGAAACGTTTCTTTTTCCAGGAACTGACGAACAGCTTGAGGAGAAAGTCCGAGCGTATCTTTATCCACGTCTAAAAAGACCGGTTTAGCTCCGATGTATGAGATCGCATTAGCTGTTGCCACGAAAGTCAAAGCTTGTGAAAGCACTTCATCGTCTCTTTCAACACCGGCAACGATCATGGCCATGTGCAAGGCCGCAGTTCCATTTACAGCCGCAATGGCAAATTGTGCGCCGGTAACTGCACACATATCGCGTTCGAAACGATCCACAAAAGGTCCAACTGAAGAAACAAAGGTGCTATCGATGCATTCGATCAAGTATTCACGCTCTTTACCACCGAAATAGGGGGCGTGTAAGGGAATGAAGCCTTCCTGACCGAATCGACGTCTGATTGTTTCTACGATACCGTTGAAATCCATGCTGCGAATTAAATGTTGTAAATATCAGCTTTGTATTGTCTTAGATTTTCAGGTTTCTTGAACCATTCAATAGTCTGACGCAAACCTTCTTCCAAGGTAGTTTCCGGTTTCCATCCGGTATATTCCAATAACTTTTTGTTGTCGCCATAAAGACGGAAAACTTCTGAATTCTCAGGTCTCAAGCGCTGTGCTTCCTGAATGATCGTTGCACTTGGATTGATCTGTTTGATCAGTTCTTTTGCCAGGTCGCCAATAGAAATCTCATTGTGAGTAGCAATGTTCACGTCCTGACCATTTAGTTTGTCACACAAAGAAATCTCGACAAAACCACGAGCGGTGTCCTTAACGAAAACCAAGTCGCGAGTTGGTGTAAGGTCACCCAAACTGATCTCTTCGTATCCGTTCAACAATTGTGTCATAATTGTAGGGATGATCGCTCTTGCAGATTGTCTTGGACCGTAAGTATTGAACGGTCTTACGATCGTGATCGGCATATCAAAACTACGGTAAAAAGACTCAGCGATGCAATCTGCACCAATCTTTGTTGCGGAATAAGGCGACTGACCTTGACGCGGGTGTTTTTCGTCGATAGGAATGTATTGTGCAGTACCATAAACTTCTGAAGTAGAAGTAACAAGTACGCGTTCAGTTCCCAAATCCTTCGCCGCTTGAACAATGTTCAAAGTTCCTTTCACATTCGTATCAACGTATGCGTCAGGTGAATGGTAAGAATAGGGGATAGCGATCAAGGCTGCCAGGTGGTAAACAATATCGATTCCTTTCATTGCTGTTCGAACGCCATTTGGGTCGCGAACATCTCCAGTGAAAACGTCTATTTGTTGCAACAATTCTTTGGGAAATGTATCCAACCAACCCCAAGAATTAAAGCTGTTGTAATAACAAAAAGCCCTTACTTCAGCGCCTTCTGTAATAAGACGTTCAACCAAGTGAGAACCAATGAAGCCATCTGCTCCTGTCACTAATACCTTTTTTCCTTTTAATCGCATGAACGAAATTTAAAGTTCAAATATAAGGAGAAAATGCTTGAACAGGGGAGTTTACGGTGGAAGTCGCATTGTTTGAGCGGGAAAAGAATGGGTAGCTTGGGCTACTATCCGCAATATGGAGTGTAATCGCTATTTTTGCCTAAAGTAATCTGAATTTGAAAAAAATTGTCACCATCCTAGGGGCACGTCCTCAATTCATCAAAGCAGCAGCTGTTTCATCGGTGTTTGCTGACTTTTTCGAAGAAATCATCGTGCATACTGGTCAGCATTACGATGCGAATATGTCCGATGTTTTTTTTGATGAACTGGGTATTCCACATCCGAAGTATCATTTAAATGTTGGTTCCGGTTCGCATGGAGCTATGACCGGTGCCATGTTGGTGGCAATTGAAGAGGTGTTGCTGGAGGAGGAGCCAGATTATGTGATGGTTTACGGCGATACGAATTCTACGCTTGCTGGTGCTTTAGCGGCATCCAAATTGCTGATTTCGGTTATTCACGTTGAAGCAGGATTGCGTAGTTTCAATATGGCCATGCCAGAGGAACAAAACCGCATTTTGACGGATCACATTTCGAATTTGCTTTTTGTGCCAACCCAAACAGCAATTGATAATTTAGTGCGCGAAGGGATCACGAAAGGTGTGCACAATGTAGGCGATGTCATGTTTGATGGAATTCTTCATTTCAGCAAGATAGCTGCTGAAAAGAGTGCGATTTTGGCGCAATTGGGAGTGTCGGAAAACGAGTATTTGTTGTGTACCATCCACCGTGCTGAAAATACGAATGATATCTCCCGTTTGAAAGGGATCGTTAAAGGATTGAACGACTCTAAAGAACCGATCATTCTGCCTCTGCATCCGCGAACGCAAAAGTATTTGAACGATTACGAGATCGCGTTGGGTGAGAATATCCGGGTGATAGAACCGGTAGGTTATCTGGATATGGTGCGTTTGGAAACTGGCGCCAAAAAGATCGTAACTGATAGTGGTGGCGTTCAGAAAGAAGCCTTCTTTTTGGGCAAACCGTGCATTACGATGCGCGATGAGACGGAATGGGTAGAGACCGTTGAGAACGGATGGAATGTGATTGTTGGTGCAAATGCTGAAAAGATCACCCATGCTATCAATTCCTTTGAACCAACAGAAGAACGCAAGAACTATTTTGGAAACGGAACAGCAGCCCGTCAAATGGCAGATTTGATCTTGTAGGTTTTCTGCAATAATTATTGTTGATTTGAATTAATATTGATCCAATACGGAACTATGAAGAATAAAAAAAGAGTTTTGGTTTTAGCTCCACACACCGATGATGGTGAGTTTGGTTGTGGGGGTACCATTGCAAAATTTATAGAAGAGGGACATGATGTCATGTACGCTGCATTTTCGGCTTGTCAGCAATCCGTGTTGCCGCAATTCCCTTCCGATATTTTGATCACTGAAGTGAAGGCAGCAACCAAGGTGTTGGGGATTAAAAGTGAGAACTTGTTATTGTTCGATTACGATGTGCGAACTTTTGGATATCGTAGACAAGATATTTTGGATGATCTGATCCGTATTCGTCAGGATTTCAATCCGCAATTGATCTTCATGCCGGATCTGGCAGATGTTCACCAAGATCATGCTACGGTGGCTACGGAAGGTTTGCGTGCATTTAAATTCGCATCCATTCTATCCTATGAATTGCCTTGGAACAATTTGTCTTTTACGACATCTAGTTTCGTTCATTTGGATGAGACCCATGTTCAGACGAAAGTAAATGCGTTGAAAGAGTACCAGTCTCAGGCGCACAGACCATATTCCGATGAAGATTTCTTGCGCTCCGTTGCCAGAACACGCGGTGTTCAAATTGGGACGAAGTATGCGGAAGCCTTTAACATTGTTCGATGGATAATTGATTGATCATGATCACACGTAGTCAGGTATGCAGTTTCTTAACGGGAAGTCCTTGTTCAGATAGTTCGGAACAACGAATCACGAATGTACTCGCAATCAATGATCCGGATTTTTCCGCGGAATCAATTGGTTGGTGTTCGGATAAGAACAAGGATCTGTTAAAGGAACTTCATGCGGGTACAGTTATCGTGAGTCAAGAAGTTTTTCAAGAGATTCAGGCTGACGAACGATCATTTTATGCTATCCCGGTTGACAAACCACGCAGCGCTTTTTTGAAAGTTTTGCAAGAATTCTTTGCAGAGAAAAAGGTTTTTGGAAGCATTCACCCCTCAGCGGTAATCGACCCGAGTGTCGTTTTCAATAAAGAAAGGGTGGTCATTGGAGCGAATGTAGTCATTGAACGCGGTTGTAAACTGGGTGATTATGTTGCTATTGGTCCAAATACAGTCATCCATTCTCAAACGCAGATTGGAAATAATTGCAGTATCGGAGCGAATAACACCATAGGCGGTGTTGGTTTTGGCTACGAACAAAATGAAGAAGGTGACTACGAGTTGATGCCACACATCGGTAACGTAGTGCTTCACGACCAGGTGGAGATCGGAAACAATGTATGTATTGACCGTGCAGTTTTGGGTTCCACAGTGCTCCACGAAAATGTAAAAGTGGATAATTTGGTGCATATCGCTCACGGAGTAAAGATTGGCAAGAACAGTTTGATCATTGCCAATGCGATGATCGCTGGAAGTGTAGTGATCGGCGAAGACGTTTGGGTTTCTCCATCAGCTTCTATCCGTCAGAAATTATCCATAGCTGACAAAGCCTTGGTTGGACTAGGTAGTGTGGTGGTGAAATCCGTAGAAGAAGGGGTTGTGGTTGCTGGAAACCCGGCAAAACCTTTTGAGAAAAAATGAAAATAGCTGTTGTCATACCTTGTCGCAATGAGGTGAATAATATCGAGGAATGCATTCGGGCAATTTATGCTTCGGATCTTCCGGATGATTGTCACCTGGCTGTGAATGTGGTGGACGGAATGAGCAATGATGGAACTCGTGAATTGCTGCAAGCCTTGCAACAGCAGTTTCCGGGTATTCAGTTGGTTAACAATGAAAAGCAACTCACACCGTTTGCGTTCAATCTGGGAATTTACGCCACAAAGGACGCCGATTATTACCAAATTATTGGGGCACGACAAGTTATTTCCTCCAATTACCTGCGAAAAGCTGTGGAAAGCTTACAAGCCGATCCCGATGTTTGGTGCGTTGGCGGTGCGGTAGAAAATGTGTATTTGAACGAACAGGGACGTATGATCGCTCAAGCGATGGGAACCGCTTTCGGCATGGGATTGGGTAATTTTCGGACTTTAGAGCAAAGCAGTTTTGTGGATACTGTCGGTACGCCCATGTATCCAGCTTGGGTTTTTGAGAAAATCGGTTATTTCGATGAAGAACTAGTTAGAAACCAAGATGACGAATTCAACTTTCGCGTCACACAGGCAGGTGGAAAGATCCTCTTCAACGCAGAGATCAGTTTGAAGTATTATGTACGTGGTTCGTATCCCAATCTGTGGAAACAGTTTTTGCAGTATGGCTACTGGAAAGTATACGTGAACAAAAAGCATAGAGCCGTTACCACGCTTCGTCAATTGGTGCCGCCACTCTTTGTTTTCTATCTGATTTTCTGTTTGCTTCCGTTTGTTATTTCTCCCGTATTGGGATTGGTCAGCATTTCAGGTTTGGCCTTATATTTCACGATGAATATCCTATTTAGTTTGAAAACCTCAGCTAATCCGAAGGAAGCGTCAAACTTGTTTGTCATCTATCCCATTTTGCACATCAGTTATGGATGGGGATATTTAAAGGGCTTGATCCATTTTCTGCTTTTGAACAAAAAGCCGGGAAGTAGTTTTTCCGAGCTGTCCCGCTAATGTGATTGCTACATTTGGTCAGAAAACGTGTCATAAACGGCAGATTTTCTACCTTTGAAACAAATTGCACACATGATTCCATTTTCTCCGCCACGTATTGACCAGAAAGTCATTGATGAGGTTACTGCCGCGCTTACATCCGGTTGGATCACGACAGGTCCGCGCACGAAATTGTTTGAAAAACAATTGACGGAATACTGTGGCAATAAGTGCACTGTTGCTGTAAGTTCTTGGACTGCAGGAATGGAATTGTTGCTTCGCTGGTGGGGAATCGGACCGGGAGATGAGGTGATCGTGCCTGCAATCACGTATTGCGCATCTGCCAATGTCATCGTGCATACGGGTGCAAAACCAGTTATGGTGGACGTTCTTCCGGGAAAATTCATCCTGGATACCGATCAATTAGCGGGCCTGATCACAGAACGAACGAAAGCGATCATGCCTGTTGACATTGCCGGGTTCCCATGTGATTATGACGCTATTTATAAGTTGGTAAATGACCCTTCAGTGAAAGCTAAATTCTCACCGAATACTGATTTACAGCGTAAGCTGGGAAGAATTCTCATCGCTGCAGATGCTGCGCATTCATTCGGGTCAACGTACAAAGGAAAACGTTCAGGAGCATTGGCAGATGTGACTTGTTTTTCGTTCCATGCGGTGAAAAATTTGACGACTGCTGAAGGTGGAACGATGAGTATCAACTTGCCGGAAGGCTTCGACCATGAGGCAATTTACAAAGAGTTGTGCATGTTGAGTTTGCACGGTCAAAGCAAAGATGCGCTGGCGAAAACTCAAAAAGGGAATTGGCGTTATGACGTGGTTGTGCCCGGGTATAAATGCAACATGACTGACATCCAAGCAGCAATTGGATTGGTGGAATTGGAGCGTTTTCAGGAAAACTTAGATCGCAGAAAAGCAATCTGTGAAGCATATAATGATGGATTTTCCAAGGAGTCCTGGGCTGTTCTTCCGCAAATGAAAGATGCTGATCGCGAAAGTTGTTACCACTTGTATCAATTGCGCATTGGTGGTGCTTCGGAAGCGCAGCGCGATGCGATCATGCAAGCGATCTTTGATCAGGATGTTTCAGTGAACGTACACTTTCAACCGTTGCCAATTTTGACGGCCTACAAAAATCTAGGTTATAACATCTCGGATTACCCTCAAGCTTGGTCCAGTTATGAGAATGAGATCACCTTGCCGGTGTATTTCGATTTGACAGATGAACAGGTTCAAATTGTGATCTCAGCGGTGAAAAATGCCGTGAAACAAGTGCTTGGATGAAACGCGTCTTCGATATAGTTTGCTCCATGATCATTTTGCTATGTTTCCTCCCTTTTGGGTTGATCATTGCTTTGTTGATCGTCTCGGAAAGTCGGGGAGGAGTGTTCTATCGGCAAACGCGTGTTGGTAGATTTGGGAAATCATTTAAATTATGGAAGTTCCGCACAATGCGACCAAATGCTGATAAATTGGGAACGTTGACAGTTGGGATGCGCGATCCGCGAATCACCCGAGTAGGTTACTTCATCCGAAAAACGAAAATGGATGAATTTCCGCAATTTTTAAATGTCTTAGTGGGAGAAATGAGCATTGTTGGCCCGCGGCCAGAAGTGCAGGAATATGTGGATCTGTATACGGAAGACCAACGTCAGATCTTAAATGTTCGGCCGGGAATCACCGATTTCGCTTCGTTGGAATATTTCAAAGAGAACGAATTGCTGGGTGCTTCCGAAAATCCGCGTCAAACCTATATTGATGAGATCATGCCTGCCAAGATCGAACTGAATAAAAAGTACCTGGCACGTCCAACGTTGTCCACCGATCTCAAGATCATGTGGCAAACCTTCCTGAAGATCGTACGGAATTGATCAGCGTATCTTCTCGGTTCTCTTAAAATCCTTTTACATTACTTCTTAAACACCAAATACACGGCTACTACGATCAAACCGAAAGCTGCAATGTGATTCCATTTGAATTGTTCGCCTTTGAAGGCAAGTAATGAAAAGATCATAAAAACGACAAGTGAGATCACTTCTTGGATCACGCGCAATTGGATCAGTGTAAACGGTCCGCCATTGCCTTTATAGCCGATCTTGTTGGCAGGAACTTGCAAAACGTATTCAAAAAAGGCGATTCCCCAGCTCAGTAGAATGGCTGTTGTAAATGCCCAAAAAGTCCATTTTTTAGAACTGTCGGATTTAAGATGTCCGTACCAGGCCAGAGTCATGAAAATGTTGGAAGCCAACAGCAATGCGATCGTGTAAATGCCTTTCATGCGTGATTTTCTGCAAAAATAACAAACACGAAGAAGTGAAAGGGTTTAGGTTAGATTGATCAAGAATTTATTGCTTGAATACGTTTTTACGTTCTATGGTTCCCTCTTCGTTTTCAATGAAAAAGAACAGCCATCCGCTTGGCAATTCATGCAGTGAATAGCACCAATTTGGAAGCGCAGCAACTTTGACTACTTCTCCATTTAAGTCAATCACGGTTACTTCTTTAATCGGGATCGATGATTGGATCACCAGAAGGTCGGAGGTTGGATTGGGATAACAACGAAGATCCCAACTAGAAGCTTCTAACTCGCTTTCTGCCTCTTGGCTAAAAGAAAAATTAGAAAAACTGAAAAATGCAACGAATGCACATGCAAGAATTGTTTTGGGTTTCATGGCTTTTTTTTCTTTCAATGGTGTTAATCGACTTCGGTTACAGAAATTCTTGTCGATGACTTAAAATTTGGTGTGTCAGTTCAACGATTTCTTGCTTTTACCAATTTTAGGTTAGACATTAATACATACCTTAGTATTCATTGAAAGTACAATGGGAAAGGGTCTTACAACAAATAAGTCATTGGACAGGCAATCGCAACAAACTGATTTTTTTCAGCTGGTGTATCAAGTGGTGGAATTAATTCCTCCGGGGCGTGCTACTTCCTATGGGGCAATCGCGAAGTATTTGGGAGCAACTAAGTCGAGTAGAATGGTTGGTTGGGCCATGAATGCAGCGCACAAGATTCCTCATATTCCGGCACATCGTGTTGTAAATCGAAATGGATGCTTAACAGGCAAGATGCATTTTGGAGAACCGGATCGCATGCAACGCTTACTCGAAGCAGAGGGAGTTCAAGTACACGACGACCAGATCCAAGATTGGAAAAAGGTGTTTTGGGACCCAAACGTTGAATTGACAATTACTTAAGGATACTTAGTTAACAGAACATCCGCATTTTCATGTTGTTCAATGAGTTGATACTTATATGTATTGAGTGTTTCATTGAACAAGCGCTTATTGCCAGACAAATGGGATTTAACCTCAATCTCTCGTTGAATATGTTCCAATGAGATAAATGCATCCGCATTGAACGCGGGAAGGATTGAGATTTTATTTCTCAATTCCAGTTCCTGATTCACCAATTGCTTGGCTTCTTTCAGCTGAATTTCATACTCTGATTGGCATGAAGTTGCTAAAAACAGTGTTAAAGCAGGTAAGTGTAGTAGCTTCATGCGGCAAATATAGTGCGATTCTGAAAGCTGCACAAAAATTAGGATTAATGAAACCATCGAAATATTCATCGAAAACAAAAGAATATTCAATTTATTTAAGATGCTTAGTGTTTTACATCCCGATGTTTGGTTGTAATTTTATACCATGGTATTAGTAACG
>JBMLQF010000069.1:0-20335 GCA_049241705.1 Fluviicola sp. | reverse complement strand
GTTCACGACATCCTCGACCAGCGCACCAACCCGACCTGGCCCACCACTTGGTTTGTTCCCGACCTCACGGGTCAGGGGCCGTACACGGATGTATGGTCGGTGATGAACGCGTGGGGCGCCAACCATGGCACCATCGCGGTCGGCCATGTCGGCGCGGATTTGATCACGTTGGCGTCCATGCTCCGTATCCCGGTGGACATGCACAATGTCCCGGCGGACCGGGTTTTCCGGCCGATACTTTTGCACTCGATCTAAATCAAGATCGCGAGTTAAACCTGACCCTGAATGAAAATGTAACCACCATTGAAGGCGTTGAAGTAAATGCCAAACGATTGGATAATGTGGAGTCTACAAAGATCGGTCAGATCGAACTCGACATTCAAATGGTCAAAAAGCTTCCGGCGTTTCTTGGAGAAGTTGATGTGATCAAGACAATTCAGTTGCTTCCGGGTGTTTCTTCCGTAAGTGAAGGTGGTCAAGGATTTTATGTGAGAGGTGGAAGCCCGGATCAAAACTTAGTCCTTCTTGACAATACCCACGTTTACAATGCCGCCCATTTATTTGGCTTCTTCTCAGTTTTTAATTCCGATGCCATCAAAAATGTCAATCTAATCAAAGGTGGCATGCCTGCTTCATTTGGAGGGCGTTTGTCCTCAGTATTGGAAGTAAACATGAACGAAGGGAACAACAAAAAATTCAAAGTCACCGGTGGCATTGGATTAATCTCATCGCGACTAACTTTAGAAGGACCTATCGTAAAAAACAAAGGTTCTTTCCTTGTATCAGCAAGAAGAACCTACATAGACGTTTTCATGAAGGCCTTCATCAAAGACTCCAGTCCTTTTGCCGGAACGAGTTATTACTTCTATGATTTCAATGCCAAATTCAACTACAGCCTTGGAAAAAAAGACAAGATCTATGCAAGTGGATATTATGGACGCGATTTTTTCAATTTCGGGAATAAAGAGGACGATTTCAAAGTAAAAATGCCTTGGGGAAATGCCATTGCGAATGTACGTTGGAACCACTTGTTCTCGAATAAATTGTTCATGAATACCAGCGTAAATTTCACCGATTACCTCTTCAGCTTTGGTTCTGAGCAAGATAACTTCACCATCACCATTTCATCAGGTATCCGTGACATCGGTGGAAAAGTAGATTTTACTTACCTTCCCGGAACACGTCACCACATGAAATGGGGGGCAGATTATTTGTACCACACATTTACTCCAATTAGTGTTTCGGCAAAACAAGACACAACAACTTTTGATACCGGCCTTGCCCAGCAATTATTCAGTCATGAATCGGGAATCTACTTTCAAGACGAGATCGATGTCAATGAAAAACTAAGTTTAAACCTGGGCTTGCGTTATTCGATGTATCAATTCGTGGGCTCATTTACACGTTTCACGAAAGATGCGGTGGGTAATCCATCGGGAGAAGTGAACTATGACAAAGGTGATCTGATCCAATTCTACCATGGCTTGGAACCTCGACTTACCGGTAGATATTTACTGAATAAAACCAGTTCCTTGAAAGGAGGATTCACTTACAATAATCAATACGTCCATTTATCCAGTTTATCCGCGGTTTCATTACCTACGGATATTTGGTACCCAAGTACGGATATCGCAAAGCCACAACAAGGATGGCAAGCCAGCTTGGGTTATTTCAAGAATTTACGCGACAACAAATGGGAAAGTTCTGTGGAGATCTACTACAAGCACATGAAAAACGTAATAGAATACAAAGAAGGCGCTTTACCAAGTGACAATGTAAGCGATAATACAGATAATTTGCTTGTATTCGGTACCGGATGGAGTTACGGAGCTGAGTTCTTTTTGAAACGTACGGTAGGAAAAATCACGGGTTGGATCGGTTATACCTGGTCTAAAACAGAACGCTATTTTCCTGACTTGCAAGAAGAGGTGTTCCCAGCAAAATACGACCGCCGTCATGACTTGACATTTGTTGGAACATACGAATTAAATGAGCGTTGGACCTTTGGTATGTCATTCATTTTTGCTACCGGAAACACGCTAACCTTGCCGAATAGCTGGTACGTGCATGAACAGGACCTCATTTTCAATTACGGAGCTCGAAATTCCACGCGAATGGCCCCTTATCATCGATTGGATCTATCTGCGACGTGGTATGACAAGCCAACAAAACAAGTTACGGATGTGGAAAGCGGTAAAACGATCGAAAAGAAGAAACGCTTCCGTCAGAATGTGAACTTCTCCGTTTACAATGTTTATAATAGAGCCAATCCTTTCTTCTTGTACATAGATAATCAAGGAAGTTTATTGGAAAATAATTTTAAGATCAACGTGAAACAGGTTTCCTTGTTTCCAATTTTACCTAGTGTCACATGGAACTTCGAATTTTAATTTTTGGTTTTCTGATCCTTTCCGGCGTTTTGATTTCCTGCTCAAAAGAGGTGAAGATCGACATTCCCGGTTACGAAGAGAAACTGGTAATTGATGGCAAGATCGAAACAGGTCTACCTCCTATTGTTTTGCTGTCTAAAACACAAGATATCTATGCCCCTACCAATTTGGAAAGTTTCCTGAATGGCTTCCAATCCGGTGCGGTGGTAACGGTCTCCAATGGAGATACAACGGTTGTTTTAGACGAGATCTGCAGTGATAATCTACCTCCGGGAACTGAACAAATTGCAGCAGACCTTTTCGGTGTTCCGGTATCTGAATTACCTAATTATCATTTGTGCGCCTACACCAGCTTCAACACAGCTATTTGGGGAGAAGTAGGAAAAACATATACGCTGAATGTACTTTTTGAAGGCAAATCGTATAGCTCTTCCACAACAATACTTCCTACTACACCATTGGATTCATTGTACTGGAAACAAGATCAGGATCCAGACCCGGGATATGGATTTTCGTATGCACAATTGAGTGATCCTTCAATTGCCGGTGACAATTACATGTGGGAAGTAAAGCGCATCAACTTAGTAAATGGCGAACCGAAAGATGCCAACTTCAGCAAAACCTACTCCCCTGTTTTCAACGATGAGTTCTTCAATGGACAGACCTTTGAGTTTTATTATGAAAATCCGATGTCTTGGGGAGATACAGATGTATCAGATAAAAACAAAGGCTACTACAAAATAGGAGATTCAGTAGTTGTCAAATTTTCAAAAATGGACAAACTCGTTTATGATTTTTGGGAAAGCAAGATCCTTCAAATCCAGAATGGTGGAAATCCGTTTGCCTCACCCACTTCAATCCCGACAAACATAAGCGGTGGCGCAATTGGAGTTTGGGCTGGTTTTTCGCCGTGGTATGACACCTTGGTTTGTGCCCCATAAACAATTTGGTAGACTGAAATTGTCGATAAAAATCGGAAAACAAGCGCCGACATCTGTCCGCTTGAGGAGCTAAAATTGTATTTTTGCGGTATGAACCAAACGGATGATTTCATCAATGTACGTCGCTTGATCCGCAGTAAAAATCCGCGGCTTTTGAAGTGGATTCCTGGATTCATCATTCGTTATTTGGAGCGTATTCTGCATCAAAAAGAAATCAATGATTTCCTGCGCACACATGATTCTAAAAATCAATTATTCTGCAAGGAAGTAATTGAAGAAATCGGAGTTACTTATTCGATTGACGGAATTGACCGCATTCCCAAAACTGGCAAATGCGTAATTGTTATGAATCACCCCTTGGGCGGAATGGACGCTATGTTACTTGTAGATGCGTTGCGCGATCACCGAACGGATATCAAATTTATCGTCAATGATTTGTTGTTGAACCTGGAGCCGCTTCGTGACATTTTTGTGGGCGTGAACAAACACGGTAGAACTAAGGGGAACTCGTTACAACAAGTAAATGCACTTTTTGGAAGCGATCAATGTGTGTGTGTGTTTCCTGCCGGGCTGGTTTCTCGCAGAAAACGCGGAGTGATCAAAGATAAAGAATGGAAAAAAGCCTTCGTTAAACAATCCAGACTGAATGATCAATTGATCATCCCTATCCATATTGAAGGTAGGCTTTCCAATTGGTTCTATAATTTGTCTAACTTCCGTGAATTCTTGCGGATCAAGGCAAACATTGAAATGCTTTATTTATCGGATGAAATGTTCCGACAAAAAGGACAACACGTCCACTTTACGGTCGGACAACCAATTCCTGCATCTAGTTTAGACGCGAAGATTTCAGATCAGAAACACGCTGATTGGTTTCGTGAACACATCTATTCCTTAAAAAAATGAATACACAAAAACCCATCATACCGGCAATTGACAAAGCAACCATAAAAGCAGAACTTACTGCTGCAGGATTGATTCGTACAACGCGCAAAGGAGATAATGAAATTTACATTGTTAATGTGCACAACGCACCCAATGTGATCCGTGAAATCGGACGTTTACGTGAAGTAACTTTCCGCACAGCTGGTGGAGGAACGGGCGAACCTTTGGATTTGGATCAATACGATACCGAAGATCCATGCTACGAACAATTGATCGTTTGGTCGCCTGAGGATGAGGAAATTGTAGGAGGTTATCGCTTCATTTTATGCAATAAAGCTATAGACGAAGACGGAACGATTCATCTTTCAACAGCACATTACTTTGATTTCACAGATCGCTTCGTAAAAGAATACTTGCCTAATACCTGTGAATTGGGACGTAGTTGGGTGCAACCGAATTATCAACCAGCAGTAAACCCGCGAAAAGGCTTGTATGCATTAGACAACATCTGGGATGGTTTGGGAGCTTTGGTTCGTCAACATCCGGAGATTCAATACTTTTTTGGAAAAGTAACGATGTACCCTACTTACGACCGTGAATGTCGCGATTTCTTATTGCATTTCATGCACCACTATTTCCCGGACAATGAGCACTTGATGAAGCCTTATCATCCCTTGGAACAAGATTACGACCAATCGTATGTAGAAAGTCAATTGAAAGGATTGGAATTCAAAGACGGATTCAAGGTCTTGAACAATTATGTGCGTGCTCGTGGGGAGAACATCCCGCCATTGGTGAATATCTACATGAACTTGTCACCAACCATGAAAACCTTTGGTACTGCTGTAAACCCAGATTTTGGTGACGTGGAAGAAACGGGAATTTTAGTAACGATTGCAGACATTTACGAAGATAAAAAGGAGCGTCACATCAATTATTGATCAGCTAGAACTTGTACTGATCTCCGTCTTCTACCACTTGGGTATTCTCAAATATCTTACGGGCTTCACGTTCGTGTTCGAGACCGTTTTCGTAACGTGCACTTAAGTGTCCCAGCAAAAGTTTATCTATTTCTGAAGCTTTGGCAATTTCAGCGGCCTGCAAGGCAGTGGTATGAAAAGTAGCTTTTGCCCGATTCAACTTTTCATGTAAAAACGTGGCTTCGTGGTAAAGCACGCTCACATTTTTAACGTAAGCTGTCAAACTCGGATCGTAGATCGTATCCGAACAATACGCATAGGATTTTGGTGCCGGTGCCGGAAATGTGTAATCATCCGCTAGCAAACAGGTACCATCTTCAAGCGTAATATCTTCTCCACGTCTAAAATACGGAATAAACTCCAACGAAAGTCCGTCACGTCTGAACCGTTCTCCATCCAAACTACGTTCTTTTGGTTTTTCGCGAATCACAAAACCGTTTGTAGGAATACGGTGTCTTAAGGGAAAACACCAGATCTCCATTTTATTGTCCTCAAAAAGCAGCTTGTGTTCTTTGCCATTCAGCGGAACAAAATTCAAAGAAAAACAAAGCTTTGTATCCCCCATTTCCAATTGTTGCCGAATAATCCCTTCGAGTGGTTCCGGACCATAAATTGTTAAGCCTTTGTCTCTTCCCAACAAATGAAGTGTGCTTAACAGACCAACCAAACCAAAATAATGATCACCGTGTAAATGAGAAATTAGAATGTGTGTGATGCGCTGGATATGAACCTTATACTTGCGCAGTTGGGATTGCGTTCCTTCGCCACAATCAATGAGGATGTGACGTTCATTACAAACAACATATTGAGAACTTGGAGCGCGATTAGCTGTAGGTAAAGCTGCGCCGGAACCCAAGATCGTTACGTGAAAACTCATGCAGGATTACAACAATGCATTTGCATCTTCTCTTGTTGCAACGATGCTCAACACACGGTCAAGCTGAGCAATACTGATCATTTTTGCCACGCTATCTTGCAAGCCGCAAAGAATGAATTGTCCGTTAGCATCTTTACACAAACGGTTACCTGTAAGAATTGCTGAAAGACCAGAAGAATCACAATATTTCGTCTTAGCAAGATCCAAAATGATCGATTGAACTCCCTGTTTGTGCAACAATAGCAATTCACTTTTCAATTCCGGTGCATTTGAAGCGTCCAATTTATCTACTACTGAACGAACAACTGCTGTATGTGCTTCTTGCGATATTTCGAAATTCATGGTTTTATGACTTATTTCAAAAGTAACAATTTCTATGAACTAGACAAGTTATTCTTAATTTATCTACCAATTTTACTCGCTAACAAATAGATCACCGCCATGCGCACGGCAACACCGTTCTCCACTTGATTCAAAATGATCGATTGTTTTGAATCTGCTACGTCGGAGGTAATCTCCACTCCGCGATTGATCGGACCCGGGTGCATCACAACGATCTCTTTATCCAAATTGTCTAAAATCTCCTTCGTAAGTCCGTATTGCATGGAATACTCACGTAAACTTGGGAAATACTGAATATCTTGACGTTCCAACTGAATGCGCAACATATTTGCCACATCACACCAATTTAAAGCGCGTTGCAAGTTATGTTCAACTTTCACTCCCAATTGGTCGATGTATTTCGGGATCAAGGTAGTTGGTCCGCAAACCATCACCTCAGCCCCCAATTTTTGTAGGGTATAAATATTCGAAAGAGCTACTCGTGAGTGCAGAATATCTCCAACGATCACCACTTTCTTACCTTCCACTTCTCCTAATCGTTCACGGATCGAGAACGCGTCCAATAAACCTTGTGTAGGATGTTCATGAGTTCCATCTCCCGCATTGATCACACGTGTATTTGTTCGTTGCGATAAAAACAGGGCCGCCCCCGGATTCGGATGTCGCATCACCACCATATCCACTTTCATGGACAAAATGTTGTTTACCGTATCGATAAGCGTTTCCCCCTTCTTTACAGAACTACTTGAAGCGGAGAAATTGACTACATCAGCTGACAAGCGTTTTTCCGCCAATTCAAAACTCAAACGCGTACGGGTTGAATTTTCGAAAAACAAGTTAGCAATGGTAATGTCGCGCAAAGAAGGAACTTTTTTAATCGGTCTGTTAATGACCTCTTTAAAACTATCAGCAGTTTTAAAAATCAACTCTATGTCTTTTCTTGTAAGGTCGCGAATCCCAACCAAATGCTCTACGCTTAACTGTTCCATTCTTTCGGTGTAAACAATACAACTTTATCTGATCCTTCAATTTGACTCCATTCTACAGAAACACGTTCTGTGTCGAGCGTATCCACTGACTTTCCAACGTAATCAGCCTGGATTGGCAAATCACGCTGAAAACGGCGGTCTACAAGCACCAACAATTCTACGCTATTTGGCCTACCAAAAGCTAGTAAAGCATCCAAGCCGGAGCGTATTGTTCGGCCCGTGTAGAGCACGTCGTCTATCAACACCACATGTTTTCCTTCGATCGTAAAATCAATGTTGGTCGCACTTGGAATTAGTGGTTTCTCTCTTCTACGGAAATCATCCCGGTAAAAAGTGATATCCAATTGTCCACAAGTAACTGAATGCCCCAAAACGGACTCCAAAATGCGCTTTAAACGCTCCAAAACATGAATACCGCGAGGCTGAAGGCCAATCAATACGGTAGAAGAAAATTGATCGTGATTTTCAATTAACTGATAAGCCAGCCTGTTCATGGTTAATTGAACTTGCTGATCGTCGAGAATGACTTGCTTTTCCATTGCAACAAATTTAAGAAAATGCTACAGCCTGAAAGCAAAAAAATACCGGAATTTTGGGGATTTACTAACAGCGTTTTAACAGTTTACTAAAAGGATTTACCTCTTGGAATGCTAAAGAATCAACAATTACTACATTTCATTAAAAAATGCTTAAAATGTGTTGATTAAATCATTACCTTTGTTGTATCCAATTGAATTTATTATAACGATCTAAGCGAATAAATCCGGTTTGTGCGGAACTTGCATTTTGTCTGGTTAGTTATTGGTTGGTAAAATTCTTAAATGTAAATACGCACAGACCGGTTATTTTATCCTCCTTTTCGCTTTACTCGATACCCCTCTTTTGTTAACAATTCGATGATTTTATCCCGGAAATTTCCCTGGATCAGAATCTCCCCATTTTTTGCAGTTCCTCCTACTCCACATTTACTCTTCAAATGCTTCCCAAGTTGCTGAAGATCAGTGTCGGTGCCAACAAACCCTTCGATCAGGGTAACCTCTTTTCCTCCGCGTTGTTTGCGATCAATCGAAACATACAAGGTTTGCTCTCCAGGATTTAATGTGACTTGTTCTTCCTCAGCCTCATATTCGTAATGAAAATTCGGATTCGTGGAGTAAACCACATTCAAACGTTCTTTCTTCTTACTCATCGGTATTTCTCTATAATTGCTGCTCTCGGATCATCGACCATGAGCAAGTCTGGATATTTCTTCAAGGCTTTTCGGATCCCTTTTGGAGACCGCACATCGAAAATAATCACTTTTTTGCCATCTTGATGAATTTTGTCCACCTCTTCTTTCGTGATCACTGCTGAACGAATACAAGGACCTGTAGCTTGAGGAACATTCAATGCGTTATAATAATTCAAATCGTAAGCATTTACGTAAATTTCAAATCCCAAACTGGAAAAAAGTTCTGTCCAAGATGGGGTTCCTAAAATGAGAACAAGATCTGTCCATTGTTTTTCAGTAACTAGTTGTTGTACAGCATTAAATACAAGTGTATCCTTTAAAAATTCATTCGAGCAGGTATTACTGTGTCGCAAATCCAAAATCAATTTTTTACCTTCCAAATTCTGTGGCAGATCTTGCAAGCGTATTAACTTTTCTTTCTCTTGAGTGGTATAATGTAAAGAACTTAAGTATGTGTCGGACACTTCTGAAACACATCCGCTTCCATTGGTTTCAGTAGAAAGTTCAGGATCATGAAAAAGCCATAAGGTACCGTCTGCCGAAAGCTGAACATCCACTTCGATCGCATCTATTCCTTGCAAAGACAAGGCATAGATAAAAGCTTCTTCCGAATTATCATGATAAGGCGTTGTAGACGTTAACAATCCCGAACAAGCGTGCGCAACCAAGGTAACTTGATCGAATTGGTCCTCCCGCTTGCATCCAAACAGAAACAGACTAATTAAGCAGATGTACGTAACGAATCTCATACAATAAGTTCCAACTTAAATTTGATTGATTTACCTGATAGCGACTCCACATCGGCCCGAATTGCGCATTCAATAACCATTGATTTTTGCGACCAACACCGATCGTCATACCTGCCGTCGTTTCTAAATAGCTAGCGATTTGTCTGTACTCAGCACTGATATTCAGAAAGCTTCCCGTTAAATGTATCTCGGGTAAAACACGAAAAGGGATCTTTTCGAAAAGATCAAAACCATAATGTAAATCCAATTTCGGGTAAAACCTTTGCTGAAAAAAAGTTCGATCCACTCCAGAATAAAACTGAGCACTTAAACGGTGCTTTGAAATAGACTTCTGCATTCCTACACCCATGAAAAAATCATACGGATGGTATTGAAAAACAGCACTAAAAGCCCAAGTGCTATCAGTAAATATTTGCGACTGAACGAATGACGAAATGTACAATAAAGAGGACAGCAAGATCCAACGCATGTCCAAATGTAAGAAGTAGAATGAAAAATTTACAGCTTGGGGCATTTTTTACAATGCACCCCTTTCTTTTTGTATTTCTTGCAGCAATCTTTCTTCTTATCACAAGAACAATTCGAACAGGTCACCCATTGCTGTAAAACTGGAACTTCCGCTTGTACTTTCATTCTTATTTAGAATAATTCTACACAAATATACAAACGAAATCGATTTAGAGCATTTTTAAAAAAGAAAATGTGCCAAACGAAATGTATTCATATGTGCCTCAACGATGAAGCGCAACTCCTTACTGTAGCCTCCACCCATACTGCAAACAACGGGAACTTCTTGATCCTTAGCAAATTGAAACACCATTCGATCACGCTCCTTTGCACCATGAATACTCAGCGAGAGTTTCCCCAATTGATCCGATTCCAGCACGTCTACACCGCATTGGTAAAAAATGAAATCCGGATTGAATTCCTTACAACAACTGTTCAATTCGTGCTCCAAAACGGATAAATATGCTGCGTCTCCAATACCAGTTGGTAAATGCACATCTCGATTAGACACCTCCTTTTTCAATGGATAATTGGCCTCTCCGTGCATACTGAAGGTAAAAACCGCATCGTTATTTTGGAAAATTTCGGCTGTTCCATTTCCCTGATGAACATCAAGATCGATTATTAAAATACGCTCAGCCTTTCTTGTGTCTAAAAGCCATTGTGCGGCAATGGCTTGATCATTCAACAAACAAAATCCTTCTCCGCGATCAGTATAAGCATGGTGGGTTCCTCCAGCAATGTTTAGTCCAATTCCTTTTGTTTGCCAGGCCTTTTCCGCACAGAGGCGCGTACCCTCCATGATAACCATTTCTCTTTCTATGAGCGCATCATTGTGCTCAAAGCCCGAAACACGTTGTTCTCTGGGCGAGCATTTTAAAGAGATCAACTTTTGTACGTATTCCGGATCATGAACACGACTTACCATCGCAAGATCGATCGTTGAAGGTTGTAAGAATACGCTGTGATCCAAAATTCCCTCTAGCTGGATCTGTTGATACAACAATTGATATTTGGCCATAGGAAATCGATGTCCTTCTGGAACAGCATGCACATAAACAGGATGATAGGCAACAAAAAAAGACATAGGGAAAATCTTCCCTAAAATTAAGTATTATTGACGGTCTAGGTATGCTCCAATGCGGAAGAAAAGTTTTCCTTCACCAAGATCTGTAAAATGATACTCCAAGATGTTTTTAGATTTCATGCGCATGGTTATAAATCCTAAACCTGCACCACCTTTTTCAGATATCAATCCGTTATTCAAAGTTTCCATGTAAAGTTCCTTAACTCCTTCATCGGATAAGGAATTCAAACGCTCTAAATAACTGACAAGTTTTTCCTTTTCTGTTGCAAA
Organism: Fluviicola sp.; assembly: GCA_049241705.1. GTDB lineage: Bacteria > Bacteroidota > Bacteroidia > Flavobacteriales_D > Crocinitomicaceae > Fluviicola. Next base: position 9,087 of record JBMLQF010000069.1, on the reverse strand, counting down.
GGTCACATTACCCATTTCAATCAGGTACTTCTCTTCATTGGAAACCACGATCAACATCCCCAATCGCTCTCCATCGATGCGTTCTCCATGGATCAACATGTTTTGCAAACCTTCGATGACAATACTGAAAACGCGCTTGATCAGAGCCTTCTTATCTCCTGCAGAGATCATTAGATCTTCAACACTTGTGGAAAGACTATTAACTAAATCTTGATTGATTCCCCCGATATGGGAAATAGAAACATGCTTGTAGCCCCCCTCATGTAACTCTTTTACACGATCGGAAACTAGTTGCTTAAAGTCAATATGCGCTGTTCCTACTTGCATGAAATACGGCAATCAAAGATAGTAAAGTAATCTATTTATCAACTACTTATTTATCAAATGGATGAATCCACTCCATACTTTGTCGTCTACAGTGAATAATTGGTAGAAATAAACTCCTTCTAACAATTCGTTTCCTGACTGGTCTGTTCCCTTCCAATTATTTAAGTAATTCTCCGTTGAAAACACAACATCACCCCATCTATTTTGGATGATCAAAGTGCTGTTTGGTTCCAAATTCTTGATCTCAAAAAAGTCATTGACCCCATCTCCGTTATTTGTCACAATATTCGGAATGATCAATTCTCCGTAAACGGTGATTAACTTAGTAATCGAATCAACGCATCCTGCTGCCGATGTCACGATCAAGGTAAGCGGGAACACACCTTCATCTTCAAAAGTAAATTGCAAATTTGAATTTGTACCTACAACACCATTCGTATCGATTGACCATTGCCAGTTTGTAACGGCATCTCCGGTAGACTCATCCACAAAACTAACTGAAGTTCCAGGGATGATCGTGCCTCCTGTATAACTAAAATCAGCATTGATCAAGCCAGAATTTTGAACATCGATCGTTATACCATTTGAGGTACATTGATGTGCATCAACCACCAATAAATTATAAGATCCGGCCCCAATATTAGTAAGATCAAGAGTTGTTTGAGCTGTATTTGACCAAGCATAAGTAAACGGTCCATTTCCAGACACCTGAATACCCGTTATACTTCCGTTATTTTGACCACAACTTGCATCTACAACTTGCATCAATGTGGTGTCAACAGTAGGTCCCACTTCACTTCCGATCGTAATTGTTCCAGAAGCCGTACAACCACCTGCATCAGTTACTACGACTGTATGAACGCCTGCATCAAAAATACTGATATCCAGCGTTGTTAGGTTGTTATTACCATCCCACTGATATGTATATGGGGAAGTACCACCTGACACTGTAACTCCAGTTACTGTACCATTACCTTGCTGGCAATATTCAGGAGTAGTAACAGCATTGGTGGTATTCACTGTTAAGCCCGAAATTGTTGAAACAGTAAAACTTGCTGAGATGTTGCAACCTTGATCATCGACAACGGTAATCGTGTAAGTCCCTGCTAAAATATTCTGATTATTTAGTGTTAGTGGACCATTACTCCAACTTACAAAAGGATTGATACCTCCCACAACCTGCAATCCGTTGATCGCCCCTGTTGGCAAAGCACATCCAGAAGGTGTAATTACTAAATTGGAGCTATCAATAGTCATTGGTACAGCACCACCAACTACAAACGGACCAGCCGCTGCCGTACAACCAAAAGCATCGGTTACGACCAACCCATATGTTCCAGCAGTCACTCCGATAAGATCTGTACTGGTGGTGTTGTTGCCATTCCAATTGAACACCATGACTGTTCCGGTAGTTGTTAAACCGGTAATCGATCCATCGTTTCCAGCGCAAGTTTCATTATTAATAACCACATTGCTGGCATCAATCGTTGGGCCAGGAAGGTCATTGATGGTATACGGTCCTGCTGTTGCAACGCAACCATTGAAATCAGTGACAGTTAAGGTATATGATCCGGCAGGTGCATTGGCAATATCCAACGTTGAATATGCTCCACCATTCCAGGAAATAACCATTGGATTAGTTCCGCCGGAAATTCCCATACCTGAAATTGCTCCAATTGCATTTCCGCAATGGGCATCCGTTACAATCACACCAGCAGTCAATAAACTAGGACCAGTGGACCCGGAAACAGCGACAGGTCCATAGTTCGCTGTACACCCCAGGTTATCTGTAACGACCAAACTGTAGTTTCCAGCAGTTAAATTCGAAATATCTAAAGATGATGCTTGACCATTCCACGTGAAATTCAATCCAGTGCCCGTAGCAACAATTCCAGTAATTGAACCGTTCGCATTTCCGCAAGTAGAACCAACCACAGTCATATTCGTCACATCGATGGATGGTCCCGGGATCTGACTTACCGTGATCGGGCCTGCATTTGCCGTACAACCGTTATTATCCGTAACAACCAAAGAATACGAACCAGCTGGAAGGCTAGAAATATTCAAGGTATTATAAGCTCCATTATTCCAACTGTATATCAAACCAGTACCGGTTGCAGTTATCCCTGAAATAGAACCATTGTTACCCAGGCAATTCGCATTCGAGACAACTATATTGGTGGTATTTACGGTTGGACCACCTGATGAACCGATTGTGAAAGGCCCAGCGGTAGCTGTACATCCAACATTATCAGTTACTAATACCGTATAAGATCCCGGTGAAGCGTTAGACAAATTCATTGATGGTGTTGTTACACCGTTCCAGGTAATCATCACCGGTGCTGCACCGCCACTTGTTGTAAGTCCAGTAATTGAACCACCAGTGGTACAAGTCGCATTGTTGACCGTTGCCGTTCCAGAAATAGTTGGACCACCGACAGTAACTGTAACTGCAACACGGAAAGTACCCGGACAAACACCCACATAATACGTTGTTGTTGCGGTCAATGCTGGAGTAGTGAACGTTGTTCCTGTACCTGCAACTGTATTTCCGAATTGGGTGGTATACCAGGTAATTGTTGAACCAGCAGGTTGCGTGCCAAGCACTGTTGCCGTTAAGGTAGTTGTCTGGCCACTACAAATCGTTGCATTACTTACTTGGATATCAAAGAATGTATTTGTCGTCATACTTGTGCCCGTAGAACCTGAAGTCGCTCCATTCGGAGGGAAATTGGCCACAATATTGATCGGATTAGTGGCTGTCTTAACCGTTCCGTTTGCGCCTCCTGCCAACACAAGGATGGGAGATCCACTTGAAAAATTAACGAAACCACCTGAGCCACCTCCTCCGGGTCCTTGACATTCAAAACCATTTGTTGGACTTGGAAAAAAGAATGCTAATGTATCATGTCCGCCTCTTCCACCGGAAACATTGATCGTGATCGTATTTGGAATTGGGTTGACATTACTGATGAGTACACTTCCGCCGGCTCCACCACCCCCTGCTCCATCATTTCCTTTGCGTTGGGTTGTGTTAGACGTTGCAGTTGGTGTTTCATTATTTGGATTAGAATTCTGTCCTTTTTCTCCTCGAGCTTCGATGATTCCTGTTCCAGACATTGTTCCATAATGCTGAATGAAAACGATACCTCCTCCTTTTCCACCGGCACCGCCTTGATTACCGTCTTGTTCACCGGATCCACCGCCGCCTCCCATAAAAATACGGGATGGATCATACTGAAGCGGATGACCACCAAATCCGCCTTCAGTACGGCGGTAATCACCACCCCAAGCAGTTTGATTTGGACCTAAAGTAGCTTCATTTTGATTGGATTGTGCCAAGGTGTAACCTCCTCGTCCTCCTCCCGCACTGGGAGCCGCGCTCATACCTGGAATTTCAAGGCTCCAGATTGCAGCATATGTCGGATCAGGGACGCCATAACCTGTATAAGTTCCGCTTCCTACATTCGATCCTCCACCTCCTCCGGCGTTGCGGAAATTTCCACCACCACCTCCGTTCGCAGGAGAACCGTTTCCATATCTCGAGAACAAGGTCGTATATTCTGCGGTGGCATAACCACCAATCCCTTCCCCTTTCTCAGCACCGTCGCCGGCAACAGAACATCCAGGTTTACCAACATCTGTAGCATTTCCAGCAGGACCATTACCTGAGGCATCCAGCGCACCTCCACGAAATCCTAAAGCCGTTGCTGAAATTTTGGAATTATTTCCAAAAACCAAGTTTCCGTTAATTTCCAGGGCCGCCACACCACCAGTATTTCCATTCCATGCTGCAGGAACGATCGATGCGTTGGGATCTAAGGTTAAATTTTGAAAGCGTGGAACCCGAACAATTTGTGTATGACCGGAAAAATCATAACTGTTTTTTAAGCCGCATTGTAAATTGATAGTTGACCCACCAGTTACTGAAACCACCTGGGCATATTCATATTTCCCAGAATTATTGTAAGCTGTTACTTGCCCCCATTCGTCGCGATAATTGTTCATATTGCCCAAATCGGCCATAGCTCCGTTGGCTAAGGTGTAGGAACTTCCCCAGCCAACTGTCGGAGTAGTATTAATATCCATGGACGCACCCTGCATCTGGATAATCAGGATCAAATCTCCTGCGCCTAGAGCCGTTGGAAGTGCCGCATTGGTCAGGGTGTTTGAAGCAACCGTTATTGAGGTAGCATTGGCTACTGCATTTACCGTTAAAGTTGTATAAGCATTCACTACAACAGATCCTGTTGCGGTATAATTCGAGTTCTTGCCGCGTTGAGCAAGGCCAACAACAGAAAAAAAGGATAAAGCAAGGAACAGAAGTTTCGCTTTCATGTAGTTTGATGGGTATTTAGTATTCCAATTCCAAGACGCAAAAAATGCCGAATGGTTGTAATCAAAATCTGGTCGAATCTTACAATTTTCGAGTACAGAAATTTGACTGGCACTAAAATTACCAAATTAGCCGTGAAACTCAATGGTTTGAAGATTAACTTTTGAAGTTTCACCGTGCCTTTCACGGAATACAATTCAAATTATTTAGCCGATCTAATCAATCTAATTGTTTGGGATGAAGTTTGATCATCGATAACTAACGAGTAAACACCTGGTTCAAAAGCTTCCAAAGAGATCAAAACCCGGTCATTCTCCAGAATAGTAATCAAAATTGGCAATTCCTTACCCAGTAAATCGTATAACTTCAAGGTCGTACGAGATGGATCAACTCCTTCCAGTGTACACAAGTCATCCGTTGGATTTGGATATATCTTCCACTCATTTGAACCGATATTCACCGATCTAATTTCGAATGAACTTATTTCCCCATTCAAATCAACTTGAGTTAGTCGATAATAATATTGCCCGGTGCTCAAGGCAGAATCAATAACGGCATACTCACGCGGAATATCGCTGTTCCCTGCACCATCCACTTTGGCAACTACACTCCAATCACTCAAATTCTGGGTGCGAAGCACATTAAAATAATCACAAAATTGCTCTGTTTCGGTTATCCAAGTCACTAGGGCTGAATTTCGTTCATACTGTTGTACGTCAAAATCCAACAATGTAATTGGTAACGGAGTGGTTACCGTTACAACTACTGTAGCTATACAGCCATTCGATGTGGTATAGGTGATCGTTGTGGTTCCCGGAGAGATTCCAGTTACCAAACCTGTTGCATCCACAGTTCCAATTCCAGGAGTACTTGATACCCATGGGCTTACAGCTGCAGCCGTACCACTTCCTGAAAGCGCTGTTGTACCACCTACCGGGATGGTTAAGGTACCCGTGATCGAAGCACTATTAACTGTTACTGTTACAGGTATTCTGAATGTGCCTGGACAAACTCCCAAATAATACATGGTTGTTGCAGATAAAACTGGAGTTGTAAACGATGCTCCGGTTCCAGCCACCGTACTACCAAATTGAGTTGTATACCAAGTCAAAGCTCCCCCCGCAGGCAAGGTTCCAATGACTGTCGCGTTTAATGTGGTAGACGTATTTGCACAAATGGTTACATCTGTTGCGTTTACATTATAAAAGCTGAAAGGCAAACTAGTCATTCCAGCCGCACCTGCAGTTGCTCCATTTGGTGGAAACGCATTTACTTGAGAAGAATTTGTTGTCCCATTTGCTCCTCCAACCGCGTTTTGTGTTGGGCTTCCGGAAGTAAAAGCAATTCCACCTCCAGATCCACCTCCACCCGGTCCACTGGCTTCTAATGGCGTGGCAAAACTCCCGAATGAAAGCACCTGATTACCTCCGGTACCACCTGTTGCAGAAAGTGTTATTGAGGCAGGAAGAGCAACACCGTTCGAAATAGCAATATAACCTCCAGCACCTGCTCCACCAGCTCCGTCATTACCATATTTAATAGCAGATGCACCTGGAGCTACCAAACCGGATGGATTGGAGTTTTGACCATTAGCACCGTTCGCTTGTATGGTTCCCGTGCCTGAAGTTGTTCCGTAAACAGTTATATGTACAATTCCACCGCCACGGCCACCGGCACCTCCTTGTGTTCCGTCCTGTTCTCCGGAACCGCCGCCACCTCCCATAAACAAGCGAGTAGCATCATACGCTAATGGATGACCACCAATTCCGCCTTCATTGCGTCTAAAATCTCCGCTCCAAGCTGATTGATTTGGGCCTAGGGTAGCTTCATTTTGATTGGATGTACTGAAGGTATAACCTCCTCTTCCACCTCCTGAGCTAGGCGCTGCACTCATACCAGCTAATTCCAAATTCCAATATGCTGCAAATGCCGTATTTGGCACTCCGTAACCTGTGTATGTTCCTGTTCCGATATTAGAACCACCTCCGCCACCGGAATTGCGATAATTTCCGCCTCCACCACCATTAGCAGCAGAACCATTTCCATATCTAGAGAACAAGGTCGTATATTCGGCAGTAGCGTAGCCACCAATCCCTTCACCTTTTTCCGCTCCTTCTCCAACAGCTGAATAACCTGGTTTACCAACATCCGTAGCAGCTGCTGCTGGACCAAAACCAGTCGGATCTAGTGCACCTCCTCTAAAACCAAGTCCGGTTGCAGAAATCGTTCCTGTTCCGTTTAAGGCCAAATTACCATTTACCTCTAGGGCAACAACACCACCCACGGTGCCATCCCAGCCAAACGCCACAATAGAACATCCAGTATTAACTGTTAAATCAACAAACCGTGGTACGCGTACGATCTGAACATGACCCGATGCCGTATACGCATTTTTCAGTCCACACATTAAGGTAATTGACGTGGCATTTGGTACAGATCGCACTTCAACCAATTCATATTTACCTGCGCTGTTATAATTTGTTATCTGACCCCAATCATCCCGATAATTATTCATATTGCCCAAATCAGCCATAGCGCCGTTTGACAACGTATAATTACTTCCCCATCCTGTGGTTGGCGTGGTATTAATATCCAAAGTAGCACCTTGCATCTGAATGATCATGATTAAATCTCCAGGTGCTAAGGCAGTTGTTAAGACACTACTTGTTAATGTTGAACTGGTAACAGATATGGTGGTCGCATTCACTGCAGCATTAGCAGTAACTGAGGTATAAGCGTTCACTTGAGTTGAGGCGGCTGTAACTGTGTAGTTTCCATTTTTACCACGCTGGGCAAAGAAATTTGCCGCAGTAAAAACAAAAATAATACACAGCAAAAAAGCCTTCATGTCGTATATAGCATAACACAGTTCGCATCAAAGATGCTGAAAATGTAAATAGGTTGGAAAAAAACAACTTGTTATTCTTAGAAGGCTATTTCTGAGCGAGTTGCTGCATGATCAAAGACACAGCGGGACACACCTCCATATTTTTACGCGTAAGATCCAAGATCTGGTACATATTCTTTCTATCAGTATGTGGATATTCCCTACAAGCTAAAGGTCGATCCTCATAAACACTGCAATAATTGTCATCTCCCAAAAACGCGCAAGGAGATTGTTTTAAAACATAATCTCCCTCCTCATCCATTTTCAGGTACGTATCTATGAATTTCGATTCGCTTAGTCGCAAGCGTTTTGCTAAGCGACGAACGTCAACATCCCGAAATATTGGACTGGTAGTTTTACAACAATTCGCACAAGAAAGGCAATCAATTTTCTGAAAAACAGCAGTGTGCATTGAATGAAAATCGTTATCCAAGGAACGACTATTCATTTTTTTTGCTTTCTTCACCCATTTGATATAGGTTTCTTTTTCAGCAAGTGCATGTTTGATGTGTTGTTCAAGATCCATATTACAAAGATAAGCGATGATGGAAAACGAAATAAAACGATTTGATCTGGTAATTATTGGTGGCGGTCCTGCGGGTTATGCTGCGGCAATGCGTGCCATAGATTTTGGAAAACATGTATGTTTAATTGAAAAATCACGTGTTGGTGGCGCCGGTTTGTACAATGGTGCACTTTCCTCTAAAACGCTCTGGGAAATTTCCCAGAAGATTGCCAATGTCAATGACGCGATCTACCGCAAGATCAAGGAACCTTTTACCATTGATTGGAGTGAGGTGATGCACACGCTGGATGAAGCCATATTCGAACGTAAATTCCAGTATTCATGCCACATCAAGTTACTTCAAACGGAAACCATGTCTAAGCTTTTGCATTTTGAACGTGGGGAGGCTTCCTTTGAAACGGATCATGTAATTCAGATCAGTTCTGAATCGGGAATTAAACACGTGTACGGCGAACACATTTTGATCGCCAGTGGCAGTACTCCACGCAAAATGCCAAATGTTTTAGTGGATGAAAAGAACATTTTAACTAGTGATGGCATAGAAAACCTGACTGATTACCCAAAAAGTTTAGTGATCGTGGGAGCCGGGATCATTGGCTGTGAATACGCAACCATCTTTTCTAATTTTGGTAGAACAAAAGTGTATATCATCGACCGACAAGACCGCATCCTGCCGTTTGAAGACAGCGATATTTCGTCGATTGTTTCAACAAGTTTAGAACAAAAAGGAGTTACGATCCATCACAATGCACAATTGATGCGTTTAGAGAATATTGGAGACCACGTTGAATACACCTTGAACTATCCAGACGGCTCAACAGAAACCATTCAGGTTGAAAAAGCGTTACTCAGTATTGGAAGAATACCGAATACACAAGGACTTTCTTTAGATCGGGCCGGGGTGAAACTTAGCGAACAGGGAGGATTCATCTTTGAAAACGATACACAAACCAATGTTCCACATATTTACGCTGCCGGCGATGTCACCGGAGGAATAGCACTGGTTAATAT
>JBMLQF010000068.1:0-4585 GCA_049241705.1 Fluviicola sp. | reverse complement strand
CATAATAGCGCGATTCATTGTTCTCCACTTCCTGCTGAAAAGGGTAGATGTAATAGGTTTTTCCATCAATGACGGTTGTTTCTACCTGTGCATGAACCGAAAAAAATGTCAAGACAAGGCTGAGTAGAAAAAGGGTTTGTTTCATAATGAGGTATTCAATGGGTGATTACTGGGTTAATGCTCGATTTTACGATAGTTACAAATATAGGTGCTGGGGCCATTCATAGTTTATTTCCCCGAAAAATAAGTGTAGCGAAGTCGCTCTCTGGTGGTGTTCATGTGCTGACCCTCAGAGTGTCCTTTGTGTCTCACAATACTCACCGGTTCTTGTTGTTTGTTATAACCTATGATCACCGTAGTTCTGGTAACAAATGAGTTGTCAATAAAGGAGGAATCAATGAAACCATCAAAATGCCCTTTTTTGTTGTAGTGAAAGGTGCGTTTGCGGGTAAATGGATAATCTTCTCCGGTGATCGTGATCGGGTAGTGCTGTTCCTTGTATGTATATTCGGTTACCTGCGATTCTTTTACCTTGTTGCGCACTTTGTAACGTTTCACCGGTCGGGCAGGAGTACCAAGCACCACCCAGTCATATGGCCGCGGATTCGCAATAGAATCGACAGATAGCACGCCCCAAAAACGCGGTTTTTGAATGAAGATCAAACGTTCTCCTCGACCGAAATTCTGGAATTGCAGGGCATTCTTCTTGCGCTTTCCGGGAACGACCAAATAGCTGCTGTTCTCAACCCCGTAAGTATTATCCAAACGCATTGCCGCTGTGTAGTAAGGCATGGTGGTACCTTGAATTTTGTAGGATTGATGCGCAATGATGATCCCTTCTGAATAGTCTGTCATTTGAATGTGGATCAATTGTCCCTTGCGATTGAAGGTGTAACGAACCGTGCGTTTCGGGAAACTGGGATATTCGCCATCGTCATCACTGGTAACATGAGCCATCATCGTGTGCTCCAAACTTTCAATGCCCTTGCTTGCCAAAATGGAATCGTTGAAACAGAATGGGAAGTTCAACATACTGGTCATTTCTTCTTGAAAGAAAAAGGGATGGAGTAAGGTCGGCTTAACAGGAATATGCTTTTTCCGCTTGCGTTGTTCGGCAGAACAAGCAGTAAGCAGACTGAAAAACAGCCCCATTAAGATCAAGTTGAGGACCTGACGCATTGCGTTAAAGGTACATTTTTTCAGGCACATCTGGAAGTGAAATGAATCAAAGACCACTCTTTCAGGATGATAGCCGATTGTGGTTGAATTTTCACTCGTGAATTGCGTATTTTTGTACTATGGTAAACGAGCGACCGATAACAGACTGGCTTCCTTTGACCCAAAAGGAGGTGGAAAAACGCGGATGGGATCAACTGGATGTTATCCTCATTTCCGGTGATGCCTACGTGGATCATCCCGCTTTTGGTACAGCTGTGATCGGACGGATCATCGAAAGCGAAGGTTTTAAGGTGGGGATCATTGCCCAACCTAACTGGCGCGACGACCTCCGCGATTTCAAAAAGCTCGGAAAACCGAAATACTTTTTCGGAGTTACCGCAGGTTGTATGGATTCCATGGTGAATCACTACACGGCCGGAAAACGTTTGCGCTCCACAGATGCCTACACGCCGGGAGGTGTGTCTGGTTTCCGACCGGATTATGCAACTACCGTTTACTCGAAGATCCTAAAGGAATTGTATCCAGATGTTCCGGTGCTCATCGGTGGGATCGAAGCGAGTTTGCGTCGTGTAACTCACTATGATTACTGGAAAGACCAATTGATGCCGTCGATTTTGGTGGACTCTGGCGCGGATCTGCTGGTGTATGGAATGGGAGAACAGCCCTTGCGCGATCTGTTGCGATTGGTAAAAAAAGGCGTTCCGTTCTCCAATTTGACGACGATCAATCAGGTAGCTTTCTTGCAGGACAACACGAAGGAATTACCGAAGAATAAAAACTGGGAAACGGTTGCTCTGGCAAGTCATGAAACGTGCTTGAAGGACAAAATCGCGTATGCGGCGAACTTCAAGATCGTGGAAGTGGAATCCAATAAATGGAAAGCCAACCGCATCACACAGGAAGTGGGCGACAAGGTCCTCGTGATCAATCCACCGTACAAAACCATGACGGAAACGGAAATGGATCAATCCTTCGATCTGCCTTACACCCGTTTGCCACACCCGAAATACAAGAAGCGCGGAACCATTCCGGCTTATGAAATGATCAAGTTCTCGGTGAACATGCACCGCGGCTGTTTTGGAGGTTGTAGTTTCTGTACCATCTCAGCTCATCAAGGGAAATTTATCGCTTCACGTAGTGAGAAGAGTATCTTGAAAGAAATCGACGAATTGACGCATCATCCGGATTTTAAAGGTTATTTGTCTGATATCGGTGGGCCGAGTGCCAACATGTACCGCATGAAAGGCAAGGACGAAGCGATCTGTGAACGCTGTTCGAGTCCGAGCTGCATCCACCCGGTGATTTGTTCCAATTTGGATACGAGTCACAAAGCCATGACCGAGTTGTACCGCAAGATCGATGCCCATCCGAAGATCAAAAAGGCTTTCGTTGGTTCTGGAATTCGCTACGATTTGTTGGTGGACGATTTCAATAAGAACAACGAAGACGGCAATCACGACGAGTACATCGAGCAGTTGATCACTCGTCACGTGAGTGGACGCTTGAAAGTGGCTCCGGAACACACCTCCGATGCCACACTGCGTGTGATGCGCAAACCTTCATTCAAATACTTCCATAAGTTCAAGGAAAAGTACGATCGCTTATCGAAAAAACACCATTTGAACCAACCCTTGATCCCGTATTTCATTTCATCGCATCCGGGATGTGAAGAGGCCGACATGGCGAATTTGGCAGCAGAGACTAAGGAAATGGGTTTCCAGTTGGAACAAGTACAGGATTTTACGCCAACACCAATGACCGTGGCCGAGGTGATCTATTACACGGGCGTGCATCCGTACACCTTAAAACCGATCAAAACGGCCAAAACGCCGGAGGAAAAGAAGAACCAACACCGTTTCTTCTTCTGGTACAAACGCGAAAACCAGCAATGGATCAAAGACCGCTTGAACAAGGCGAAACGTCCGGAGCTGATCGAACAACTCCTCGGACCACAAAAGCAACAACAGCCGTCAGCACCCGGTCAGAAAAAACCGATGCCGAAGTGGTTGGAAGAGCGTAGGAAGAAGAAGTAGGGAAGTGTTAATCTGACCATTTTAAGTTCAATCTAATGTGAGGTCATTTTGGCAATTTCGTCGGTTATGATTTTCCACTTACACCTACTTCCAGAAAGGTATTTCGTTTGTAAGAGTACATAAAACAAAAGGGTTGGACACATGTCCAACCCTTTTGCAGTATATTATTCCTATGATTACTGTTTCACGATGCGGATCGTTTCAGAACCTGTTTCCGTGAACAACTCGAAGAAATAAACTCCGGTTGACCAGTTTGTCATGTTAATCACTTCGTTGTTGTTTACCGTTTTACTAGCAACTTCTTTACCAGTAAGATCTCTAACGATCAATCCAGCATTTGAAATCTCTGCAAAACGAATAGTTACAAAATCCATAGTAGGATTCGGATAGATCGCAGCATCGATCATACCGTATTCCGCTACAGAAATCGTGCTGATCACTACACAATTGGATGTGTCTGAACAAGAACCATTTGAAGAGGTAACTGCGTAAGAACCGTTTTGAGTCGGTGTAAATGTGGCATTTGTTTCACCTGCAATGGCCGTATTCGATCCACAATCGATCCACTGATACGTTGTACCACCAGTTGCAGTGATCACATTGTTTACGTCAGCACTTGCAGAAACGCTCGGTGAAGCAGTGATCGTCAGATCCAATGTAATGATCGAGTCACATCCGTCCACGTTTGTCAGGTTGAAAGTAGCTGTGTTGTTCGATGAAGTATACGTGATTCCATCGATCCAAGTGTAACTATCACAAGCTGTCTGAACATCTGTGCTTCCATTTGTCAAGATCGTCAAGTCCAAAGTAACAACTGAATCGCATCCTGCTGCATTTGTCAAAGTGTGTGTTGCCGTGTTGTTCGAAGAAGTATAGACATTTCCGTCGATCCATGTAAACGGACTACATTCAGAAAGAATATCCACGCCATTATTGCTTTGCATAGTCAAGTTCAATGTGATAATTGAATCACAACCTGCTGCGTTAGTCAACATGTGTGTAGCGGTGTTATTCGAAGATGTGTAGGTAATTCCATCAATCCATGTATAGCTATCGCATGCTGTTTGGTTGTCAGTTGCAAATGTTGCGTAGCATACGGTAGTCAAGAAAGGACGGATCATGAAAGGTCTGTTGAATGCTGATGAACCAAATTGCTCAACTGCTGCCCAACCTGCAAATGGAGACGTAGCCCAATTCACATAGATCGTGTTGTTTCTGAAAATACTTGTTGTATGTCCTAGTGGAACGACTGAATCGTATTCAACGGAAGCAAATAAGTATTCACCCGAAGTTAGGATCAATGGATTTCCAGACATGTCTGTAGCATGGAAGTAGTGATCCACTTGTGATCCTACATCACTCAATTGAAAAGT
>JBMLQF010000067.1:0-27171 GCA_049241705.1 Fluviicola sp. | reverse complement strand
TCTACGTTATTTACCAAACGCATTCCTTTTCCTCCACCTCCGGCTGAAGCTTTGATCAATACAGGAAAACCAACTTCTGCAGCGATCTTTTTGGCAGCATTCACGTCTGTGATAGCTTCGTCAACCCCCGGTACAAGGGGAACATTGTAGTGTTTTACAGCTTGTTTAGCCGACAATTTATCACCCATGATCTCCATTGCTTCAGGTGACGGCCCGATAAATTTAATCCCGGCGTCCTTCACTTTACGCGCAAATCCGGCATTCTCAGATAAAAACCCGTAACCCGGATGAATACCTTCTACACCCAAATCTTTGCAATGTTTTAGGATCAGATCTTGTTGCAAATACGATTCAGAAGAAGGTGATTTACCTACATATACTGCCTCATCTGCTTCCAGAACATGAGGAGCCATTGCATCTGCATCTGAATATATCGCAACCGTTGCGATATTCATTTTCTTCAAAGAACGAATAACACGACGCGCAATTTCACCACGGTTTGCAACAAGTACTTTTTTCATGTGAATTATTTATGGGCTAAAATTAGCGAATCCTCTTCGTTGCCGATATAGGAATTCTTACTTTTTATTAACGATTTGTCCAAATGCTGTGCACCAGATTGATCAACCTTTTCTCTTTAGTTCGATTCTGTCTTCGCAGGGTCAGGAGGAGTAACAACTGGTGTTTCAGGAACTGTCACAGGTTGCTCTTGCGGCAACGGTACCTTCTTTCCTTTTTTACCAGGACGTTTTTTCTTCCGATTGAACGGATCAGTAATGAAGTTGACGATCTTAGAATCACTCGTTTTATTGAATTCTTCCTGATAATAGACACCGACAATTTGCGAGAATTCACCGCGGTCACTTTCCGTTAATACCCCCTTCTTATTTGATTCATTTGCCACCGTAGCTCGGAATGTTCCTTCTTCATTTATCAGGTATTCAATACTCATGTCACCGATTAATGAACTTGAGGTAGTATTTGCTTGCGCTCCTTGCGTATTGGCTACACCAAAGGTTCCCTTCACAATGATGTTTTGTTTTTCTCCAAGTGCCGATTGCATACCAACCGTCATTGATCCTTGGTTCACCGAAGTCATTTCTGAATACCCTACGCGGAACTTCACGTCAGAGGACATCTTATCCAAAATAGCATTCAGCTGTTCAGACACCAAATCCCCGATCCCACCGGTTCCGACTCCCAAACCTCCGTTGATCGGAATGAATTTCTTTATCACCAATAACGAGAAGAATTGTCTTTGAAGGTCGTCTTTGGAGGATTTAGCCCGATTCAAAGCACTTTTACCTGCTTCCGTTGCATTCGGAGCATCGATATCCAAACCAATTATCGGATTGTTGAGCGTGTTGGTAACGTTCAGGATACAATGAACTACCGAGTTGTTATCCGAAGTTGTTCCTCCAACAACACCTCCTGTCAACTGATCCAAACTGGCATTCACCGGTGTAAAGGCCGAAATATTCAAATTGGCATCGTATGGATTTCCAGTCCATGTGATTGTACCACCATTTTTCAAGAAGAACTCCTCACGAATCGGGTTGAAAACGAAATTGTACTTCCCTGAATTAATAATGTACTGTCCCGACATGAAGATATTCCCAAAATTATTTGCGGTGATATTTAAATCACCCTGACCATTTGCGATCATCAAGTCTTCCGTTTTTTCATTGAAGATCAATCGAACCTCCGCATCCGTCGTTGGAATGATGTTCATGTTGAGGTCGATTCCCGTCAGGTTGACCTTTCTGGTCGAATTCTTAATGGTATCCTGATCAAAACTGATGAAATCAAATTCGGAGAGCTCCCCACTTCCATACATTGGCAAATCAACTTTTGTTCCCCTTTCTGTACGAGCAGTAACAGTGATCGACGTTAAATTTTCTTGAATATTGATGTTCGCGGAACCCGTTGCATAAGCTTTACCATAGTAAACATCCCCAGGTTTATACTTTGTGTTTAAAACTAACAGGCGATTCTGTGGTGCTCCAAACTTTCGAACGCGTTCATCAAACACGAAGTCCAAATCCATGTTCCAATTTTCAAAATTTGTATGGAAAGCTTGGGCGAAAATGTATGCATCGTTTCCTTCTTCATCCTTTACAGGTAATTCAGCATAAATACCGCTATTGTCGCCATCAAAACGGATAGGGCCTTTTGTAACCTTATAATTCACACCCAGTAAGCCCACCTTCACGCTTCCATTTTGTAAACTTAAGCGACCATTAATATTCGGATTTTCGGTTCTTCCCTTCACGGTAAGCTCTCCTTTCACCAATCCTTTGATATCTGAAAGCACCTCCGGATCCATGAAAGCATTGAGGAATTGAATGTCCATCTCGCGGAAATTCAAACGGAAATCAAGATTTTCCTCATCGCGATATGGATAGAAATGCCCTCCAAAGTCGAAGGTCTTTTGCTGCAAATAATTCAGATTTCCTTGCAAGAAGAATCCATCGATATCGTCATTCCAGTTTCCTCCCAGGTTGATATCGCCAATTTCCTGCTTATTGATGTAGACCTGTTTGGCGCTCAGATCGCCGTCAATCCCAATATTTGTAAAAGGTGTAGATAAGCGAACTGTTCCATTCAATCTTCCGGCCATATCCAACTCTGGATCTACTAACGGGATAAACTCTTCAATGTGCAGATCATTGGCAAAAATGGAAATTACATCCTTCGGATCATTGGAAAGAACCCCGTTTATGGCCAAGAATTGTACATCGCGTTCTACCACCAAGTGATCGATCAAAACCCTGTCTGAGGCATACAGCAATTCAGCGGTGTTCATGATCTCCCAAATTTGTTCCTTGATGGTGAAATAGGAAGGTCTCAACAATACCCGAATAGAACTATCCCGCTTGAACTGGGTCAGAAAATTGATTTCGGCAGGATTCGAATAATTCTCATTCCAATCCAATCGTGTATTCAATCCAGCCGAATCTCCGGTAATCTTACAATCAAATTTCTCGACATAAATGGAGTCATTCCATTGAGCATGAGACGCTGTTATGGTAAATTCCGTTGCAGCATTCTTCTTAGTTTGACTCAGTTTGAAATCCGCCACGAACTTTTTGAAAGTTGACGTCGTATCATCTTTATCAACTCCCATATAAGCTAATTCACTAGACGTAATATCTAATGTTTGATCACCGGTTTTACTGTTAAACGATGCCACCAATTGTGTTCCGCGTGCTATGGAAACATCCGGCAAGAAAATAGATAAGAAATCTTCTGCTTCCTTGACATCCAATTTCAATTCAAATTGATCCTGAACCGGCTTTTTCTTCGGGAATTCTCGGTAAGTAAAATACGTTGGCAGCAATTGAGCCATGCAGTTTTCTAAGCTCGTGGCAATCGTATTTGGGTTCACCTTACCCACCAGTTCAATATCGGCCACATTGCTATTAATCGTGAAAACATCCGTTTCCGGGAGTCGCTCAATTTTGAAAACCAAACTCGGAACATCAATTTTTTTCTGCTGTTCTTGGTAATTTAGTGCCTTCAGATCAATCTTACCGGCGTAATTGCTCAATCCAGACCCGTGCATATCCATGGTCAATGTGGTGCTTAGCTTTGAATTGGGATCTTTCGTCCAGTTCAGTTTGCCCAAATCGGCCTGTGGAATGACAACATCAAAGACATAATGGTTATTTTTCCGCAGGTCAATTGTTCCGTTATAGGCCAGTTTCAAATGCGGATCATTCACATCCACTTTAGCAGCAAATACGTTATCCCACAAGGATCCATTCGCTACTTCAATATTCGTGTAGGTATATTTATTAAAGTTCAACGATTGAATGTCGCCACTCAATTCTTCTATCCGAATCACATCTTTTTGACCTACTACTCCGCTTAGGAACACGGCTCCGGTAACTTTTCCGAACAACGAATTATCGATAAACTTCCCAAGCTGAAAACTGTCAACGTATACATCGTATTTACTATTCGTTGTTCGTTGGAATGCATAGCCACCACGATCAAGAGAGTTAAAAGTAACGCCGTTATTCACACTGACCGATCCAAGCGCAGAGGTCATCACCTTGCTTTGAACAACAAATTGGTCGGTTGTTCCACGAATATCCGAACGCCTCATTTCGACGTATCCTAACCTGGCAATCATTGGGTCTAACTCCACCCGACCAGATCCCAGATCCTTCGGTAAATTTAGTGACGTCAAATCCTTGAAATCGACCAAGGCATAACTCACCGATTCCTGGAATTTAGACCCTTTTAACTTTCTAAAATCAGGTAAATAAAAGTCTCCACGAATGACCGATCGTCTACCAAAGCGTAGATCTACATCATTAATGGCCAAATTCTTCACTTTTCTATGTAATTCGCCACTGATTGCAATCCGATCCGTCATTCCCTCTAATGCCGTCGCAAAATAAGCAACATCTTTCAAGTCAACCCGAGACGAGTCAATGACCGCATCAAAGGTCACGGAATCCTCAAACTCTTGCAATCCCTGAAGATCTGACATCTTCATATTGAACTTGTGCGAATAAATAGTCGTGGTTGGCGTTTGAATTTTTACCCCTGTCAGAAAGATGCCGCGATCCTGATCAATAAAGCAATTGGAGATCATACGCCGCAAGCGAAAACCACATTTTTCGGTGGTACTTAAATGCTGCAAGTAAAAAGCAAAGGTTCCATCTCCTACTTTGAATTGTTTGGCATGCATTTCCACCTCATCAAAGAACAAGTGGTCATAATCCATCCCGTATTCGCTGTATCCCTTGCGATTGTCATCGTAAGAAATATCCACACTTTCAATATCCAACGATTGTATGGTTAAGGCGATCGGTTCTTTCTTCTTGGTCTTTTTCTTGCCGGAATCAAAATAATCGGTAATGAAAAAGTAATTGTAATCACCAGTAATGGAATCGCGACTGATACCTACTCGCCCGTCGTGCAATTGCACATTGCTCAAAGTAATTGCATTTCCGGATAGATCGATGGACTCAACAGTAACTTGAATGAGATCAAGAGAAGCGAGCGTATCGCCATATTGGTCTTTGACAAAAACGTCCTTCAAAAGCAATCGATCCAAGAATTGGACATCGATCTTACCAATGCGCATCTCTGTATCCAACTCTTCGGATAAATAATCCGTAGCCACAGATCCTAAAAATGTTTGGAACTGACTGCTTCTAATGGCAAAAGCAAACAAGATCACGAGCACAAAGATCCATTCGATCAGCATGCCGATTATCCTGCTTACAATTTTCAGTATTTTTGCCATCTATTCGTACAAATTTAACAAAGTTGAATCAAAAAGCACCGGTTATATTGGCAATAGAATCGTCCTGTGACGATACTGCAGCTGCAGTGCTCAAAAATGACACCATTTTGGCCAATGTAACATCTACGCAAACGATCCATGAGCAATATGGTGGTGTGGTACCAGAATTGGCCTCACGAGCACATCAACAAAGCATTGTTCCGGTGGTGGATGCAGCGTTGAAACAGGCTCAGATCCAACTTAGTGACATTGACGCTATTGCCTACACACGAGGTCCCGGATTAATGGGATCATTGGTGGTAGGCACCTCTTTTGCAAAGGCGTTATCTCTGGCTTTGAACAAACCATTGCTAGATGTGCACCACATGCACGGACACATTCTGGCCCATTTTATCAACGAAGGACAAGCCATTCCTTCCTTTCCATTCATTTGTTTGACTGTATCAGGCGGTCACACTCAATTGGTGATCGTACATAGTCCCACAAACTTAGAGATCAAAGGAAGTACGATTGACGATGCTGCCGGAGAGGCTTTTGATAAGATCGCAAAGATCATCGGACTTCCCTATCCGGGAGGACCTTTGGTGGATAAACTGGCTCAAGAAGGCAATCCGGATGCTTTTTCGTTTTCAAAGCCTCAAGTTGCAGGATACGATTATAGCTTTAGTGGGTTAAAAACATCCGTGCTTTACTTCCTTCAGAAACAAACAGCACTTGATCCGGATTTTGTTGAAAAGAACAAGGCGGATATTTGTGCGAGTGTACAGCGAACAATTCTAGACATTCTTTTCAAGAAATTGGAATTATTGGTCAAGGATACCGGAATAAAAGATATAGCCATTGCAGGTGGAGTTTCTGCCAACTCCGGATTACGCCAGAGATTGACGGACACTGGAAATAGAAAGGGCTGGAACGTTTTCATTCCCAAGTTCGCTTATTGCACAGACAATGCAGCGATGATCGCCATGGCCGGAAAATTCCTCTATGATGCTGGTATTTTTGGCAATCAATCACAAGGAGCTGAAGCTCGTTTACCATTCTTGCGCTCATGGAATCAATAAAATTGCCTGAGGATTTTGTAAATCGGGTTCAGCAGGATCCCTTTTTGGGAGCATCCTTACTTGATGCTTTAAATGCTACCCCTCCTGTTTCGATCCGCAAGCATCCTCACAAATATCGTGGTCATCTAGAAAACGAACATGCAATACCGTGGATGCCTTTTGGAAGTTATTTAGAATCCAGACCAGTATTTACTTTAGACCCACATTTTCACGGCGGTGCCTATTATCCACAAGAGGCAGGCTCGCAAATGCTCTGGGCAATTTTGAACCAACTCCATTTCCCTGAAGACCCGGTGATATTGGATCTTTGCGCTGCTCCTGGGGGAAAAAGCACCCTGATTGCAGACTTCCTGAATGGACGCGGCCTTTTAATGTCGAATGAGGTAATCCAACAAAGAGCCCGAATTTTAAAAGAAAACCTGACAAAATGGGGTTACACGAACACATTGGTTTGCAACAATGACCCTGCTGATTTCACAAAACTTGAAGGAATCTTCGATTGTATCGTGGTAGATGCACCTTGTTCCGGAGAAGGCATGTTTCGGAAGGATCACGATGCACGACAAGAATGGAGCGAACAACACGTGGAACTTTGCGCTTCTCGACAAAAACGCATTGTGATGGATTGCTGGAATGCATTGAAAGAATCTGGCTATTTGATCTATTCAACATGCACCTTTAATAGCGACGAAAACGAACAAAACATTGCTTGGATCATTGAGCAAACCGGCGCTGAACTGGTGAATACCCAACTTGGGTTCGCTGAAACCGGTCGAAATGGGATCGGGCACTATGCCATTCCGGGCAAACAAAAAGCAGAAGGCTTTTTTATCGCTGTTTTGCAAAAAACTTCAGAAACCAAAGAGCGTAACGAAAAGAACATCAAACCAGCTCTTGCTCCTTTCAAGGATTTGAAAATGGTTGGAGAACTGGTAAAGTTAGAGCTAGAGATTACTTTCGTTCAATGGGAGAATTTCGTTTTTGCATTGCCAGAAAAGCACTTACAACTCATTCAGAAGATCAAACAAAAACTCCGCATTATTAAACTCGGAACAGAGATTGGCGAACTATCACGAAAAGGAATAATCCCGCATGAAGCACTGGCTTTAACAGTAAATCTGGTAAGAACTGATATTCCGACATACGAACTAACAAAGGAGCAAGCTTTGCATTATTTGAAAGGTGATACCTTTGCGTTGAACGGAAATCATGGATATGGCTTGATGTGTTTTGAAGGCACCAAACTCGGATGGATCAAACATCTTGGAAACCGTTTCAACAATTTGTATCCGAAAGATTGGCGTATTCGAATGCGCATCGATTAAACTTCAGGTCTGAAGAAGAACAGTTTTCCTTTTGTGATGTGGTTGACGTTCATAGTTGTCAATCCAACTTTCCGGCCATGCTGACCCGTATTTTGATGAATTAGCGTGAGAACACCCTCGGCTGAAACGGCGTAGACGATCGCATAATGGTGACCGAATTGCTCAGTAAATCCATTCCCTTTTTCATCAGTCCATTCCAATTGTACTTTTTCAAAACGTATAACATCACCTGGTTGAACACAAGCTTTCTTATAATCGTATTCCAAACCAAAATCATTCAGTCCATCCCAAGATGCACCAGCTTTATTCAAAGCATATTGAACTAAATCCCAGCATTCTCCACGCTCAATCTTTTTCCCGATCGTTGATTGCACTACACGAATAATTGCGCTATTCATTTCCGTGGTTTCCTGACAAGCTTTAACCTGAGCCCAACTAGAGCCAAAGACAAAAAGGAAGAATGCTGAGAGATAGAAGTTCATTGTTTGTTGCTTGTTTTCGCTTAACGCAAAATGTAAACTTGGTTACAAGGCTATTTGAAATTGCAATACAGCCATCCCTTTTCTGCTGATAGCGACCAAATCACCGGCAACATCATCGAATACTGGACGAGATTGATACTCTAGAGTCAATTTACCTGCATGAGTCCCATGAATGAAATAATTTAACCCTGCATTCCACATAAACATCAGGTCATTCAAGCGGTTGTAGTCACCAATTTGAACGGAGGCATAAGGCATGAATGTTCCACCTTGAGGCAACAGATCGTTCTTAAATTTATATCCTCCTTGCCAATAAAACGTATGACCGGTTCCAATCATTGGAAAAGCGACACCCGAACCATTGAATACGGATCCATCTGTTCCATTTGCAGGATTCATAACCCCTACGTTTCGTACATAATTTGGCCCCAAGTTATAGTTGGTGTATGCTAAATATGATGATAAAGCCGCTCCCTTTTTGCCGATTGGCAGGTCTACAAAAAGATCCGCTCCTAACAAAAACATGTCATGCATAACCGTATCATTATCATCATTTAGATTCCACATAGCGTTTTTTTGGTGAATCCATCCTGCACCCAAATTAACGATCTTCTTTTTACCCAGATAAGTTCCTGTGGTATAAGGGAGTGTATTTGATTCCTTATCCAAAAATTGCCAAAACACATAACCTTGGGTTTGTAATTTTGGAGGTAACAACGAAAACTCCGCATTTTGAGAGATTGGGTTAATCTCAACTAATGAGTTTGCAATTGTCATTGGAGAACTTAAAGCCAAACGATAATCCAGACGGCTTATTTGTCCCTTTGCATATACACTCAGTTTCCGAAGGAATTGGTCATTTACACCATTGGTAACTTGCTGGTAAAGCGGGACATCTATTCCCATTACTGACCCTACAGCAGGAGAGGCAAATCGAGCCAAACCTGACCACCCGGTTAATCCCGCACCTATTTGGAGTTGAGGTAAACATTTATATTCTGTTGTAGCATCATGAAAGAACGCGCCAGTATTTCGTTTCGAAAGAAAATTGAAGTTATTCTGTCCGAATTGGGTATAAAAGAATAATCTATTCGTTAATTGGGCTAATACAGAAAATCGCAAGCGACGTATACCAACATCCGTATAATTCGAAACGGCATGTTTATCAATTTCTGTTCCCGGATTCATCTCGCTATGACGGATCCAAATCTGATTCACCGCCGTGAATTTAATGTATTGCTTGTTGTTATTCCAACTGTATTTAAATTCTGGAACGAAGCGACTACTGTCGATCGATGAAGTTTGAGCGTGCATCACAAACGGACTGCACAACACAAACAAAATGGTATATCGGTTCATATCTTTTCATTAAAATTAGTCCTTGTCAAAAAATAGCGATATGCAACTATGACTAATTTTTAATTCGACCAAAACAGTATCTTCTTCTTGGATAAATAACAACCGCTTCTCCTCGTTGAATTCCCAAACAAAGCAACCAATTATGAGTACAAGGCAAAAGTTACTTATCCAAATCCGCATGGTGCAAAGGTACTTCGGAACCAAAAAGAAGGACCTAATTTTCTGTTAAAAAAAAGCTGCGTCAATACGACGCAGCTCATTCAAATATGCTTCTTCAAGGTTACTTAAGTACGTTGATGTATCCGTTAAATTCACGCTTCTCGTCCGAGTAAATATCCTTCACTCGCGCTACCCACGTATACGTACCCGCAGGTACGATCTTTCCTAAATAGGTTCCATCCCAAGCAGAATTAATATCGTGCGTTTCCCAGATAATCTCACCCCAACGGTTGAAGATCAACAATTCAAAGTTGTATTCGTCCACACCTTGAATAGAGAACGTCCAAGTTTGATTGAATTCATCACCATCAGGAGTAAATGAGTTCGGAGCGTAGAACAAGATATCGCTGTTAACAATCAACTCGCGCTCAACTGTATCCACACATCCTTCTGCAGTTTCAACGATCAACTCAACTGTATAGGTTCCCATTACACCTTCAGGGAAGAAGAATGTAGGGTTTTCAGAAGTACTTGTCATTGGCGAAGCTCCCTCAGCCGTCCATTGCCAGTTTACAACACCCGGAGTTGAATTATCCTGCATTTTAATGACAGTTTCAAAGATCGTAGTTGGATTGGCGCTCATTGTAAATTCTGCGGTTGGAATTTCAATCACCTCTACAATCTGAGGGAAAGAACCTGTATAAACACAACCATAAATTGACGTCACAGTAACATCCATGCTATAAAAACCAGGATCTGGATAAGTGTGTGTCGCCGAATTCGCATCTTGCACAGTTCCAAATTCACCATCTCCAAAGCTGATTTGAACAGAGTCGATCTCATTCAAATTATTTGATGTATTCGTGAACACGAATGTACCTGGCTGACAACTTGTAGGACGATCTGGTACAAATGATGGCACAATAGGTGTTGGGAACGTGATCAACATACATGAATCTGTTGTAGGAGAACCACATTGCTCTGATAAACGAACACAGTATTGAGTTCCAGAGTTAACCGGATCTACTGTAATCATTGATCCTGTTCCGATAACTGCCCCATTTTCACTCCAAGTAAATGTATAAGGCGAACTACCTCCACTTCCAGTCACAGCCAATGTTGTGCTGTTTTCAGGACAAATCACTTGGTCAGGTGTCAAGTTTGTGATCACCAACTGCGAGGGTTCACTGATCGTAGCTGTCAATGTAATCACACAGTTATTGGCATCCGTAATTGTCACTGTATGTGTACCAGCATACAAATCGTTCGCTACCGGCAATGTAGATGTCGAATTATCCCAAGAGTAGTTATACTGTGGTGTTCCACCAGATACAGAAACTCCTACAACCCCGTCGTTCAAACTATTACATGTTGCATCTTGGGTCAATACTACTTGACCAAGCATTGGTGGAATTTCAGAAATGATAACTTCTACGGTATCAACACATCCAACTGAAGATGTTACCTCACAGTGGTAAGTGCCGGCAGAAAGTCCAGTTGCAGTCTGCGTTGTTTGACCTCCAGCATCATACCAGTTGTACGAAACAGTTCCCAAAACAGGATTCATAGTTGCAGTGGCCGTACCATCGCTTCCACCCGGACAAGAAACCATTGTCGTTGATCCAGAGAATGAAGCTGTTGAATTTGGAACAACCACATTTACGTTTTTCACACATCCATTGGCATCGGTTACGGTAACCGTATAATTTCCTGCAACTAAATTTGTAGCAGTCTGAGTCGTTTGTCCACTCGGCGCCCATGAGTAAGTAAACGGAGATCCTCCTGAGGTAGGCGTTACCGTTGCTGTACCACTTCCACCATTGCAGTAATCCGTAGTTGCAGTCGCATTTGCATTAACTGTTACACGAGTTATCCAAGTCGTATCAGAAACTGCTCCAACAGAAACACCACATGAAGTTCCTGTAAGGAAATAACCCGTTGTTCCAGGAGGAACTTGTGTTACGTTCAATTGACCATTGTTATAAGGGAAAGTTTGACCCAACGTGTTTTGCCATTGTGTTTGACCTCCTGTTGAATTCACATTCACGTAAGGAATTTGAGCCAAGGTATAATTCGTTGTATTGTTTGGAGCAGTTGGAGTCCAACGACGTCCATCTTGAGTAGCAGTCCAAACTTGGTTGTTACGGCCAGGAACCGGATGAGCAACTGTTCCCGGAGCATTTTCAGTTCCTTCAATAGCCAAACCACCGTTCCAAGTAGAACATACTGTTTTCGAACCAATATGCATTTCCACTACGTTAGTTGATTCATAAAAAATGTACGCAGCATAAACACATTGCGATGTACAACTATACATGGTAACTCCATTATAAAGCACAACGAACATGCGGTTTGGAGCAGTACCTAAGGTTTGGTACTGAATAGGCCCACTGTTTCCATTACCTGGGTTCAAATCCCCGTAAGCGATCATGGCAGAATTCATAGCAGCAGCGATTGCTGTTGTTGGAATTGGAGTTCCGTTCAATGACCATGGACAGTAGCCATTCGCATTGGCAGCATTGAAACTTACGATACCATTGGACCCAATTACACAGTTGTTAAAATTGGTTCCATAAAAATTAAAGGTAAATCCCATCGGAATCAATCCACTCCATGAGTCATCCGATAAAGTAATATTTGTTGGGTTATTTAATACGATACCTCCACCAGGATTGGCACCACCACCTCCACAGTTATTAATAGTAACAGTTTGACCTGTACACACTGTCGCATCAGTTCCCAAGCAAACAGTAATCTGTGCATTTGCTTGATAAACTGCAACTAAGCTCAATAAAACAAATAAAAAGTAATTTTTCATAATTGTAAGTCTGTAAACCATAAACGCAATTCTTCTTTTCAGGTTGCTTGATGGCTGATCAATTTGCCGCAAAAATACGGATTCATCGAAGATATAACACTTTGTATCGACCATACTCGAGACCAGAACTTTCATTCACCTGTTCTGAGTTATCAATAATTGTTAAGAATGTGTTTCAAGGTTTCTTTAAGTGAAAGATTGCAGGTTTAAAAATTAATTACATTTGCGTTACTCATTTTAAAACGAATTCAAACATGTCAAGTAAGTACCAAGCGCAGATTGATGCCTTTATGGACCGTGTAAAAGCATCAAATGGGCACGAGCCGGAATTCTTGCAAGCCGTTCACGAAGTTGCTGAAGCAGTAATTCCTTTCATTGAAGAGACTCCTAAATACAAAGCATCTAAAATCTTGGATCGTATTGTAGAGCCTGAAAGAACGATCATTTTCCGCGTTCCATGGTTGGACGACAAAGGTGAAGTGCAAGTGAATCGTGGTTACCGTGTTGAGTTCAACTCAGCAATCGGACCATATAAAGGAGGATTGCGTTTCCACCCTTCAGTGAACCTTTCTATTTTGAAATTCCTAGGTTTCGAACAAATTTTCAAAAACTCATTGACTACTTTGCCAATGGGCGGTGGAAAAGGTGGTTCTGATTTTGATCCTAAAGGAAAGTCAGACAATGAAGTGATGAAATTCTGTCAATCATTCATGACTGAATTAGCTCGCCACATCGGAGCAGATACAGACGTACCAGCCGGAGATATCGGTGTAGGTGGTCGTGAGATTGGATATATGTTTGGTCAGTACAAGCGTTTGCGTAATGAATTTACAGGTGTATTGACTGGAAAAGGTCGCAATTGGGGAGGATCCTTGATCCGTCCTGAGGCAACTGGGTACGGCTGTGTATATTTTGCAAAAGAAATGTTGGCTACAAAAGGTGATTCTTTCCAAGGGAAAACTGTAGCAGTTTCTGGATCAGGAAACGTTGCACAATATGCTTGTGAGAAAGCAACGCAATTAGGTGCTAAAGTGGTTACACTTTCTGACTCTGCTGGTTATATCTATGACGCAGACGGAATTGATGCCGCTAAATTGGCGTTCGTTATGGAATTGAAGAACGTAAAACGTGGACGAATCGAAGAATACACCAAACAATACCCGAATGCGAAATTCGTAGCTGGAAAACGTCCATGGGAAGTGAAAGTAGATATTGCTTTGCCATGTGCTACCCAAAACGAATTGAACGGTGAAGAAGCTGCGGCATTGATCGCGAATGGCGTTATGTGTGTAGCTGAAGGTGCTAACATGCCTTCTACTCCAGAAGCCATCACCAACTTCCAAAACGCGAAAGTATTGTTTGCTCCAGGAAAAGCTTCTAATGCTGGTGGTGTTGCAACTTCCGGTTTGGAAATGTCACAAAACTCGTTGCGTTTGAGCTGGACAGCTGAAGAAGTAGATGCGCGCTTGCATGGTATCATGGTTTCAATCCATGAAGCATGTGTGAAATATGGAAAACAAGCAGACGGTACTATCGATTACGTAAAAGGCGCTAACGTCGCAGGTTTCGTAAAAGTTGCTGATGCAATGATCGACCAAGGATTGGTATAAACTAAATTCAAACTTTTGAAAGGGTTATTCTTTATTGGATAACCTTTTTTTACGTCGTTAGCAAATAAGAGAATACGAAGACAAAACTGAATTGAAAAAATTTAGTTATAATTCTATCTTGGTAATCAGAAGAAAATCTCCTTATTAAAAAATCCCAGTCAAATCATTGACTGGGATTTTTTAATAAAACTTGAACAGCCTTATTCAACAACTGAAACTTTAGCCTTTTGTTCAATACTTGGTCCCATCAAAATTGTTGGTGGATAATTAACCGGCTCAGGATTCTCTCTTAACTTTTTATCTAGTTCAAGACCCTCATTATAATCAATTGGTCTCGGAATAGCATCTGAATTATACTTACGGGTATCTCCAGGACCCCATACTGGGTCACTTCCAAAACGATGATCAGCAAAATGTAAACGTTTTGCCATAACACGATAAGAGAATTTGACATTTGATGTTCCACCACCTTTTTCAACTACTTCAAAACTCGTAGTTCCAGGAACAACATAAACATCATTACACTCTCCTTGAACTTGTATAAAGACTTCCATTGGATGCTTTTCATCAACTAATATTGTTTCTAAAAACAATGGATCAATATTTACAACGGCACGACCATTTATAAGCTGAGCATTTCCGATTTCTTCAAACCAAACTTCTGGGCTTTCAACAACATAGAGCAATTGGTTTCCTTTGCTGGTTCCAACAGATGCAGACTTTGTACCATTGGCAATAACGTGATTTCCATTAAAGTAGCCAGAGAAATTTGCGTTATTCGCTCTCCATCCTACCACACCAAAATCAAAATTTCCTGTAGGAATTCCGCCACCAAAACCAATCCCAATCACACCGATTCCAAAATGAGCGGCACCGTAATCACCACGAACACCAATTCGCGTGTTTCCCGCCACTGACGGATTCGAATTTCCAATAACTCCAGTCGGAGTGGTTCCAGCACCAGCTGCTCCAATGTAATTCCCGAAAACACCGCCTCCTGCACCGGTTCCAGAATAAGAACCTTCAATTGCAGAAAAAGCAGTACTACCAGCTTGAACCGAGCCAAAAACACCTCCACCGTTAAAGCTTGTATACCCATTTACCGCCCATGGAAAGGTCGCATTACCAACACCATTCATTAAGTCACCTGGCAATGCAGTCGTAGTTGTTCCAACGAAAAATTCACCTAAGTTTGAAAAACGACCTCTCACAACACCATTTGTTACATAATCCATATGATCATTGGTTGTTGTACCAATAAATCTAGTAGCACCATTTTGGTTTACATCCGCAGCGGATGTTCCAACTCGCCAGTAGCTATTTGTACCACCAATCATACGAACCCATTGTGCACCATCCCAATAATAATAACCAGGGGTTACGGCTGTGGCTCCAGCACCTGCTGTTGCCGTATTGTATACTAATAGAGAAGTCGTTGCTGTTCCAGTTACAGGAGCAAATGCAGCAGTAGTTGTAAGTGCCACACGAGGAATTAGAATTCCTTTGTTGGCATTATCAACATCAAGAGCTGCAGAACTAACCGGCGCAGCACCCGTGGCATTGATACCTACGTTCTGAGCAAAAACTTGTGTGCCAATCAATGTACTTACTAGGAGAAATATATGTTTCATTTTCAATGTAGTTTATTGCGATTAATAGATTGCGAATTTCATGCGGAATGGATTTTGAACAGAATCAGAGATCAACTGATACATCCCATTACTTATTGTTTGTAAAGGAAGAACTACCTGGTTCATCCCTTCATGTACTTGAATATCTTGAACAAACACCAACTTACCTGCAGCATCATACAACTTCAATGGCAGTAACTCATCTTGGCCGCTGCTGATTCCTAAGATCAATGATTGTCCCGCTGGATCGAAATGAATCCAATTTGCAGTCGACAAACAATTTGCCGACAACTGTCCTTTGGTGGTTTCTTGTCCATCCTGTGAAACTTCCACCAATTCAAAGATGCCATCTCTAAATTGACTGGAATGGTACGAATATGTTGAATTTGGGATATTTTGAGCAGGCACTTGGGTAAGTAGGGTTCTCGTTGCATTGATATCCACATGGTACAAATCAAAATGATCCACCTCTGACTCCGTCAAAGTCTTCCATTCTAATAACACTCCTGCTTTATCACAAACACTTTTATAATATGCCAACTCAACAGCCAATGGATTCGTAGTTTCACTTAAGGTCCAACTACGGAAGAAATTTGCTGATGACACGGGGACTGCAGAAGTCGTATTCAAAGCCACATTTGTCACTCCTTGAGGTAAATAATCCCCCCAAACATTAGGTCCCGGATGGAAACGTTGTGCACCTAAGCTTGCTTCAACAATATTGTTCCCCACTTGTGTGTGCTCCACATCTCTATAGGTAAATTGAAACGTTGCGGAAGGCTTAGTACCGTAACCCAATGCATCAATAATCCAAAAACGATCGATTACGTGATCTGAATTATTCACGGAATTGGTATTGTAATCGAACATATGTGTTACATCCGACGGACGATAGGTATTGTTATCCCACGTCGGACCAGGATAGGTAGAAAAAGCAATACGCCCCACTCCAACTCCTGCACCTGTAATATTTGCTGAAAAGGGGATCTTCGTGAATGTTCCTTGAGAGGTGAATGGCATAACGTAGTTTCCTGTTGAGGTCCCTACATTCCAAATCACTTGATCGAATTCACTTTCAGTAACAATATTCGCACCCGTTCCGAGCGTTGTTACCCCGTTTGCGGCACTATTCTCAACAACCACTTTGGCACTGTTGTCAATAACGACGAAAGCATTGTCATTAATTACCAATCTCCCTTGTGAATACGCAGTAGCAGCCAACAAAAGAATAGCAGAAGTTATCTTTAGTTTTTTCATGTCTATAAAGCAGTTGTACAAAAGTAAGGCGGAATAATGCGAAACACAAAAAATCACCTGATTTTTCATTACTAAATAATTAGTAAACAATACTTTAAAAGCCAATCACTATTGCTAAATCTGTTTAGAACTAGTGATGCAGTAAACGATATAAGTTTTGTTTTGAATTTCACATTTCGAGTATAAATGGTAAATTCGCAACACAAAATTGGATTATGGAAGCCACACTTGCGAAGCGTACAATCACGTACAACAAAGAAGGATTTAGCAACGACGAATTGATCGCTATTTATCGCGCCATTCTAAAACCACGATTAATCGAAGAAAAAATGTTGATCCTGCTTCGTCAGGGAAAGATCTCTAAATGGTTTTCAGGATGGGGACAAGAAGGTATTTCTGTTGGTGCCGCCTACGCAATGAAGCAAGAAGAATTCATTTTGCCAATGCACCGAAACCTTGGTGTATTCACCACCCGTGGTATTCCCCTAAACAGATTGTTTGCGCAATTCCAAGGAAAAATGTCGGGATTCACGAAAGGTCGTGACCGCTCTTTCCACTTCGGAGCCAAAGATTACAACATTGTTGGAATGATCTCTCATCTCGGACCTCAATTAGGAATTGCAGATGGGATCGCACTAGCGAACAAGTTGAAAAAGAATGAACAGGCAACGATCGTATTCACTGGTGATGGTGGTGCCTCTGAAGGAGATTTTCACGAATCCCTAAATGTAGCCGCAGTATGGGAACTTCCAGTAATTTTCGCCATTGAAAACAACTGCTGGGGACTATCCACTCCAAGCAACGAACAATTCCGCTGCAAACAATTTATCGATAAAGGAATTGGATACGGAATGGATGCTTTCCAAGTGGATGGAAACAACATCTTGGAAGTAATTTCTACCATTCGAAAGATCGCTAACTCAATTCGCACGAAGCCGCGTCCATTCTTGTTGGAGTGTATGACATTCCGTATGCGTGGTCACGAGGAGGCATCAGGAACAAAATATTATCCGGAAGGCTTGCAAGACGAATGGGTGAAAAAAGATCCTGTTTTGAACTTTGAATTATTCCTGGAAGAAGAAGGAATTCTAGACGCAGGATTGAAAGAAGCAATTTATGCTGAGATCAAAGGTGAAATTCAAGCAGGGTTAGATATCGCTTTCGCTGAAGGTCCGGTTACCGCATCTTTGGAAACAGAACTGAGTGATGTGTACGCTCCTTTCAAACAAGAAGTGAGAGCTCCAGCTTCAGATGCAAAAACTGAAAAACGATTCATTGATGCCATTTCAGATGCTTTGCGCCAATCCATGGAGAAATATCCTGAATTGGTGATCATGGGACAAGACGTTGCGGAATACGGAGGTGTATTTAAAGTAACAGAAGGATTTGTAGATCAATTCGGTAAAGACCGCGTTCGCAATACTCCTTTGTGTGAATCAGCGATCGTTGGTACAGGTCTTGGATTATCTATCTCTGGCATGAAAGCGGTTGTTGAAATGCAATTTGCGGATTTCGTGACTTGTGGATTCAACCAGATCATCAACAACCTGGCTAAGATCCATTGGCGTTGGGGACAAAATGCGGATGTTGTTGTGCGTATGCCTACAGGAGCTAATACAGCAGCAGGACCATTCCATAGTCAAAGTAACGAAGCTTGGTTCTTCCATACGCCAGGATTGAAGGTAGTTTATCCGGCTTTCCCAAATGACGCAAAAGGGTTGTTGAATGCCGCAATTGAAGATCCGAATCCGGTAATGTTCTTCGAACATAAGTTCCTATATAGAAGTATCCGCGAAGATGTACATGATGATTACTTCACAGCTGAGATCGGAAAAGCTGGTTACGTGCGTCGTGGAGAAGATCTAACGATCATTACTTATGGATTAGGTGTGCATTGGGCTATGGAGGTTTTGGATCAACATCCTGAGATCAGCGCTGACCTTATTGACCTTCGTACACTTTTACCGTTAGACACAGAAACAATTTACGAATCTGTTCGCAATACAGGAAAAGTATTGGTGTTCCATGAAGATTGTATGACCGGTGGAATTGGCGGTGAGATCGCTGCTTTGATCAATGAAAATTGTTTCGATGCTCTTGACGCTCCGGTTAAACGTATTGCGTCTCTCGACACTCCGGTTCCTTTTGCAGTACCATTGGAACAACAATTCTTACCATTGGAACGCTTCAAGCAAGCTTTGGTTGAACTATTCGAGTTCTAAAAATTTATATCAACTAAAAAGCCTCCAAGTATTTGGAGGCTTTTTTTAATTGATCTTTTGATTTTAATCCTTCACCAAGGTATAGCCTGGGTATTTCTTGATGTCAAAAACAAACTTCGAATCTTCAACAGCTGGATTTGACGTAAACTTTGTAAGTGTATAAGTCATTACTGTACCATCTTTCGCTTTCATTACCGCTTTTTTCAATTCGTTATCCGATTTAGCGATGTACAAAATGATCGTGTGATAGCTTGCAGTTTTTGCATTTTTAGGATACAAATAGATCACGTGAACTTTCTCCCCATTCAAGGTCTCCTCTTTCTCGTATTTGTTTTTGAATCCTGTTTCCCAGATCGTCATCAGTTTTTTCGGATTCATGGACTCTGCATCGTCATCATCCGCATCCGTCTCATAGACTGTTTTCTCAGCTTTCACGATGGTCCACGTTTTCACACCATTTGAAATGATTGCGTTATCACCGTATGTTGCAGAAAATTTCTCTCCTTTAACCCAACCTTTACCAGTTTCAGTAGTGCTGGTTCCGTTTCCTGAATTCTTAACAGTAGCAGTAAACTCTACGTAGAATGTTTTGTTTGCTTTGATCTTCGCCGAAACCTTATCGAGAATTGCTTGAGCTTTTGCATCTTGTGCCTGAGTGCCCAAAGCCATCATCAAGCCAAACAGTAGAACAATGTATTTCATCTTGTTTTTAATTTCCGTGCAAATATCAGAAATTGTGCCAAATTGAAATGCGGAATAAGAATATTTATTCGTTTAAACGATTCCTTTTGCTCGCAAGTATTCTTCTAAGCTCTCCACATCGCTGAATAAGACCTCTCTAGCCTTAGAACCCTGGAAGGCACCAATGATTCCGTACCCTTCCAATTGATCTACAATTCGTCCGGCTCGGTTGTAGCCCAATTTCAATTTTCTCTGGAGAAGTGAAGCCGAACCTTGTTGATTGATCACGACAATTCTGGCTGCATCCGCAAACATTGGATCGATATCGTCCAAGTCAACATCTCGATCTTCCCCACCTTCAGCGCCAACGTATTCAGGAAGCAGCATCGCATCCGGATAAGCTCGTTGTTCACCGATGAATTGACAAATGCTTTCTACTTCCGGAGTATCTGCAAATCCACATTGAACACGGATCAGATCTTGACCCAAAGAAATCAACATGTCTCCGCGACCAATTAACTGGTCGGCACCAGAACTATCCAAAATTGTACGCGAGTCGATCTTTGACAATACGCGGAACGCAATACGAGCTGGGAAGTTCGCTTTGATCATACCGGTGATCACGTTCACAGAAGGTCGCTGAGTAGCTACGATCAAGTGAATTCCAATAGCACGTGCAAGCTGAGCCAAACGCGCGATCGGATGCTCTACCTCTTTTCCTGCTGTCATAATCAAATCTGCAAACTCATCGATCAAGACAACGATATAAGGCAAATAGCGGTGTCCTTTTTCAGGATTCAAACGGCGTGCGATGAATTTCGCATTGTATTCTTTAATCGTACGAACCTGGGCTTCTTTCAACAACTCATAGCGCTGATCCATTTCAATACACAAGGAATTCAAGGTATTCACCACTTTAGAAGTATCCGTGATGATCGCATCTTCTTCTCCGGGTAGTTTCGCTAAGAAATGACGCTCAATGCGGTTGTAAAGTGTCAATTCCACCTTCTTCGGGTCAACTAAGACAAACTTAACTTGAGCCGGGTGTTTCTTGTAGAGCATCGAAACCAAGATGGCGTTCAAACCAACTGATTTACCCTGCCCTGTTGCTCCAGCTACCAACAAGTGTGGTGCTTTGGTCAAATCGAAAGCATAAGTTTCATTCGTAATGGTTTTACCCATCACAATCGGCAATTCAAAGTCGCTATTTTGGAATTTCTCCGAAGCGATCAACGAGCGCATAGACACCATATCCGGCTTACTATTCGGAACCTCGATACCAATAGTTCCTTTTCCAGGGATTGGCGCAATGATACGAATCCCTAAAGCCGATAGACTCAAGGCAATATCATCCTCCAAATTCTTGATCTTCGAAATTCGTACACCAGGAGCAGGAACGATTTCGTATAAAGTAACCGTAGGACCTACAGTAGCTTTGATCTTCGCAATATCGATCTTATAATGAGAAAGCGTTTCGACAATTCTATTCTTGTTGTCTTCCAACTCCTGTTTGTTCACAGATACCTGCCCATTTCCGTATTCTTTCAATAGGTCGATCGGAGGTAATAAATATCCGGAAAGCTCCAGGGTAGGATCATAATCCCCGTATTCTTGACGGATCGAATCAAACTCATCCTCAGAGATCTGAGATTCACTTTCAGCAATCGAAACTGAGAATTCGTCAGAATCTGGCAAATCATTCATCACCGGAACAACTTGAACATCTGAGATCGCCTCATTGATCTCCATTTCCAAAGCATCATCACCTTCTTTCTCGGCTCCTTTTTGGATTACAATAAAACTATCGGCTTCATCATCCAATTCCAAAAGCGACTCTTCTTCCTCATCGAAATCGACCTCTACTTTTTCTGCTTCTTTTTGAATTTCTTCATCGCGAATAGTGTTCACAACATGAAAATCATTCATGACATTTTCTGCAACAGGCGTGGGCTCCTCCTCTTCTTTGAAATAGTCAGCTCCATTTCTGAAGTTCGCAAACCAAGCTCCAATATCTGCATTGAACAAGACTACCAAAACCACCCAAAGCAATGCGAGTATAACTACAAATGCACCAAAGCTTCCGATCGATAAACGCAACCACGTATTTATTGCAAAACCAAATGTACCGCCTAAAAAGTCGATCTGTTCCACGAAATACCCCAGGAAAATTGAACTCCACACCATGAACAAACTCGCCACAGCGAATGATCTTTTAAGTGGCAATAAACGAATGTTCAACATCCATTTAAACCCGATCAAAAAGAGCACAAAAGAAATCGCAAATGAGGATAATCCAAACCAACGATACATGAACAAATGAGCCATCCACGCACCGAACTTACCTAACCAGTTAGCAACTGGCTCAGGATTGTCATCAAACAAAAAACCGAATAAGGTGGTATTCAGAACACGGTCCTGATCGGCGGTCCAGGTAAAGAAATAAGAAACGGATGAAAGAAAAGTAAAACATGAGAAAAGCACCAAACTGATTCCGAGAATTGTCTTCGTACGTTTTTTATCAAAACGCTGAAACAAACCTCCAACCATTTTTTTTGCCTCTAGCGGCGCATCTGATTTGACGCGAGATTCCTTTTGTTTCGCCTTTCCCGGCTTTTCAGCAAACTCTTCGTCTGCTCCTTTTACGCGGTATTCGTTCTCCAATGCCATTTCTCCTGAACTATCCTACGAAGATAGTTTCATCGCACGCGCGATTCCGTGCGACTAACCGAGAAGTATAAACAGCATATTGTTAGTTAAGATCTTTCCTTCAAATGTCTAACGATCACTGCGGATTCAATTCACTCATGAACTGATCAAATGTAACGCGTTTGTAGTCGGATGGAATCCCAAAGAGATCGCGATTTTGAGCACCTGAAACAAATGATTCCAGCTGATAATGCACCAATCCCATTTCCGACGGACGGTAAAAATCCAATCCCAATCCGGGCACATCTGTGAAGAATTCGAGATACTTATTGGAGATCTTTTTGGCAAAATAGGCATCGTATCCTATTTTCAGATCTGTTTCATAGATGTAGTAACGCTTACAACGAATTCCAGCAATCTTTTTACCTCCTGATTTCTTTTGAACGGTGTAAGACGGTTTCTTTGATGTCAGAGAGTCTTGTTTTACCAAATCTGTTTGAATGGCATATTTCTGACCGTTTGCCTCGATGAGTAAATACGCTTTTTTCAGGGACATATGGCGGATATAGACCTGATTCCCAAAATAATCGGTTTCAGTTTCAACACGAACAATCGTGTCGTTGGTGAACACCACCATCTTCCAACTTTTATACATAGAATCAGACTGTGGAAAATTGATCGTTGCGTTGTATGTAAACACTCCCTGGATCGTTTTTTGACCCCACAAAACAGGAGTAATTAAACACGAAACACAAAATAGAAATCCGACAACTAATCTCATTCAAACGTTTTAAACAGGTCATTCATTTTGGAATTGAACGCGGCATAATTGATCGCTTTTCCTTTGATCAAGGGTTCTAACAATGCGGCATCCACTTCCTTTTCTTCCACTAATTTCGCACGAAAGACCATTCTGATCCCGTAGCGATCAATCGCATAAGCCAACAAGGTTCCTTTTACTTCTTTAAACGGATTGTACCAATTTGCATTTGGCAAGCTAATCTGATTTGTATACCACAACTCGATCTTGTCATTTGGATCTGTTTTGCTTATCGCAACTGCTTTTTTTACATCATATCCTGCAATCGTATCTTCTTCTTTCGACCATTCAATGCGATAAGTGTCCTGACTATTTACAAGCTCATTCACCTCATCGACTGAAAAAACCGCATGGAATTGATCCGATCCGTATTCAAAATAAGTCGAAAATGTGCGATTGTTACAATCCACGTATTGCGAGAAACGCAGATTTGCTTTTTGAATGGTACTACTGATTTTCCCATCTTTAAAGTTCATCTCCATTTCTTTTGGTAAAATGCTATACAGAAAAAAGTTATCCTTCTGTTCCGGATATTCAATAGAATAAACGATTCTACCCTCTGTAACTGGCTTATTCGAGCAAGACGCCATTAAGACGATACCGCACAAGAGGAGAAAAGCTAAAATTGATTTCATGTAAATCGCAGTCAATTAAAAACGCTTCTGTTACGACATAATGTGGAAAAGGTTTCCGTTTCGTGGGAAACTCTTTTTGGCAAAGCGCCCTGCAAATGATATTTTTGCTTTGTTAAAATCTATTTATGTATAGGAACCTTGAGATCATCATTAACACATCAGAATTAACAGCAGGAACAAGGGGAGCATCCCTTGGTCCAGGTGCAATCATGTCAGCCGCACGCAAAAACAACAACTCCTTTTTCGGAAAGATCCCTCTGCATCCTTTACCAGATTTCAACCACCTGATTGACCAACCGACAAACACGCCATACGCTAAACGAATTGATGGTTTCTCACAAGTATTCCATGCCGTTGCCGACACCGTTGTGACCCTTTTAAACAATAACAAAATGCCTGTAGTCATTGCAGGGGATCACGGTTCAGCTGCTGGTACAATAGCGGGTATCAAAGCGCATTATACAGACAAAAGATTGGGTGTGATTTGGATCGATGCTCATGGCGATCTTCACTCCCCTTACACCACCCCTTCTGGGAATATGCACGGAATGCCACTTGCGATCTGCATTGGGGCGGATAATACAGAACAAGCTCGAAACGATTTGGATGCGCACACCATCGAAGCTTGGAACGGATTAAAAAATGCTTACGGGATCTTTCCAAAGATCAAACCGGAAGACCTCGTTTTTATTGCAGTTCGAGATACAGAACCGGAAGAAGATTTCTTATTGGACCGCT
Organism: Fluviicola sp.; assembly: GCA_049241705.1. Lineage (GTDB taxonomy): Bacteria > Bacteroidota > Bacteroidia > Flavobacteriales_D > Crocinitomicaceae > Fluviicola. The sequence goes on along the minus strand of JBMLQF010000067.1, from coordinate 2,464 downwards.
TGAACATCACAAACCACACCGTAGAAGAAGTTCGAAAAAAAGGGGCCGCTGCAATTGTAAGCGATTGTCTGGAGCAGTTGAAGGAATGTGACATCTTATACATTTCTTTTGATGTTGACTCCATGGATCCTCAATTGACCTCGTTTGGTACAGGAACTCCGGTAGGAAATGGACTTACCCCTGAAGAAGCCGTAGAAATATTAACTTTGCTGGCCCGAGATCAACGTACCGTGTGCATGGAGTTTGTTGAAGTCAACCCATGTTTGGACAACAAATGCAACGCCATGGCGGAACACACGTTCGAAATCTTGGAACAAGTAACACACGCATTAACTTCAAATTAATCAATGGAAGCAGCAATAAAGCAAGCATTAACAACCCACTTTTATACACTTTTCGGTGCTGAGATCTCAGAATCGATGGTGCAATTCCAAAAAACTAAAAAAGAGTTCAAAGGCGACATTACCATCGTACTTTTTCCCTTTTTGAAACTTGCTGGTAAAGCTCCGCAAGAAATTGGAACACGGCTGGGTGCTTTATTGCGGGATGAGCTTCAATTGATCGCTGATTTTGACGTGGTGGGTGGATTCTTAAACGTAAGCTACCCGGAGACTTATTGGATTGATGCTTTAGCCTCCATTGAGAACAACGTGCATTTTGGTTTTGCAGTACCCAATTCCAAGCCTGCTATCATGGTAGAGTATTCTTCACCGAACACTAACAAGCCATTGCACTTGGGGCACTTGCGTAATAATTTCCTTGGTTACAGTGTGGCTGAGATCTTGAAAGCCAATGGACATGAAGTGATCAAGACACAGATCATCAACGATCGCGGGATCCACATCTGTAAAAGCATGTTGGCATGGATGAAATATTCGCCTCTGAATGCGGCAGGTGAACGTGAAACTCCAGCGAATACTGGAATGAAGGGTGATAAATTGGTTGGAAAATACTACGTAGAATTCGATAAATATTTTTCGGCTGAAACAAAAAGCGTATTAGCAGATTGGGAAACCGAAAATTTTGAAGGATATAGTCAAACAGCCCTGGACAAATACAACGAGTTAAACGCAGCGAAATCAGGTAAAGACGAAAAGGCAATAGCGGCCATCGACGATAAAATCAAAGACCTCGCAAAAAACGAAACAGCGATCTTGCGCGAAGCAAAAGACTTGTTGGTACGTTGGGAAGGTCGTGATCCGGAAGTTTACTTACTTTGGACCACCATGAACGGTTGGGTTTATGACGGCTTTGAAAGTACCTATAAGCGAATGGGCGTTGACTTTGACCGCTTGTATTATGAATCCGAAACCTACATTTTGGGTAAAGACATCGTACAAGAAGGACTGAAAAAAGGCGTTTTCTATCAAAAAGAAGATGGATCTGTATGGATCGATCTTACGGACGAAGGTTTAGATCATAAATTGCTTTTGCGTTCAGATGGCACCTCTGTTTACATGACGCAAGATGTTGGCACAGCTGTAGACCGAATCAAGGATTATCCACAATTATCCGGATTGATCTACACAGTTGGAAACGAACAAGATTATCATTTCAAAGTATTGTTCCTGATCTTGAAAAAGATGGGATATGCATGGGCCGACGCATGTTACCATTTGTCTTACGGCATGGTAGAACTACCAAAAGGAATGGGACGAATGAAGTCACGTGAAGGAACTGTAGTTGATGCAGATGATCTGATGGAAGATATCGTTGAAACTGCTCGCGAAATGACCCAAGAACGCGGTCAGATCGAACAACTTTCTGAGCAAGAAAAAGAAAACCTTTACGAAACTATTGGAATGGGTGGACTGAAATACTTCCTATTGAAAGTTGACCCAAAAAAGCGTATTGTTTTCAACCCACACGAGTCGATCGAATTGAACGGACATACCGGACCTTTCATCCAATATACCCATGCGCGAATCTGCACGTTATTAGAAAAAGGCGGACAGATTGGAAGCTGGGGGAAAGCACAAACCAATGAGTGGGAACAAGAATTGATTAAACTGTTGGAACAATTCCCGCATACGATCGATACAGCGGCAAAAGAATATGCCCCATCTCATCTTGCTAATTATTTGTACGAATTGGTGAAGTCATACAACCAGTTCTACCAACAAGTGACCATCCTCAACGAAAGTGATCAGGATACACGCAATATGCGCTTAGCATTGAGTTCAGTTGTTGCCCGAACAGTAAAACAAGGAATGGGATTACTTGGCATTCAAGTACCGAAAAAAATGTGATAATCAATCACTTATACAGAAGAGCGCTTAACAAAGCGCTCTTTTTTTGTTTTATTTTCATCATAAACTAAGAGCGTTTGTTGTTTGTTTGACGATTATACACGAGAAAATTTATCTTGGGATAAACAGAAAGTTAGAGTCAGCCAAATCAGATAGTCGGGTTCAATTGACCTCACTAAACAACTTCCAGTCAGGATGCCAACTTAGCTTTTCAA
>JBMLQF010000066.1:0-3041 GCA_049241705.1 Fluviicola sp. | reverse complement strand
CTTTGGAGAGGCTTGGCTGAAATTGCTGAAAAATATGCCCGCAAAGGAACTAAGGTTTACATCGAAGGAAAATTAAAGAATCGATCCTGGACCGATAAAGATGGGAATACCCGCTATACAACAGAGGTATTGGCTGATGAAATGACTTTGCTAACTCCAAAAGGGGATCAAAATCCGGAAATGCAAACAGGAACTCAGGCTCCGTATCCAGTAAACACTCCTCCAACCCCTCCATCTCCGATGAATTTGGGAACTATGGAAGAAGATGATTTACCATTTTAAACTACGTTCATGAGAATCATTTCAGGTATTATTCTAGCTGGTTTATTCACTACCGTTCTGAGTTCTTGTGGCGAAGACGAGTTGACCATCCCTAAACCTCCGACTTTCTTACGTACGGATCTGCCGGAACACGCTTATTCTACCTTTAAAGATCACAGCCACTTCACCTGTGATTTTTCAAAAAGTTACATCGTCAAGCCGGTGCTTTTCGGAAGTGTTGTGACTGATCATTTAGAAGTGAATTTAGGACCTCTAAATGGAACCTTGTACGTAAATTACTTCCCACTTGCGAATCGAGATACACTTGTGCGCTACATCAACCTGTCAAATGACAAAGTAGATGAGCATCAGATGAAAGCAGATCGAATTGTAGATAAACAGATCATTGATAACAAGCGAAAAGTTTACGGAACCTTTTTTGAATTCCAAGGAAACGTAGCAACAAATTTTCAATTTTATCTAACCGATTCTGTCAATCATTTTGTACGTGGGGAAGTTTTAATGAATTGTCGACCAAATTACGATTCATTGCGACCAAGCTTAGATTATTTAAAACAAGACTTGATCAAGCTGTTCGACTCTTTTGAGTGGAAAAAGTAAAACACATTTTTTTCTTTGTAGTTGTAACTTGTTTTGGCTAAATTTAGGCGAACTATAGAACTATATATGAAAAAACTACTCCTATCTGCATTCTTGTTATGCAGTGGTTTTTCGTTCTCACAGCAGTATTCAAGAGCTAAAATCCTAACAGATTCAAGAGGCCTGCAGCAATTAGCCGAAATGGGAATTGCGGTTGACCATGGTACTGTAAAACGTGAAACCTTTTTTATCTCTGATTTCTCCGATCAGGAAATTGAGCAAATGCGTAATGCCGGCTTCACAGTTGAAATCCTTATTCCCGATGTGAAAGCGTATTATGTAGCACAAAACAAAGAAGTATCAACTGGAACTGAAAAAAATGCCTCTTGTTCAGGAGGAGCAGGTGGTGGTGCTTTCGTACCGGAGGTGCCGACTAACTTCAATTTAGGATCCATGGGCGGATTCTATACTTATCAAGAATTCTTGGATGAAATTGATGCCATGGCTGCTCAATATCCAAATCTGATCACTGCACGAGAACCGATCTCCACGTTCCTCACACATCAGAACAGACCTCTTTATTGGATGCGCATGAGTGATAATCCTGCAACAGATGAAGCAGAACCAGAAGTACTTTATACTGCCATCCACCATGCACGGGAACCCAATTCTCTTTCAGAAGTGATCTTCTACATGTGGTACTTATTAGAGAATTATGCTACCAGTGAAGAAATTCAGTATTTGCTTGATAACACGGAATTGTATTTCGTTCCCATGATCAATCCGGACGGATACATTTACAATGAAACTACTGATCCGAACGGAGGCGGTATGTGGCGTAAGAATAGAAAATTGAATAGTGGAGGAAGTTATGGGGTCGATCTGAACAGAAACTACTCTTACGGATGGGGAACAACAGGTGTCAGCTTTACCCAAACAAGTGATACCTATCCTGGAACTGGTGCGTTTTCAGAACCGGAAACTCAAGCTATAAAGTGGTTCTGTGAAAATCGTGACTTTCAATTTGCTTTCAACGCACATACTTATGCGAGTGAATTACTTCATCCAATTGGAACAACCACAGCCGAATTTGCTGAAGACCACGATTACTTCCAGGCATTCACCGAGCACATGGTTAAGTATAATGGCTACGACAATATTAAGAGTTCAGACCTATACCCTGCTTCAGGTGATTCTGACGATTACATGTATAAAGAAGATATCTCAGTAAAACCTAAGATCTTCGCAATGACTCCGGAAGTGAGTAACACAGCTGGAGGTTTTTGGCCAGCAAGTAACCAAATCACAGGTATTTGTCAGGAAATGGTATTCCCAAATTTGATCTTGGCTCACTTGACACACAAATATTATGTTGTAGAGGATACAGATCCAACTACGGTAGTTAACATGACAGGAAATTTCAACCACAATGCAAATAGACTGGGAATTGAAAACGGCCCTGTTACAGTAACAATCACTCCCCTTCTTGGTATTCAATCCGTGGGAACAGGTGTAACGCACGATCTTGCTGTCATGGCAAATGCAAATGGTGCAATTACTTATACTTTAGATCCAGCAATTCAATTTGGAGATGTGATCAAATATGTACTGAACACGGATAATGGTTTGTGGATCCGTAAAGACACGATCACTAAAACGTTTGGTGCGGCCACTTCTCAATTCTTAGATGAAGCCAATACAAACGCAAACTGGACTGGAAACTGGGCTACTACGACAAGTACTTTTGTTTCACCAAGTAGTTCTTTTACAGAAAGTCCAAGTGGACAGTACAACAACAACGTAACAAGAACATACACGTTGAATCAATCAATCGATTTGACGAATGCTACATCTGCAGGGGTTAAATTCTGGGCAAAATGGGATATTGAAAACGATTACGACTATACCCAATTCCAAGTTTCTATCGATAATGGCACAACATGGATCAGTCAATGCGGACTTTACACCAATAATGGTAATAGCTCCCCTCAACCCGTTGGTCAACCTTTGTATGATGGAACTCAAACCTCATGGGTATTGGAAGAGATCAGTCTGAGTGATTACATTGGCGAAACCATCAAGATGCGTTTCTTCTTTAAATCAGACGGAGGTGTACGCGCAGATGGTTTCTATTTCGATGATTTCGAGATCATGTACAATTTAGATGACAGTGGATTGGA
>JBMLQF010000065.1:0-5549 GCA_049241705.1 Fluviicola sp. | reverse complement strand
GGCTACTTGATAAAGCACTTCGAAACCATGCAGCTGAAGCCAGCGTTGCGCATGTTCGTTTCCTTCTGCGGCATTTACCATTGCCATTAGATGTGGAAAACCATTGTTTGTTAACCAGTTGCGGGCTTCTTCTTTTAACAAGATGGCTTGTGTGGTATGATAAATTTCGGGATAACCGTTATCGAGTAGCCACAAACCAAGGTCTTTGTGTCCTTCGAGCGTTTTGATCCATGCTAGCATGATCTTGGGCGGATAATCCAATTGCGCGCGTGAAACATCGGCTTTCACCTGTTTTACGCCCTCCACCTCGGCGTCTTTTGCAAATAGTTTCTTCAACCAACTCATGTTCTAGGTAAAAAAGATATATGCAATAATGATCGCGGCAACAGCTCCAACCAGATCACAGAACAATCCTGCGGTAGCCGCATAACGCGAATTTTTAATCTTTACTGATCCGAAATAAACAGATAAGACATAAAAAGTGGTTTCGGTACTTCCTTGGAACGTTGCAGAAAGATTACTTACAAATGAATCGGGACCAAAAGCTTTCATGTTGTCGATCATCAATCCACGAGCACCGGAACCGGAAAATGGCTTCATGAGCATGACTGGAAGCGCATCAATGAATTCGATTGCTTTTATTCCTCCCATCATCAATAACCATTTCAGTCCATTCAGCAGATCCAATAAGGCACCACACGATTTGAACAATGAAATAGCCGCTAACATGGATACTAAGAAGGGTAAAATATTTAAGGCAACTTCGAATCCATTCTTTGCTCCCTCTACAAAGGATTCGAAAGCCTGGGTCTTGGATCGAATGGACATCAAAACGAAAAAGCCAATAAAGAAGAAGACGATTGTGGTACTAGCAATTCTTGATACCGGATCGATCATGTCCGGATGGCTACTCAAATAGTAAAGTGTTCCTAAAATGAAGGCTGTAATGGATCCTATCGATGACAAAATTGTTCGTTGCAGTAAATTGATCTTTTGCTTTATGGCCACAAATACCAATCCTCCAATTGTTGCGAAATAGGTGGTTAAAAGTATTGGAATAAAAACCGACATGGGATCTTTCGATCCTCCAGCTGCTCGTGCTGCCAGAATACTAACCGGAATGATCGTTAAACCCGAGGCGTTCAGCACCAAGAACATGATCTGTGCATCCGATGCCTTGTCTTTTTCTGTGTTCAACTCTTGCAATTGTTGCATCGCTCGTAATCCACTCGGTGTAGCTGCATTGTCTAAGCCAAGCATATTGGCCGAAAAATTCAGCATGATAGAACCCATAGCTGGGTGGTTCGCTGGGATGGAAGGGAAGAGCTTAGAGAAAAAGGGGTTTACAAAACGCGAAAGTAAATTCACGGCGCCACTATCTTCGCCAATCTTCATGATTCCCATCCACAAACAGAGCATTCCAACCATGCCAATTGCAATATCGAATGCAACTGTCGCCGTATTGAACAAATCGTCCATCATTCGTTTCAAAATGAAGGTGTCTTGCCAAAAGAACAATTTTGAAAAGCCCATCACCAAAGCAATGATGATCATCCCGATCCAAACTCTGTTTAATACCATACTACGAAAATGCCAATTTATTCAGAAGGAACAGGCCCGTGTTTCAGGCAAATATTCACAAAGTTTTCAAACACGATAGCTCCGTGGTTTCCGGATACTTCCGGATGGAACTGAACGCCAAAAATCGGACGTTCTTTATGCATCATGCTTTCGTTTACACAAGCGTCGGAAACCCCGACATGCACAAAGTTTTGAGGAATTGAGATTGCCTCACAATGATCTTCCATCATTTGAATTTCATTCGGTAAACGGTCGAATAGGGGACAGTCCACCAGAATTTCTATGGTCTGCCAGTCGCGGTCCTCCTTCATCCTGCTCGATAAAGCACCATGTAACAGACCAATTAGTTGATGTCCGAAACAAATCCCGAAAACCGGATGTTTGGTGGTTTTGATCCAATCCAGTTGTTGCAAATACGGACTCGTATCCACTTCTGTGATCAAAATCGGAGCGCCGGAAATGATGAATCCGATGGCATCAGCGTGATCTGAAAGTGCAAAATCAACCAATTGAACAACGCGTGTATCGCAGAACTCATAAACCATTTCGTCGATGCGAAAGGTTTTGCTACTACCACAGTCGATGATCACAACCACACTCATAACTCAATGATTCCGACTCCTTGTCTGATGATTTCTGCACTTCCGTTTGTGCAGTCAACGATCGTTGAAGCTTCCAAATTCCCCGGCCCTCCGTCGATGATGATACCGACCTCGTCGTCATAGCGCTCATAAATGGCAGCGGGATCCACGAAGTAGTCCGTGATCTCGTCTTCGTTATCGTGCAAAGAGGTTACGGCGATCGGATTTCCTAATGTTTCTACGATCGCATGTACGATCGGGTTATCAGGAATACGAATACCAATCTCTTTCTTGCTGGCATCAAACAGTTTTGAAACCTCGTTCGTTGCATCCAGAATGAATGTGAAAGGTCCCGGTAAATGGTGTTTCAACAAGCGAAAGGTGACACGATCCAGCTGCTTTACGTAGGAAGAAACCTGACTTAGATCTTCACAAATGATCGAAAAATTGGCTTTGTTCAACTTCACGTCTTTCCATTTCGCCAATTCAGCAATTGCCTTCTTATTGGTAACATCGCAACCCACTGCATAAACGGTATCAGTCGGGAAAATGACGATCTCGCCAGCACGAAGTACGTCTGCGACTTGTTGAATCAGTCGCTTGTCAATGTTATATGGATTGATCTCTATGAACATGCCTGCTTTTTCACAAAGGTAGGAATGTTGTGTACCAATCGCAAATGAGCTTTTTACAAGATCTTGATCTCGGTACGACGGTTCAACTGATGTTCCTCTTCCGAGCAGGTGACACCGTTCTTGCAACGATTCAACAATTGCGTCTCTCCATAACCCTTCGCTACAATATTTGCTTTTGGCACTCCTTTTTTGATCAAATAGTCGACACAGCTTTGGGCTCTGGCTTGAGACAATTTTTGATTGTACGTATCCGATCCACGCGCATCGGTGTGGGATGACAGCTCGATCTTCAATTTATTCTCCAAAATGAATTCGGCCAATTTATCCAACGAAGCGGTACTTTCCGGTCGCAAGGTAGATTTGTTGTAATCGTAGAAGATGTTCTCCAGTTTGAATTTGTCGCCCTTCTTGATCTGCGGCAATTGCAGCAGCAATTCGATCACTTTATCACCTTGGCTCTCAGTTTTAAATTTCGTTTCATCGTCTACGAATCCGCGTTTGCTGGCATGTGCCAAATATTCGGTAAAGCGATCCACGCGAATAGTGACCATTCCTTTATTATCCGTTGTGACTACTGTGTCCTTGTTGGTCAAGTAGCTGAATACACTGGTTTTTGCATAAGGAATCTCCTTATCCGTGCCTTTTTCAACCACTTTAAGCGTCACTAGGATGGTCAATGGATCCAAATACAATTCGCCATGCAACGTAGTGTCACGAATGATCCCGGTTGTTTCAATTGTCAGTGGTGCCTTCAATTTGAAATACAATTCTGCCGTTTCGAAGGAGTAGGAGTGATTCACTTGAAAATCACGATAGAATTTCCCCAAGCTATCGGTAAACAAGGTGTCTTTATCTCCATTTGTTAAATCAGTGGCAAGCACCCAATGGTTTTGGATGATCTCGGGTTGTGTGTAATTGGCAAATAAGGTTCCTTCGAATTTGATTACAGGATCTTTGCGCTTCCATTCGTAAATGCGATCAATGAAGTCTCCACGATTCGAAGAGATGAACCCATTCTTTTGATTCGGGAGCGCGATAATTCCGAAATCATCAAAGGATGTATTCATAGGATACCCCATGTTTTGCGCTTTGTCAGTGCCATTCAGTTGACAATAGAATACATCCAATCCTCCGAGCCCGAAATGGCCTTTGGAAGAAAAATAAAGCATGTTTCCAGTAACGAAAGGGAACAATTCATCTTGATCGGTATTGATCTCCGTCCCTAGATTTACCGGTGATGACCAATTGCCACCATTGAACTCGGAAACGTACAGATCCGCTCCACCAAATCCACCGGGAGCTTCACTGGCAAAATACAGTTTCTTACCATCCTCAGAAAAGCAGGCATGACCTACGTTGTAAGCCGGATTATTATAAGGAAATTCTGCCAATTGCATCCAATTTTCACCATCCTTGCGGTAAAGATAAATGGCTAAAACGACGATCTCATTTCCCTTTTGGCGGTTCAAGGTGTTTTTAGTGATCGCCATGTAGTTGCCATCTGCACTGAATGAAACCGGTCCATCATGCGCTCTGGAAAAGAATGCATCTTTTAACAATTCCGGTTTCATCATGGAACTGTCGAGGTCGTATCCGGAATACAACATATTGATGAAATAGGAATTGTCCCATCCGTATCGGGTATTCAGAAATCCTGCATTTTTACTTTTCGACATGAACAGGATCCCTTTTTGGTAAAAGGCCGGACAGAAATCGCCCAGATCTGAGTTGATCGGCAAACCTTCGATGGAATAAATGGCAGAATCAGCCATCAGTGGACTTAAATTCTTGTTTCGATCCTTTAATAAGGCTACGAAATTGTTGTTCGGATAAACTTTGTAGCCATCTTGTAGTAAAAGCTCTGCAACATCATATTTTCCGATCGTTCGCAATAAGTCGATGTATTCCACATAATCTGCTTCTGTCAGCCGATTCGTTTCATGCAATTTGCTGTAGTAATAGCGCGACTGGTTGTATTGGAACAGTTGTTTGTAGCTAATTGCCGCTTTTCGCACGTATTCCCAATTTCCTTTTCCTTTGATGGCTTTCTTGGCCAATTCCTTGTAGATCGGAGCAGCATGATAATACTCCAATTTATTGAAATGATCATCAGCTTTTTTAGCTTTCACCTGTCCAAAAACCAGCATCGGACAAGCAAGTAACAGAAATATCGATAGATATAGTTTCATACTAGAAGTAACGAGGTGAGGCGTAAACGGCTTTTTTGAAATTGAAATCATAGGTCAGGATGATCTCATGTGAACCTTGTTGGTAGGTTCTAATTTGATTGATCGGAAAATCATACCCGTAGCCCACTTGAAATTTATCTTTGATCTTGAACATGGCATTCAAACCTACCGATTCATGGAAGCGGTACATAGCACCAAACCAAAATTTTTCATAGAAAAGGAAGGACGCGTTGAAATCCATTGTTAGAGGAGCATCCGGAGTGTATTTGATCAAAGTTGAAGGCCGCAATTGTACCACGGAATTCAATGGAATCATTCCACCGGCTGTAAAAAAGAAATGTCGCTGATTGATGTTGGAAACCAGGGTAGAGGCATCGTTTAATTTGGCTTCGATCAAACGCGGTGAGGATATTCCTACGAAGTGACGATCACCGTAATAATAGATCCCGGCCCCTAAATTGGGTTTTGTGCTCGTAAAACGCTGTCCGAAGTAAGGATCGTTGGGGTCAGTTACGTTCAAATTTGAGAAATCAAAGCTCATGAAATCGGCACCGCCACTAACT
>JBMLQF010000064.1:0-5954 GCA_049241705.1 Fluviicola sp. | reverse complement strand
AATAATCCGGTTGTGATCGGCGACACCGACAATGAATGCGATGCAAATTGCAGTACCTGAGAAAGCCCGTGTGATCTCGTTTGATGACAGTGATGCATTTGCTTATTTTGCACCGCCTATCACGGCTTTGCGTCAACCGATCAAACAAATCGGTATCGAAACCGTAGAACGATTGATGGATCGCTTGAAAGAATCTACAGAACAACGCAAACATTTGATCATGGAATGTACGTTTATCAAACGTGCTTCTCACTGATAGAAACGATAACTCAAAAATAAGGCTGCGAAACATATCGCAGCCTTTTTCATTTCATCCAACTCTTAGAAAGATGGTGCACTGATTGTGCGGAATGTTTTTACAGAAACGGAAGCGTTTTTCGGATATTTCACCGTGTAGCCAATCTCTAAATTCACCAATTCTCCAGGTTGTAAAGTCACTTTGTATTTCACCTCACCGGTCAATTCATCTTTTACTCCCGTGCCAATAGTTTCTGTGGTGATCGTGATTTCACTGTTCTTCGATAATGGAACTTGGTCGAATACGTCGATCGTCACCGGTGTAGAACGGTTGTTGCGCAATTGAATGTCGTAATAGTAAGTGTCACGTTTCGTATTGCCACTCACTTTCTTCACGCTCATTTCTGATTTTAATTTGCGTATTACCTGAATGCGTGGGTCTCTTCCAAAAGACAAGGACATGGTATCACTCATGGTGCGCGTGTCGATCTCACTCATCCCTACATAATTTCCACCGAAGTACACGTTCGTTGGTCCAGGCACAAGATCCAAATCTTGCCAGCCAACGATATTTGCCAATAAGAAGGCTCCTTGATCTAATTTCGGAACACTGATGTGGGTAAATGTTGCCGGAATATCAATTTCTTTGATCTCTACCAAATATGGTTTGGCATCGGACGGACAGCTGAAGGTATGTTTGATCGGGAAATCTGCGTTTAGTTCTGAGATCTGAATCTGTTTCATTTGGACAGTTGCAACTTTCTTTACTTCCATTTTTTCAGATTCCAGATAAACACCTCCCAGATTATCCCCACGATTCTGATCTTTTTCGTCGATATTCCAATTGTCATAGGCACGTTGATTCGCCATGTTAATTTCATTCATGACCTCGTAACGGTAATTGTCGTCGTTCTTTTTCGTTTGCACGTATCCTAGACGTTGCTGTTCAATTTGTTGTCCATATTGCACGTAGAACGGATTCAGAGTAGGTGCAGATGCAGACAATGTAGGATCCGAAGTAGAAAGAGTCAACTGAACATCCTTCCATTCATTTCCGGTATTGTTATATACTTGAGCTTTGTATTTCAAATGCACGGGTTGGTTGACATCCACCGCAGAAAGATCGTAAGTCGCGGCCCAACCACAATCAGAAACGATGTATTTCAAAGTAGCATCTAGTTTCACAGCTTCATCACAATCGATCAAAATGATCACCTGATTACTGCGTTGGTTTTCGTTGTAGTTCAATTCGGTCAATTGTCGACGGGTGTCGGCTATTTTCTCATCCAACATACGTTGTTCGCGTTGCAATTTTGAGATATTCTTATTGAGTTCGAGTGTTTTTGTGCGATAGAATTCAGTAGCCAATTTGAGTTGTTCCACGGTTAAGTTCTGATTCGCTCCTTTGAGATCACGATTGGTGTTCAGAACTGCCAATTCGGCGTTGTACGCACCCATCAGGTCTTGGTTAGCTTGGTGTTTATCTTTGAACAAGTCCAGCGAGTCTTTCAGGATCTTGATCTTTGGATTGAATTGTTCGGCAGCTAGGAAATCCATTTCCGTGCTCACAGAAACCAAACGAAACGTTCCACTTGCCGTGAATTGAATGGAGTTTGGATCAGCAAAAGCCGAAATTCCGGTGTAGATGATCTTGTTTCTTCCTTTCTTAAGTTGAAGTGGAGATTCATGAGTCATTTCACCAGCGGTGAGAAATAGTTTCACTTTTTTGATTTCTGAACGAAGGATCAATTCGTTTGTAGATTGTCCCAGGGCAAAAACCGGTAGGAGCAAAAGCATGAGAAGTTGTTTCATAAAGAGAAATTTGTTCCAAAGTACAAAACTACCGCGAGATGGTTCAAAGTAGTCCGAAAAACAATAAGGTAAGATAAACAGAACCGACGGCCAAACAACATGTAGCTAGAGCAATTAGGTGATAAACGATTTTTCTCATTCTCACGGATTTATAGCGCGTTTCTTTTCGATTATTGATGTTCAAAACAAGGAGCATACCGATATAGATTGGTAGTAAGAAGATTATCGTTCCAGCGATCATGGAATCCAAATAGATAAGTACTAAAAGCGATAATCCGATAGCAAGAATACCTGAGCTAAATAAGGTAAGAATGGTAAGACCAACACGAGAATTTTTTGTGCGTACATAGAGTTCATCCTTTGGATTTTCATTCTTGGCAGTATTTTTAGCGATCCGATTTTTGATGCGTAGTTGATTCAAATTCCTATCAGGGTTTGTCTTAGAAACACGGACTTTTCGCGCCGGTTTAACGTTGGTCTTTTCTGGATTTTCTTGCTGGGTCTGATTTTCCAGATTTTCGCCATGAATAGATAATTCATTGTTCATTTCCAACAAATTGTTTTCAATTTGTTCCGTTCGAATCAAAGTGTCCGGGATCAATTGAATCATTGTTTCATTGTGAGATTTTTCGGGGACATGGTGATGTTTCCATTGTACAAAGTAACCCGGACGATAATGGCGTTTGGTTATCGTACAAGAACCGACAGCTAAAGCGAGTAGTATAATAGGAAATTGTTTCATGAGGTTAGAATTATTGAAGTGTTGATTTTGCCATGGCCATTGTAGACTCTAAATTCTCAACGAGCCATTTACATGAATAAAAAATAGCGATCACGGTTGCCAAATAAAGTGTGATTTCCAATGCAGTCAATAATAGCTTTTTCATGGTTTTTAGTTTTTGTTTATGAAGCAAACTTACACCTGTGCTACCATTGTTTTGTTCCGTTATGTCGTACTTGTAGGTTGGAGTGTTGCGATAATCCGTACAGTTAAATAATAAACAAAATGTGTTAAAATAAAATATTTGTGAAATAAGTAATTACATCCTAATTTTGCGACCTCAAAAAACAGAACAGAAATGAACGCAACACAGTTGTTAGATGTCGCCACCGAGTTTGGAACTCCGGTTTATGTGTATGATGAAACAAAGATCATTCAACAACACAAGCGCTTGAAGAAAGCCTTTGGTCCTTTGGATGTGAAGTTGCATTATGCCATGAAGGCACTAACAAACACCAACATATTGCGCATTTTCAATAAAATGGGATCGGGTCTAGATGCTGTAAGTATTGAAGAGGTATTGCTTGGCTTGCACGCTGGCTTTACTCCGGAATCCATCATGTACACGCCCAACGGTGTTTCCTTTCAAGAAATGGAAGAAGCTATTGCCTTGGGCGTAATGATCAATATCGATAACTTAAGTATCCTAGAAGCGTTTGGAGCGAAATATAGAAATTCAGTTCCAGTTTGTGTTCGCTTAAATCCACACATCATGGCAGGGGGACATGCGAATATTTCCGTGGGACATATCGATTCAAAGTTTGGGATTTCCATTCATCAGGTGCGACATATTAAACGCATCGTTGATCATTACGGGATCTTAGTTACTGGTTTGCACATGCACACCGGAAGTGACATCGTAGATGCAGATGTATTCTTGCAAGGTGCAGAACTCTTATATGAAGCTGCTTCTCATTTTCCGGATTTGACATTTATGGATTTCGGTTCCGGATTCAAAGTTGCGTACAAAGAGAATGACTATTTAACCCCCATTGAAGAGATAGGATCGAAGATCGCGGAATCATTTACGCGCTTTTGTGAGGCTTATGGCCGTCCTTTAGAACTCTGGTTCGAACCAGGAAAGTTTCTAGTGAGTGAAAGCGGTGTTCTTCTGGTTAGCGTGAATGTGGTGAAACAAACTACATCGAGTGTGTTCTTGGGGGTGAACAGCGGACAGAATCACCTCATTCGACCGATGTTCTACAATGCTTATCACCGCATCGAGAATGTTTCCAATCCGAAGGGCATGAAGAAATTGTACACTGTTGTAGGGTACATCTGCGAGACGGACACTTTCGGATATGATCGACCAATTGGAGAAGCAAATGTGGGCGATGTACTTGCAATCTACAATGCGGGTGCGTACGGATTCAGTATGAGCAATAATTACAATTCGCGATGCAGACCTGCCGAGGTCTTGTTTCGAAAAGGAAAAGGACATCTCATTCGCAAGCGCGAAACGATTGAAGACATCACGCGGAATGAAATAATATTGGATTAAGATCACAAAAAAAAAGGAGCTCTAAGCTCCTTTTTCTATTTCCATGTTACTATGGTCTCCATCTTATCAATGTCGAACAGCAAATGAACTTTCTTCTGCTTTTTGATGGTGACATCACCGATTAGAAAGCAATCTACCGAATAGTTATTCGCTATCGTGTGTTCTTCCCAGCCTCCTTCATAATAGGCTTCATTCATGATTTTTAGGGAAATATTACCTTTTGGAAGCATTACTACCATTTTACCTCCTTCAGATTCCAATGCGGTATTCGATACTTGAATTTGTTTACCATTCACGTAAACAAGCATGCGGCACTGGTGGTCGTATCCGCTTTCAATGCCCTTGAATTCCCAAGATACAGTTACCGGGACAGATTTTCCATCTGACTTCGGTGCTTTTCCAGATCCACCCCAGATGAAATTCGTGTTCGTGACATCAATATCCCATACAATTTGTAGGGCATTACTTTTTTTCTTGAAGTTATGTTCTGCTTCGTAAACAGCATCAATTGAATAGTCGTTTGCAATCGAATGTTCCTCCCAATTTCCTTCGTAAAGCGCTAGGCTAACAATTCTTACTTGATGAGATCCAGGATTAACTGACATGCTTACTTTGCCAACCTTAGTTTGTTTGAAAACCGCAGATTCAGCTTGAAGCTTCCCATCTATGTAAACTTGGATCTTGTTGTCGTGGTCATATCCATCAATCACACTGATGAAATTCCATTGTACTGTGAAATTGTCAGCGGCAATCGTAAATCCTGTAATCAACAGGAAAAATAATAATGAAAAGAACTGTTTCATAAGCGTTTTTTTTCTTTGCGAAATAGCGTTGTTAGAAGTAAAGTACAATAAAGGGCTAAATGTATTAAAAATAGCGAGATACGATTGCTGGTAGGGAGCACAAATCGGAATGCAAATTTTCTCGAGAGCGGTACCTGATCGTGAATAAAGGTGTCACTGACGATGGAATAAATGAGGTAGACCATCACCGCAGCCAAAATCAATCGCGTTCCTAAAGGATTGAAATAGATCAATAAATAAACAAGAATTATCTCAATCTCGAGTTTGAAGGAAAGCAGACCAGTAAATCCACCACTTTGCCATTTAGAGATCAAATCTACCAAGACAATTGCCAATAGGACAACATATAGTAGGTGTTTTTGAGAGCGTGGCAATTTCGTAAGCAACGGATGTTTCATGATAACAGTAAATGTTCGACCAAAATACGGAGGCGCATAAAATATTGAAATGATTTTGATCAGCTTTTTGAGTTTACAGAAAAATTTTCTTTTTCCAGGTCACCTTAACGCATGAAATAATGGATGTTTCCAGTCGCTCTTCAGGAACTATTTCAAAGCCGTTTTTCAAGTAAAAACCGATTGGTGATCGGTATTTTTCTCCGGATTGCAAGACGTCGTTCTCATGATCAATTACCCAACCACTGAATTCTGGAACTTCCGCTTTCATTTCATCTAGCAAGATTTTACCGAAACCCATTCCTTTTGTTTTACTTGAAACGATAATGGAGAATCGATCTTGACCTTCGTTCTCAAACAACACACACCAGGCAATGATTTCATCGTAATCGTTAGTGATGTAAAAATGGCGGTGGTTTTCAGTT
>JBMLQF010000063.1:0-14793 GCA_049241705.1 Fluviicola sp. | reverse complement strand
ATACAATATTGTAAAAATCACCACCATTACCAGTGAAAACATCGTAATAATTCCTGATAAAGTTCCGATGAATGGAAACTCACTTCCCGCCCAATAGACCAAAATCCCGGTGACAAAGTAAGGAATTTGTGCAAAGAGATACATAAAATAACCTGTGCGTTTGCGACGCCAAATAAGGATAGCTCCCCAAAAACAGAATACAGCATTCATTACGCTGGCAGCTTGGTGGATCCGCAAAAACATCATGTATTGATCTATTTTTGCCATCATATCATAAACATAATCAGGCAGGTATTCAGAAACAAGTGGGGGTTTTTCTACAAATGAATATAAGGTGCGGATTGCTGTTGCCGTAGATTCGAGCGTGATCATCCCGTAAATCGCCATTAAGAAGTACCAAACGCAACCAATCCAGGTCAGTATGCAAAGCACAGACAGCAAAACCGATCTTTTACTGTTTGAAACGTTATCGGGTAAATTTGTGTCAATAACCTCGTTCATGACAATGTCAAGGATCAATTCAGTTTTGAACGATTTATGACCGTCACAAGTATCAACAACAATTGAACAGCTACAAAAATTGCAGCCATTAACGGATGAACGTTCATCAACAGGATCATAGCTGCGACAATCAAAGAGCCACCAATAATTTGAAGCAACATGCCTTTGCGATTCAATTTGCGCAAATACAAGGCCCCAATGAATCCAATCAATGATCCAGCCGCTACAAATGAAGTCACCATAAGTCCGTTATTCTTAAACCATTCGATGTGTTGTACGTGTACCGGATCAGCTGAACCCAACATACTTTCCAATTCGATCAATTCGAGCTGTTCACTGATCATTACATCGAAGTTCCAAAGCAGGTATACAGCCAATACAAGTAAACTAAAGGAAACAAACAGATTAACAAAGGAAAAAAAGCGCATGACAAATTGTAGATTTAATGATTGAATATTATGGCGAAAGATAAGTAATAATAAAAAAAAACGGAGGGAAATTCCCTCCGTTCTGAATTAAGGACGATCTCCTTATTTTGTCAAATGCTTGCGGTTAACTGCATAAAGAACGATGAACAAACCGTTGATGATCACAGTGATCACAACTCCTGTCCAAGCAGCAGCAGAAGCCAAAGCAACCGCACTATCATTTACAGCAGCTTCCATTCCTTCCATTCCTTCCATTCCAGAAATAGTAGTCATTGATTGCTCAATGTAAGATTTTACTGTAATCGCACTTACGATTGCTCCAACGATTCCAAGCACTCCACCCATCAAGTAAAGCATGAATCCTTGTTTAGCCAACCCCCACATTTTGATCGCTCCGAACAAGCAAAGTGCTGCAGAAGCAAGACTGATCAATTGAACTACCATAGTTCCTTGAGGAGCGAACATTCCTAGAGCTGAACTACCGATCAAGCCCAAGATAGAGCCTAACACACCCAATCCAGATCCGATGAATGTTAAAATACAAAGTACTGTTAAAAAACCAGGACGCTTTCCTGATCCTGCATTTGTGTCTAATGTTTCTGACATAGTTATTAGTTTTGAGTTACTCAACGAATATAGCATCATTTCTTTTTGTTCTGCAAGAATTGTTAAAAAAAGTAAAGAATTTTAGTAAACATTTTTTTGTTGAAAACACCCCTAACCATTGATTTATCAAGTACTTCAGCAATGCCATGATTTAAAACCATTTACCAAAAAACTCTCAATTCTTTCTGAAAGAATCGCTTGTATTTCATTTCATTCATTGTTGTTTCAAGCAATTCGTTGTACTTTTAATACAGATAATCGCACGCAATATGTATAGAGCGCTCCTTTTATGCTTTGGTTTATTCCTTTTTATTGGATGTAAAAAGAAGACCATTACCTACAAGATTGTGGGAAGTGTTTATGATCAAACCTTTTCCAGTAACCTTTCGGGAGCAACCGTTGAGCTAAAAGTGACTTATGCCGGAACCAGTAGTCTTGTAACTAAAGAGACTGTTTCAACTGGTGGAGATGGTTCGTTTACCTTCGAATTGAAGCGCGATAAGATTGAAAGCGTCACGTTAGTTGTTTCAAAAAGCGGTTATTTCCAACAGACACAAACGTATAACATGGACGATCTTTCAGTTGAAGACGACAATGTGATCACTTTTCAAACGAAAGCAAAAGCATGGGTAGCCTTACATTTTACTGGTGATGGCACCAAAACCGTAAAGTATTTCCGCAGCGAAGGATTATCAAATTGTGCTGAATGTTGTCCGTCAGGTGAATACACTTTGAACAATGTAACGGATCAAACCATTGTTTGTATCAATAACGGGAACACCAACTACGGGATCTATTACATGATCGTGAATGAAACAGGATACGTACCACTGAGCATTACCACTCCAGCATTCGACACCACGGAATTGGTTATTCCACTTTAGTAGAAACAGCCATTAATTGAAAGTCTTCAGATCAATTTTCAAGATCATCCAAAGCCATGCGCAATTCTTGTCGCAATTGGCGATTGTATGTTTCCATCAAATACTTGAAGTAATTTGGTGTGCTTTTCGCAATGCACTTGGTATACATTTTCAGGCGATGCTCAATATGATCTTGTAAAGCATCGATCAAACGCACGGCCTCATCAAAATCAGTAGTTCTGCGAATGATTCCCTGACAATGGTTCTGCAGCGATAAATCAACGGCTTGCTTACCCTTCTCGCCGCGGTCCAAACATTCGTAATACACATCACGCATGTTGAACGATTCCAAAAAGGTTGTATCCACCAATTGCTCCATGTGACGCGGAAATTCGAATTCAACTTCGAACTCTAAATCATCATCTTCACTTAAACGAGATTCCAGGAATCGATCCGGAAAGCGGAACGCGTCTTGCCAATTGATATAATCTTGCCAAATTCCAAAACGTCGGACATTATTACCAAGATCGATCAATTTGAATTTATCCTTGTGCGGCAATCGGCGACTACCGCGACCAATCATTTGATGGTACAAGGTCAAGGAACGAGTTGCTCTATTTAAAATAATGGTCTCAACCGTTGGCTCATCGAATCCAGTTGTCAAGATCCCAACCGAAGTTAGAATGGCATCTTTGGTATGTTTAAACCAATGAAGTACATCCTTACGGTCTTTGTCACTGAAAGTAGAATCGAGGTGTCGGATCTTGTAACCTCTCTTTTTAAAAGTTTCTTCCACTCTCAAAGAAGTTTCGATCCCGGAGTTGAAGATCAAAGTCTTATCTCCAATTGCCACCTCTTCATAGGCAAACAACAATTTTTCCTGCATGAAATAATTGCCGTAAACAACTTCCGAAGAGGATACTGTAAAATCCCCATTTGTACCGATCTTAAGTCCATGCAAATTGACATCATAGGTAAATGTCTCTGCATCCGCCAAATAGCCTCCCTGGATCAATGAAGAAATACTTTCACCAACGATCAATTTGTTGTAATGATCATTAAGCGGTAAACTTTTGTTCGAACTTAAAGGTGTAGCTGTTACTCCTAAGATATTTGCACCGGAATAATATTGAAAGATCTTGCGGAAACTATTGTAGTGAGCTTCATCCACGATCACCAATCCAACTCCATCAACAAAGTTTTCATCTTCCTGCAATCGATTGTTCAGCGTTTCAACCATGGCAATGTAACACGGATAATGCCCTTCGTCTTGCAAGTGTTTAACTTCAGAACTGATCACCTTGTTTTCAATGCCAATTGCTCGAAGTTGACGAGAGGTTTGAACCGACAATTCGATGCGGTGTGTCAGGATCAATACTTTTTTCTCCCATTTCTCGATGTACTGGCGAGCAACTTCAGAAAATATAACCGTTTTTCCTCCTCCTGTCGGAAGCTGGAACAACAAATTGAAATCAGAACCATTTTTATGCAGTTCATCAATTATCGATTGTACCGTCTTCACTTGGAACGGGTACAATTCTTTTGCTTTAAATAGTTCTATATCAATCATTTGCAATTATCGTATTGAATATACGCTCGAAAAACGAGACCACAAAAGTACTGTTCTTTTAAGGATTTGTCAAACCTTGAATCGATTTAGGTCATTTTTTTTGAATAATAAGTGGAATTGCCGTTCAAATCAAAAATGGAATCGATCATTCAAAAAGAAATACCAAACAATCAATTAGCAATTCTCGTGGCACAACAATTGCTTAAATTCAATTAAAACAACGCGCCATGAAACCTGCGACTTCAAAAAAGAAAAAGCTCAGTACTAAGGGTATCGATTCAGCCATTTTGCATTTAGGCATTCACATCCCTGCAACGCCGATTATTTCGACCGTTAAGAATAAGGATTAGAAATCCATTCCACCGCCACCAGAAGGCATGTCGTTCGGACGTTTTTTATCCATGATCTCGGTTTTACCAAACTTGTAACGAACATTGAAGAAAAGTCGTCGTGTTTCCCATTTAAACTCCACATTTTGGTAGTTATTGGGTTGATCTACGTAGAATTGGAATCCTTGCGTGTCGAAAATATCCGAAACACGTAACCCTACCCCCCATTTACCTTCTTTTAATGATTTGTCAATTGAAAAATCCATTGATCCACGTGGCTTCATACGCCCAGATGGCGTCACAGAAGGAGCTGCATATCGTCCATTGATTTGGATTGTCAATGTTCGTTTCATTAACTCCAAAGTAGAAGACATTTTTCCACCAATCACCAGACCTTCTCGATTAAAATTTGCAGCTGCACCGCTGTTATCGGTATATTTTATGTAATTGCTATTGATCGATAACATGTTGCGCCAAATCGGCAACGGTCGGTACTGCAAAACGATTTCACCACCAGTATTCACAGAATTATCAATATTTGCGAAAGTTCCAGCAGATGTTCCATCACTGTAAAACACCTTTACACGGTTGATCACATTATTGGCATAGCGCTGATAAGCAGTTACAGCGAGTGTGACTTTTTTCGAGGACCATTCGTACCCCAAATCAATGGAGTGAATATACTCAGGTCGCAATTCCGGGTTTCCTCTGCGCAAGTTGAATGGATCCGCATAACTCGTAAACGGGTTCAAATTATCTGCATTTGGTCGGTTAATTCGTCGAGAATAGCCTAATGAGAATTCACCTTTCTTTTCCAAAGAATAACGGAGAGTTCCTGAAGGGAAAAAGTTGAAATAATCGTTTTTAAATGACAAGTTTTCAGATAGTAGATTCGGCTCTTGAAAACTTTGCTCAAGACGCAAACCAACCTGGTATTTCCATCTTTTGTAGGAACTTGCAACAATTCCGTATGCTGAATAGATGCGCTCCGTGTATTCGTAGTCAAAATAACCCAACGTATCGTCCACCACAGGTCCGGATGCAATCTGAAGATCCGATCTGGAATCGACATGCATGTTACGGTGGATCATTTTTAAGCCACTTTCTGTACGACATTTTTTGTTGAAGATACGAACGAGATCTGCACTTACTGTTGTAATGGAAGTCTCGTCTGTACTGAACAAACGCTGAAACGTCTCTGCCGAATCACTCGGATAAATGAATCGTTGGTTGTAGTAACCTGAATTGAACCCATCTCCAAAAGATTGGTAAGCAGCCAGATCCAATTGACCTTTCTCTTCTTTCAATTCGTATGAATAATTCAGTGAAGCGTCCAAATTCTTATTACCAGAAGGATCAGAAGCGTTGCGTAGCCAATAACCCAAGGAATCTAAATTTTCAGTGTATCGATTATTCTCTTGTTCACCAGTACGTTCACGGTCACCTAAATTTCCGGCCAAACTCCATGACAACGTATGACGATCTTTCAGATAAAGATCCATCCCAATTTTTGCGGTGTGCGTGATTGACAAGTCCGCTCCGTAACGCTCTTGATCCAACTTCACGATCGAATCTCCAAAAGTTTGGGTCAAATAGCTGAAATTATTGCGGTAACCGTCTCGATAGTCGAAGCCGTAATTCCCGTAAATATTGAACTTCGTATTACGGGTATTCAAGTTCAAAGAACTGTTGTAGGCATTTCCGGTTCCTGCGGATGCGGTTAGACTTCCATTCAGTCCTTGCTTGATATTCTTCTTTAATACGATATTGATGAACCCACTTGTCCCGTCCGGATCATATTTGGCAGATGGGTTTGTAACGATTTCAATTCGCTCGATACTGCCGGCGGGAATTCCGTCTAGAATTGCCTTTCCATTTCCTCCAGTTAATGAACTTGGTTTACCATCGATCAACACCGTTACATTTCCATCACCTCTCAAAGAAATCTTGCCATCCTGATCAATCTCCACGGATGGTACATTGTTCAATACATCTTGCGCAGAACCTCCAGATACAGAAATATCATCTCCGACATTGTATACTTTTTTATCTAAACCGATCTGTATTGCCGTTTTATCTCGAAACACCTCTATTTCTTCAATAACCGCTTCGTCGGAAACCAAGGAAACATTTCCTAGTTTTCTCAACGGCTTCTGCATTGACAAGGTTATGTTTGGAATAAACTTAGTCTTAAACCCCAGGTTGCTGACTTTAACGATATACTTTCCTAAAGGCAATTGCTCCATAACGAAAGTACCTCCTTCTCCGGTGTAAATAGAAGCGACTACAGATGAATCCTGACTTTTAAGAAGGGCAACTTGCGCATATTCGATCGGCTCTTTACTTATTGAATCCAATACCACTCCATCGATCGAACCGACGTTTTGTGCAGGCGCTTGTCCAAAGGAATTGTAGAATGCCCCGAAAAAAGTTAGTAAGATGAGAAATGATCGCATAGAAATACAGTTGGGTGCAAAATTAGCAAGAACCTACCGTTCTCGGGGAAAGTATGCACATTAGTTAAGGATTTTAACAATAAATTTGAATCAGCCACGCAGCTTATCAAGCAAAGCACTCAGTTGCTCCGCTTCAGCTTCAGTAAGATTTCCACTTACATCCAATTTGGATTCACTGTCTTCGTCAATTTTTGCCAAAAGGTCGAGTCCGGCTTTAGTGATGGAAACATACACTACTCTTCGATCTTCTTCACAACGCACACGCTCCATCAATCCTTTGTCGATCAACTTATCCATCAAACGTGTTGTGTTTGGCGACTTCTCCACCATTCGTTCTTTTACTGTATTGACACTGATAGCGCCGTTCGCTCCACGCAAGATTCGCAGGATATTGAATTGTGGCATGGACAAATCGTATTGAGCCATGTAGGAGTTCTGAATATTTCCAATGTAATTGGATGTGTAACGCAAGTTGACAACGGCTTTGTGACGCGCATTTCGAAACTTGGATTTTATCACCTGACCTATTTCCATGGCGCAAAGATAATTACCAAGGTATTAAATTCAAAATGAAAATAAATTTATCAGGAATGGAGCGCAAATTGGGTAAGAAATTTAGTGGTAAAATGGCAATTTTACCTTGCAAACTATTGTTTTGAAACCGCCTTAACCACTTAACAAACAATACTTTAAACCACTTCCATACTCCTTACCTAACAATTTAAGCACTCAAACAAGGTAATATTACCTCGTTGTTTATATCAATAATACAGATCAAAAAAGGATAAAACACTGTAAAACATTGATAAAGCTTGAGAAAAAGAAATGAAAATTAACCTTGCAACTTAGCTCAAACAAGGTAAAATTGCCTTTTTACCTCGTGAATTTGGATCAACGATTGAACAACATCAAATCCTCCTCCGATAGTACCACTTCTGACTCAAACTTGATCACGTGTTCACCCGGTAAATAGGTTTCGAAGTTGCGTTCGAAATGAACTCCCGACTTTTTTGTCGTGATCCAAAGATCGATCATCAATTCTTTATTTTTCAAAATCAATTCACCCGATTTCTTGGCAGCATCGTACTGAATTTCGATATCTAGGTTTTGCTTTGAATAAGTTCTGTTCGAAGCCTCATGAACAAATGTACGTGACCTTGTTCCCTGCTCCGTTTGCCAATGAAAAACATACACCCGGTTTTGAGACCTGTTTTTTAGAATTTCCTCCGTAAACAATTCTACGGATTCGCTTCCTAAAACAGTACGCTGACAAGTATATTCATTCAGCTTGTTACCAGAAAAATCATAAACCTCCAAACGCAACTTCACCCCAAAACCACCTGGTAGATCAGAAATCAAATAATACTTTTCCTTACCTAAAGTATCGATCTTTGCCCCTACCGTCAGATCCCGATAATCCTCACGCACTGCGTATTGCAAAGCTTTCCAATTTCCGAAATAATCAATACTGGACCAAGTTGGTGCCGGCCAACAATCGTTAAATTGCCAATACAATGAACCTGTAACGCGAGGGAATTGCACGCGATGACTGACAACAGCCATACTTACTGCTTTCGCTTGTGTCAATTGTGAGAGGTAAACGAAAAATTCAAAATCAGATGTTTTCCCGTAAAGCAGATCCGCATGTTTGGCGATCATACCATTACCTACATAGCTTTTTTGATGGTGTTTCATGACCGGACTGTCCAGACGCCATTCACTTTCATCGCTAAAACTCTTGAGCGTTGAAAATTCCGGGAATGATTGAAATCCGTACTCCGCATTGAATCTCCCTGATTTTCTTCCGAAATCCTCAATGGGATCTTTGCCATGCCAAACACCCCAATAATGTTGGGTTCCGTGGTTATAAAACTCATCTTTCCCCCAATTGCTCAAAGGCGAAGTGTGCTCGTATGGAATATTCGAATATTCCTTCACCATTGTCGGGATAAACTCTTTAAAAACACGGTGATAATAACGTTCTATCGTTTTTTGATCTGAAGCGGAGATCTTATACGTTGACTGGAAACCCCAATTCTTCCAAGCAACATCCACTTCATTATTCCCATTGAACAAAACAACACTTGGATGCGCTGCAATTCTTGGGATCTGTTGACGCATTTCCGGCTCTATAGTCGTTATAAATTCCTCATTGCCTGGGTACATGGAGCACGCAAACATGAAATCCTGCCCCACCATGATCCCCAATTCATCACACGCTTTCAAAAACGAAACTCTTGGATAAAAACCACCTCCCCAAACGCGAACCATATTGAAATTGCACGCTGCCATGGCTGCAACGTTTTGGCGCAATTTATCTTCACTAATTCTACCGGGGAATACATCGTCAGGAATGTAATCGGCACCCTTGCAAAACACTTGTCTACCGTTGATCTTTAACCAAAATGAAGTCCCAAAATCATCTTTTTCCTGTACTAATTCAGTTGTGCGAACTCCAAAAACTTGTTCACCCTGATACAAGATCACGCCAGATTCATTTCGAATGAGCCATTTATCGGTATACAAATGTTGTTCACCTTGACCTCTCGGCCACCACAACTTCGGATTCTCGATGCGCTCTGTGCGTTGGATCTCACCATTAATGATCTGACATTTGACAACACCAAAACGCTCGCTTTCCCAGAAGACAACATCATTCAAATCATGTCGGAAAAACACGTGGAAATGCTGTTTTGCTTCGTGTTCATTCAACTGAATCGTCGATGTGGTGGTACCCGTTACACGATTCTTATCAAACTTCACGATTGAAACCGGTTCCCAAAATCCAATGGTATTCATACGCAAGGCCCAGTCCCATCCAAATTGATATTGTGGTTTTCTGCAATAAGGCGCTACTTTTTCTTTGCCTACATCATTCGGAGAAGGTAACACCACCCCCACCTTTTTTTTATGTTCTTTCTGATAATTGACGGGAGACTTGAACACCAATTTCAATTTATTCAACCCTACTTTTGCGGCAGAACGAATATCAAAGTACCAATGCACAAAAGCATTGTCTGTCTCACTTATTTTCTTTCCATTCAGAAAGATCGTGGCGTAAGTATCAATTGATGGAAAATCCAGATCGATCGCCCTTAAGAAATCAGCTTCGGTTAATGTAAATGAAGATTCGAAAGTCCAATCGTAATTCTCAATCCAGGTAAATTTGTTTTCATTTTCTCCCACAAAAGGATCTGGTAACTCTCCACTGGCAATCAAGGCTTCTTGAACGGTTCCCTTTGAACCTAATTCCAACCAAGTCTTCTTGATCGGATGAAAAACCTTCCAATCCAACATTTCCTGAGCGTAAGTTACAGTCAGTGAAAACAAACCGAATAGCGCTATGGCGATTGATTTTACCATTTGCGATCAAACACCGAATCGATCAATTCTTCTTTGCTTGTATCGCGGTAGGCATAATTAAACCCGTTGTAAACCGAATACGCACCAACATTTCCAAAACGATCGATCGCTAAGAAACCGCACTGTAAACCGGTCATGTCCTTGTGTTTACGGATCAAGCGATCTACTGCTTCTTTACAAGCTTCTTGAGGCGTTCTGCCATGACGCATCAATTCTACAACGGTATGCGCTCCAGCTACACGAATAATCGATTCTCCCAATCCGGTAGCCACAGCACCTCCAACTTCTTGATCAATGAATAATCCTGCTCCAATTATCGGTGAATCCCCTAATCTTCCGGGCGATTTGTAGGCCCAACCCGAAGTTGTACAAGCACCGGAAATACGCCCATCCTTGTCAATCGCCAACAATCCGATCGTGTCGTGATTCTCATGATTGATCTGTGGTTTTTTTGCGATCGCTGCTTGTTCTTTTTTCCACTTCTTCCATTCTTCTTTCACCTCTGGAAGTGGCGTTTTGATCGTATCGAAACCGTTCTTCAATGCGTACTGCTTTGCGCCCGTACCAACTAGCATCACATGCGGCGTATGCTCCATGATGTGACGCGCAACGGAAATAGGATGCGCAATTCCTTCTAAAAATCCTACAGAACCACAATTCGCTTCCCAATCCATGATACAGGCATCCAATGTCACATGTCCTTCACGGTCCGGCATTCCACCGATCCCGACACTGCGATTTTTGATATCACTTTCTGTATTACGAGCACCGGCTTCAACGGCATCCAATGAGGAACCACCTTGTTTCAAAACTTCCCAGCCAGCCTTATTGGCCTCCAAACCATGATTCCAGGTGGAGATCATCACTGGACCTTTAAACTCGGAAGAAACAGCCTCGTTATTCTCCAATGTTTCTCCCGCAAAGGCCGGTCGAACAACAGCCGCGGTTAATCCAAGCGCACTGAGACGCACAAATTTCCTTCTATCAACCATAACTATTGATTTGCAAGTTCTTTTTCCAACCAAGACTGGAATTCTTTGGCATAGGCCGAATGCTTCGCGTAATCTTTCGCAAAATTGTGCAGACCATCATAATTCGGTTGCGCGCACATATACAAGTAGTCGTTATTGTCCGGATTCAAAACTGCGTCTACAACCGCTGTTGGAGGCAATGAAATTGGACCCGGAGGCAATCCGGCATACAAATAGGTATTGTAAGGACAATCCTTATTTCGGTGCTCATACGTCAAGCGCTGCACGCCTTTCAATTGATCTCCCCAACAGAATTTAAACGTTGGATCTGATTGTAACTTCATACCGGAATTCAAGCGATTCAAATACAAACGCGCAATAATCGGCCATTCACTGGCATTTTTCGATTGCTCTCCGTAAACGATCGAAGCTAAGGTCACGGCTTGTGAAGGAGATTTCAAGCCTACCTTCTTTAGTTTAGCCATGCGATCGGCATTCCAGAAATTCTTGAATTCCGCAGCCATTCTGGCAACAAATTCTTCCGCATCGGTGTCGTAATACATTCTGTAAGAATTCGGCATGAACAAAGCTGGAACGCTCTCAGGAGTAAAATCGTACTTCGAAAGTGTTTTAGAATCCAAAATATAAGCCTTCAACTCATCCTTTGAAACATAAATACATTTGGAAACCGCTTCACACATTTCATCAATCGTCGCGCAATTGTTGAAGGTCACTTCCACCTCAATTTCCGCATTTCCATTTCCGGCGCTGTTTAGGGTAAATCCGTTCAATAATGCTCGGTAAGAAGTATTCGGTTCAATGGAATACATTCCTGAGCCTATTTCACTATTATCCAATCCTTTATATTCAGCCAGTGAAAGAAATGATTCAACATTATCGATCACCTTTTTCTCTACCAACATATTCGCAATATCTTCCAGAGAATTTGAATTATCAATTACAATTCGAATCGGTTCCGAACTGTTAATTGTCGCATTACGACCATCCATAAATGCATTGATGTGTTTCCATCCGAACACCAAACCAATGAGCGCGATCACCCCAACTGCAATTAATCCTTTCTTAAGCATTTCTGATACAATAATTCATCCAACCAATTGTGGCCTACCAAATACCACTCTTTTCTTCTTCCAATAAATTCAAAGCCAGCTCTTTCAAATAATTTGACACTAGCCGTGTTATCGTCCTGTATGGAACAATATACATTGTGAAAAGCCAAAATATCACGCGCGTATTGTTCGACAAGTGCAAGCGCTTCAGAAGCGTAACCATGTTGTCGATCCGTTTCTTCCGCGATCAAAATACCGATCGCAGCCCGACGATTTTTGAAATCCGCATTATAAAGATCCACAGCTCCTAACATGCGCTTCGTCTCTTGATCTCCAATCAACAACCGCAATTGTCCGTGTGATCGAATATGCTGCGCCTGCTCAATATAATCCAACATAGCCGACATGGAGAAAGGCACTTCCGTTCCGCTCACTTTCCAGTGCTTAGGATTGTTTTCCCACAAGATCAGCTTGTGAACATCCTCCTTTTCAACCGGTCGCAAAAAAATATGTTCACCGCTTAGTTGCATGCAATTCGTTAATTCTATTCATGATTTGGTCTACGGAGTACCGAGGTAATTCCGTGAAATCTTCTCCCAAATGTACAGCAAAAACTTCCAATGACACTTGCTTCGAAGCAATGAAATCTAACAAGTGAGCCAATTGCAAAACAGTATTTGGCGCATCTAGTAATGCTTTGATCGGAGTTAAACATGTTGGACCACCAACAACTGCTTGATTAAAGTTTCCAAACACTTTTACAGCCGTAGAAACTTGAATATCTGAAGACAAACGCAACAAAAGCAATGGTATCTGACTCCTTTTCGCTTTAGCAATCATTGAGGTTGTTAACTTACGTTCTGATTCCCTGTAAGTTAAACTGAAATAATCTTTCTCCACAGAAATACCAATATGTGGAGGGATTTTATCTGCATTCCAAATCCACAACCAATTGGAGGATTGTAATTTTTGCGGCCATTCGCGTTTTAAATCTTGAAACTTAAAGCTTACCATTTGTAAACCCCTTCAAAAACTTGAACTGCCGGTCCGATCAACCATACATTTCGGAATTTGTTCGATTCGAAGTGATCCAAGCAAACTTCCAATTGTCCACCCATCGTTTCTGCCTTAAAGCAATATTCTCCAAACAATTGATTTTCAATCGCCATCGCAGCAGCAGCGGCAGTCACTCCGGTACCACAAGAAAGCGTTTCATCTTCTACACCTCGTTCATAGGTTCGAATTTTAAAGGATTTTGGATCGTTTTGCTCGATTAAATTCACATTGATCCCTTCTGCCTTGTACCAATCTGAATACCGGACCGAACGACCAAAGGCATAAATATCTTCATTTCGAACGTTTTGACAGAAACGCAAATAATGCGGACTCCCAGTAAAAATGGTTAAGTCAGGATCCAACAAATCAACTTGATCGATGTCATTCATTTTTAAATGCACAAGACCACCTTTTTTCACAGCATCATGCTCACCATCTATGGCTAAAAACCGAACCTCAGACTGCGTTACTCCCAGAAAATCTGCAAAAGCCACAGCACAGCGAGCTCCATTTCCACAAAAACTTTTGGAACCATCCGCATTGTAGTAATCAACTTCAAAAT
Organism: Fluviicola sp.; assembly: GCA_049241705.1. GTDB lineage: Bacteria > Bacteroidota > Bacteroidia > Flavobacteriales_D > Crocinitomicaceae > Fluviicola. The sequence continues at coordinate 1,018 of JBMLQF010000063.1, read as the reverse complement.
CAAAACCCGTTTTTGAATTGATTTTGATCAAACCATCCGCTCCTACTCCAAATCTACGATCGCAAAGGCTCACAATCTGATCCAATGAGAGCGCATCGTAACGTCCATCGCGATTATCAAGCATCACAAAGTCATTCCCAGTTCCCTGATATTTAAAAAATTTCACCTGCATGGAATCCTTATATACAGTGCGTTACAGACGTTTTATGCTTAACAATCTTTAACAGCACAAATGTAACAATGAAGCAGCAATATCACTTATAATTGCACTTAAATTTTCACAACAAAACCGTATGAATAATAAAGTTAAGATTGTAGGCTTAGGCTTTCTGGGAGGAATGATTCCTTTTGCTTTCGGCTATATCCTCTCCATGCAGCATTACGGAAGCCTTTCAGATGAAGTGATCGATGGAAATCGCCATCTGCACAAAGTATCTTATTCGGGACTACCGGCAGATGCAACTGGATTCATCGAGGCATCAGAAAACACCATCAACTCGGTTGTCCATGTCACTACAAAAGTTGTGCGCACGCAAATTCAGCGCGATCCGTTTTACGAATTCTTTTACGGTCCTGGGACAGGAAACCGTGAATACAAACAATACGGCAATGGATCTGGCTCAGGTGTAATCGTATCTAGTCAGGGCTACATTGTTACAAATAACCACGTAATCGAGGATGCAGCTGAAATTGAGGTGATTTTAAACGACAATTCGAAGTACGCTGCTACCGTTATAGGAACTGATCCATCAACAGACATCGCAGTTTTGAAGATCGACGCACCAAATTTAAAGCCCATTCCACTTGGAAATAGCGATGACTTGCACATTGGAGAGTGGGTGCTCGCTGTTGGAAATCCTTTTAATCTTACATCAACTGTTACAGCCGGGATCGTAAGCGCAAAAGCCAGAAACATCAATTTGTTGTCTGATCGTTCTAGAACCACAGCAGTTCCAATTGAGTCATTCATTCAAACCGATGCTGCGGTTAACCCCGGAAATTCAGGAGGAGCCTTGGT
>JBMLQF010000062.1:0-21140 GCA_049241705.1 Fluviicola sp. | reverse complement strand
GTGAACTCCGGTTGTTGTTTCTTCAGAAAGTCCTTTGATATCTTTTGTTAATTCTGGGTAACGGTCAAAAACCATGTTCGTTAAGTCACCACCATCATCCAAAATCATGTTTAAAGGTTTTCCACCTTCGAAAGCGAAAATAGTTTGTTCGATACACCAATCAAACTCTTCTTCGTTCATACCTTTCCATGCGTAAACTGGAATTCCAGCAGCAGCGATTGCAGAAGCAGCATGATCTTGTGTTGAGAAAATGTTACAAGAAGACCAAGATACTTCAGCACCTAAATCTTTCAATGTTTCAATTAACACAGCTGTTTGGATTGTCATGTGAAGACATCCTGCGATACGTGCTCCAGCCAATGGTTTAGAGTTTCCGTATTCTTCACGAAGTGCCATTAATCCTGGCATTTCAGCTTCCGCCAATTTAATTTCTTTACGACCCCAGTCAGCTAAGCTGATGTCTTTTACTTTGTAAGCCAATTTTTCAGTTGTATTGCTCATAATGATTATTTGCTCCTTATTTTAAGAGTGCAAAGGTATGAAACACTCCTGTGAATTAAAAATTTATAGCAAAAACAAGCGAAAAAAGAAAATGTTGACCGATTGATCAATCTTTGAACAAATCCAACATGATCCTTCCCTGCCCATAGGTCCATGGTTTGCCAAAAAGAAAGGCAATCGTTGCCGGAATATCTCGCTGCTCATAAGGAGTAGTGATCGTAACTCCCTGTTTGAAATCAGGTGATATGGCTAAGAATTCGATGTGTCTACAACCTTCGCACGCATCTCCATGTCCGACGTAGCCGGTAGACCAACCTGCGGTATGTCTTCCGTGATCATTTGTAATGATAATCGTTGTCTTACCGGCATAGGCAACATGTGTTTGTAAAAGCTGTACGATCGATCCAACATATTGATCGGTACGTTGAATTGCAGCAACATACCCCAATGAGTCGCTGGCATGACCATAAGTATCAGGTTCCTTGAAATTAATTACCATCATTTCAGGAATTCCCGATGACAGTTGTTGCATGACATGTTGAAAGGTTATTGAATCCGCGCGATAACCTCCTGTACCATTTCCATTAACCCCACAATCTATTTGAACTGCCTCTCCTTCGTAGGAAGCATAACTTGTTTGAGACAGCACCCAAAGTTTATCCTTACTTGTATTCAAAAAAGATACTCCTGACTTACCGGTCCAACGCATATATTCCTGTAAGATCCCCGGAAAATGTGGTAATTCCAGTCCGGTATTGTCGATAGGATCGTATACTCCGGTGCAAATCGCCGTATGTCCAGGATTGGTATAAGTAGGTCCGTTGTTGTAAAAATTGGTGAGTAGAACACCTTGTGATCGCAATTGAGCGCGCACAGGAATGTTTGCCAAAGTGGTGTCACCCCATGTTTCTGACCATCTCGGGCCATCAACCACAATGACTACAACACGCTCGGTTTCGAAGTGCTTGGAAACGATTCCCTCATCCTTGCAAGCGCAAAGAAGTGTAATGAAAGAAATTAAAGCACTCCACTTTAGCATACTACAAGGTATGAATTCCAACTCATTACACAAAAAAATCCTTCCATTTTCATGGAAGGATCTACCAACAATAAAAACAAAGTCTAAGGACTTGTCTTAGAATAAAGCCATTACAGAGAAGCTAACGCTTCTTTTACCAATTCAGCAACGCGCTTACCATCAGCTTTACCAGCCAATTGCGCATTTACAGGCCCCATTACCTTTCCCATATCACCTGGTCCGGCAGCACCAACCTCCTGAATTTTTGAAGAAATTACCGCTTTGATCTCATCATCAGACAACATCTTTGGCAGGTACTCTTCGATTACTTTTGCCTGGAACATTTCTTCATCCGCCAAATCTTGACGTCCTTGTTCCACATACAGCTTATAAGTATCCATGCGTTGCTTATGCAACTTCAGAACGATCTTATTCGCTGCGTCTTCTGAAACCTCTCCGGAACCGGAGGTAGCTTCAAGAAGTAATTTACTTTTAATATCACGCAATGCAGCTAAGCGTTCTTTTTCCTTAGCCAGCATTGCGCTTTTGATATCTTGATTGATTTTCTCTGTTAAGCTCATCGTCTTAATCTACATTGTCGTGTAAAAACGAATTGTTTGTACGTAAGCTGCCATTGTCATCAGACAAACCAAAACGGCTTGAACGAGACTCGTCGCTTTTGCGCACCGCATCCAACTGAATGTTGCGGCGAACGAACGCAGGCTCATCCTCCAATTCTTTCAAACCTTCAGCTTTCTTCAATTTGTTATTGTACTGTTGAATACGCTCAATACGCTCCAAGTTACGACGTTGGATCTCTTCTTGAGAAAGCGGAGAACGCGTTTCTTGCTCAGCGATCATGTTCAATTTGTTTTCTGTTTCATCTTCCAAGAAGTAACGCTTTGGCTCTTCAGCAACAGTCTCAACAGTTTCCGTTTGAACACTTACAGTTGTAGTCTCAACATGTGTTGTGTTCGTTGTTTCAGCTAGATCCCACTCAAGATCCAAAACTGTTTTTTCTACAACTGCAACGGTTTCTTCTTTTACCGGATTCTCAGCAACAGTTTCCTTCACCTCTTCTACCGTTGATTTTAAAAATGGCTCTTCCATAGAAGTTACAGTAGGAACCACTTGCTGTGTTGGAGAAGTCAATGGAGTTGTGATCTCATTCTTTGCTTCTTCTTCCAATTTCACAACTTTGCGCTCTGGAGCTTTTTCAAATCCTGTGATCGGAGATGACTTAAATCCAGTTGCAACCAAAGTAACACACAACTTATCTCCAAGAGACTCATCTTTACCATGACCCCAGATAATATCTGCGGTAGATCCAGCTTCCTCTTGGATGAAATCAGTAATCTCACCAATCTCGTCCATCGTTACTTCTGAATCACCATAAGTAATATTCAATAAGATGTAAGTTGCACCCTCAATATTATTGTCGTTCAACAACGGAGAATTCAATGCCTCTTTCACTGCGCTGATTGCACGATCTTCACCTTCAGCAGTTGCAGATCCCATGATCGCTACACCGCTATTGCGCATTACCGTGTTCACGTCATTGAAATCCACGTTAATTGCTCCAGTTGTAGTAATTACCTCTGCAATACCTTTAGCAGCTGTGCTCAACACATTATCAGCCATCGCGAAAGATTGTGAAAGTGACATGTTGCCACCCACCTCACGCAAACGCTCGTTATTGATCACCAAAAGTGTATCCACATTTTGGCGCATTTCTTCCAATCCTTCTTCTGCTTGTTGTCTTCTACGACGTCCTTCAAATGCGAAAGGAACCGTAACAATACCAACTGTCAGAATATTCAATTCTTTCGCAATCTGTGCAATTACCGGAGCAGCACCTGTACCTGTTCCACCACCCATTCCGGCAGTAACAAATACCATTTTCGTGTTACGTCCTAACAAATTGCGGATATCGTCGATGTTCTCTACTGCTGCATTGCGTCCGATCTCAGGAATTGCTCCTGCACCTCGACCTTCAGTCAAGCTTGGACCCAATTGAATTTTCATTGGCACTGGCGAAATATCCAATGCTTGGCGGTCAGTGTTACATACTACGAAATCAACGCCTTTGATTCCAAGATCAAACATATGATTTACGGCATTGCTACCTCCACCACCTACTCCGATCACTTTAATGATCGACGTGTCTCCTTTTGGCAAATCGAATTCCATATACTTTGCTTTTTATTGTTGTTTATTGTTGTATCCTTATTCTTCCTCAGCGAAGAAGTTTTTACTTTTTGTCAATAGGGTATCGAAGAAACTTCCACGACTCTTAGTAGAATGTCCTTTCACTTGTCCGGAAACTGTTTCTACACCTTTATGAGCGCTTTCCTTCTCAAATCCTTTCATCACCAATCCAATACCCGTTGAGAAAGTAGGACTTGTAATGGCCTCGATCGTATTCGTTGAAGCCAAATGTTCTGTTGGCAAACCTACACGCGTTGTCATACCAGTCATGTACTCAAACAATTGTGTGATGTGTTTTAATTGCGCACCACCGCCCGTTACTACGATACCCGCGATCAATTTTTTCTCGTATCCGGAATTAATGATCTCATAGTGCACGTGCTCGATGATCTCCTCCATGCGTGCCTGGATGATGCTCGCCAAATTTCTCAGTGTAATTTCCTTTGGAGCATGTCCGCGCAATCCCGGAATACAAACTACCTCAGTTTCTAAACTCTCAGAAGCCAGTGCCGATCCAAACTTTACCTTCAAAGCTTCCGCATGACGACGCAAGATCGTACACCCTTCTTTGATGTCGTCTGTGATCACATTACCCCCGAATGGGATAACTGCTGTATGACGAATTACACCTTCGTGGAAAATAGCCACATCAGTAGTTCCACCACCGATATCAACCAACACCACTCCAGCCTCTTTTTCTTCATCACTCAAGACAGCGTCAGCAGATGCAATCGGCTCCAAAATAATGTCAGCCACCTGCAACCCAGCCTTATCCACACAAACTTTGATATTCTTCGCAGCATTGATCTGTCCTGTAATAATGTGGAAATTCGCCTCTAGACGCACCCCCATCATCCCAATCGGATCGATAATACCTTGTTCGTTATCTACAATATACTCTTGTGGCAACACGTGAATGATCTCCTCACCTGGAGGCATCACCAATTTGTACATATCGTCGATCAATGCATTGATATCTTTCTGAGAAATCTCTGTATCTCCATTGTCGCGTGTGTAAATACCACGATGCTGCAAACTTTTGATATGCTGACCTGCAATTCCCACATTCACAACACGAATGATCAGATCTGCATCAACACGATTTTGTGCTTCTTCAACAGCTGCGCGAATGGACTGCACCGTTTTCTCAATGTTTGAAACGATACCACGTGAAACACCCAAAGACTCGCTCTTCCCCATGGAGATGATCTCGATCTTTCCATGTTCATTCTTGGTACCTACCAAGCAAGCAATCTTTGTTGTCCCAATATCCAAACCAACTACAACCTTCTTTGAAGCTGCCATATCTTAAACTTTTCTCAATCGTAAATGAACCACTCTTAGAAAACCCAACCAGCTGTTTATCAACTCAATAAGCAACAGATTCGAAGCAGTGAAATCAGCTGTAGGTACACACTAAGGTATGTTTACAAACTTAATTGGAAAAGGCATTGTTTGGAGGTGAAAAAAGAATACTTTTCAAGGGTGCATTGTTAATAAATATGGAATTAATAAACACAAAAAAAGAGCCCATTCTGAGCTCTTCTTTTCCTTATTCATATCGCTTTTCAATGGTACCATCTTCGTACACAATCAAGACGAATCCTTTTTGGTGTTCTGGAATTTCTTGACCTAAAACATTGTAGCGTTTTGAGATATTTTTTCGTTGCTGTTCGCGGGAAATAAGCACCAGATCATCATGCCAATTCAATGATCCGTCCAAATCCATAGCCCCTAATCGATAAACTGTTGCTTTGCCCTTTTCATAGTTTACATCAGTCAATGTATAGTTGAGCATTTCAGTAGAATTTCCGGCAGCTGGGGTCATTCCTACTTTTTCCCAAGAAACACCATCCAGACTTCGTTCAATGACATAATAATCACTGTTGATCTCGGATTGAGTACTCCAATAAAGGACGTTCTCATCCCCCTTGGCTTCCCCTGCGAAATTCATCAGTTCAACCGGAAGCGGCGTACAGTTTCCAACTGAAATGGAGGCGGTGTAAGGACAACCATCACATCTTGTCACTGTTAATTGATAGCTCGTAGCAGACGTAGGGTTGGCAGTTGCCAATGGTGTGGAAGCATTGAACCCCCCCGGAGTTGATGCCCACGAATACGTGTAAGTCGTTACGTCATTCAAAACGATGTCGTCAATACAAGCAGCCGGATTGGCAACCACTGGTCCACCTAACAAAGCTGCCCCGGTATTCCTCCATTGAAATACAATTCGAACACTTGTCCCCCCATACGCAGACAAATCCAAGGATACGGTTTGAAATGCCGTGGAACCAAAGTAAGGACCACCAATAAGAACGTTTCCTGCTCCTGCAGTGATTGCTGTTCCAGCTACTGGCGTAAACGTTGTTGGAACTACCCAAACAGTTAGTTCGGCTTGTCCTGACTGACCATTATTGCGCCATTTAAAAGATAAGTTCGGATTACAGTACGAGTTGATCGTATAATTTCGGTAAGCATGATTCGTTGCGGCCCTTGGAGAAAACGCAGAACCAATCTCGTAATTATTATTGGTAGCTGCCGTTCCAATGTATAAACTGAAAGCACCGCCACCCGCAACAAAGTTTCCACGACGCCAATTGTTAAATGATCCGTTGGCCAAAGTAAAGCTATTCGCGAGCTCAAAATCTTCCGTTTGGGTATTGTTTGCAGCTACTGGCGCTGTTGAACTTAAATCTACCGGAACACCCGGACAAGCCGTCATCGGATTTGCGCTTGCAGTAAAGTTTATCGCGGCATTCACAGGAACAGTTACACTGGCACTACCTGTACAGCCAGGAGTTGTGCTCACTGCAGTGTAAGTGGCTGTACTGCTTGGAGTAATTGTTAAAGCGGTATTTGCTGTCCCTATCGGAGTTCCGGCAACATTCCAGGTGTATTGGGTCATACTCGCAGGCAAACTAAGGGTCAATGGACTTCCTTGGCAAACAAAAGGAGGAGCAGTAATTCCAAATGTCCCGGACCCAATTGTAATCCTGATCCAATCAGACCCTTGACAACCATTAGGACCCGTTACGATCACGCGATAAAAAATCGTTCCTGTAGGCGACGCTGTAAACGATGCATTTGTTGCTCCCACAATATTTGTCCAACCGGTAGGCGAGCCAAAAAATGTTGAGGTGGTTGATTGCCATTGATATGTACCCCCGCCTGTTGCTGTCAAAGTAACCGGGAAACCTGAACAAATTGTTTGATCAGGTCCTAAATTGGGCTGGGGCGACGGTGACACAGAAACCACTACTTGATCTGTTGCCGCACATGATCCTTGAATAGCCGTTAAAGTATAGGTGGTTGTGGCCGTTGGCGTTACCGAAATTGAAGAACCTGATTGTCCCGTACTCCATGTGTAAGCTGTTCCCCCAGATCCGGTAAGGGTCACTGATCCATAATTCGTGGTACCGAATAAACCAGGAGTACTGCAAGCAACCTGATCCGGTCCTGCATTTGCAACTGGTACAACAAGGGTGTTGATCGCATAATTTTGATTCAGAGGGTTGCCGCACATGTCATTCATGTTACTCACATTCATGGTGTAATTTCCAGGAGGAAGGGCCGGAGAAACACTCACAACAACACTCAATGTTTTTCCGCCAACACAATTCGTTGTCACCAAATTCACTGTGTAACCAGGTAAAACGAAATCCGATGATTGTAAAGTAGAACAATTGATAAATTCCGAAAAATTGATCGTGAATTGTGATGTCGACGCACAATTCGTTGAATATGCATTTACAATAGTTGGAGGCGTATTATCTATTATATTCACAGTAGAAGCTATGTTGTGAAAGGTCAGTGTAAACCCATCGTTATTTCCACTGTAATAATTGATACACAAAGCATAAACACCTGTTGTAACCACATTTTCAAGCATGTTGTTCGTTGTACCGGAAGATCCCTGAGAATCTGTGGTTCCGGCACTATTCAATCCTGTTGCCCCCGTAGTTGCCGAGAAATTACAGCTCATTTGCACCTTATTGGCACAACCATTCGTGATGTCCCACAACACATAATCGTAATCTGTAGAACCCGTAGGATTAATCATAAAATCCAGGGTTCCGTTTGTCTGTGGTGAAAATGAATACCAAACAGACCCACCATTTCCGGTACCTGAATAACATGACCCACTGTCGTCATTCACATTACCCGTATTTTCGTATTGGTTAGCCGAGGTATTCACTGTTGAGTTTCCACAAAGTGGAATTGCATTATTACAATCACTTTCTGGCATGGTTACTTTCTCCATTGTCAGCGGATCGAACGGAACTACAGTCGCTTCAAAACCACGTCTGTTTTGAACAACAGGAGACGGTACGTATTTAATCGTTATTGCCTTTTCAATGATCGTTGCCGGTTTGTAATAACCATCATAAAGCGCAATCAATTCTGTGGTGTCATTTCCTTTGAAAATTCGTAAAGATGCTCCATCAGGTAATTCGATGTAATTGAAATTGACACGCATGAATGGCGTAGCTGACTTTACCGTTGTTACGAATGATGTATTCAAAATAGATGCATTTGGACCTCCATTATCATAGAGTAATGCATTTCCGACGACCACGGTTTGTTGATTCTGAAGCGTCACTAATTGTTGAGCATTTGCGAAAAAGCCAACGATAACAAAAAGGAACAAAATATTGATTTTCATAGCAGTACGTTACGAACGCAAAGCTATGAAGTGCATTATACCGATTTAGTAGTGCCGCCCCCTCAATACATGTCCTGTTCAATTTCTAACTACTCCGATTGAATCTCGCGTTTTCTGCACACGATCTGATCCCGGTACTTGAGGTTGATCTGCTCATACACATTCCACCCTTCGTAAGGCAGACCTTCTTGATAGAAGATCTTCAACTTTTCAAATTTTTCCTTTACCTCTTGATCATTGTTTGCGGTACCAAAAACGATCTCATGATCACCCACTTGCGGAATGAGGATGTAATCTCCCCAACGATCGCGGTGCACCTGTACGATCTGTGAGCGCAGGAAATCATCGCCATTGATGTATTTCGCAATGCGAAAGATCTCATCCAAGGAACGCTTCTTAGCTAATTCAGGATCATTTTCAATTTCAGCTACCGTCAAACTATCACTCTTATCAGCAATATTTCCGGAAAAAACCAAAACACGTGCAGTAAAGTTGGGCGAAGGATCCATCATGGCTCCTTTGGAATCCACATAAAAACTCTGTCCTTCTCTATTAAAAATACGTGCATAAGGTTGTCGAACTTTTACACGAATGTTCCAATTTCCTCCTAATCGCTTGTAAACATCCACGAGTTCTACTTCATGCATTTTTCGAATGAAGGCCTCAATTGCAGTGGTATTTAAGTCTTTCATTTGCTGACCTGAATAGATCAGATTATTTCGTTTTAACCGGACCACTAATTCCTGTTCCGTTAAAAATGCATTCTCATCAACAACTGAAATAGCGATTGTAGGAGTAGCAGCAACCATTTCCTCTTGCTGTTTTCTGGCAACAAACAGAAGGACGATCACCAATAAAGCGAAGAAACTCCAAGACGCTATTTTAATTTTTCTACTTTTCACTTTTCGCTTTAAAAATGGTAGCCAAAGCAGGAACAATCCGGTCAATATCTCCAGCGCCAATGGTCAGAATGACCCCATCATGAACTTGCATTGCCCAGTCTAAAACTTCTTCCGGAGTCATCAACATCCCTTTTGCACCAATTCCAGAAACAAGCACTTCGGAAGTAACTCCCGGAATCGGTAATTCTCGAGCGGGATAAATGGGCATCACTATGGCCTTATCCAAACCGGATAATTCCCGAATGAAGTCCTCCAAGAAATCACGCGTGCGTGAGAACAAATGCGGCTGAAAAATTCCGGTAATTGTTTTGGAAGGATATTGTTGTCGAACGGAACTTACCAAAGCAGCAATTTCGGTTGGGTGATGTGCGTAGTCGTCTATATAAATCAGATCCTCTGACTTGAGGTGCACTTCAAATCGGCGTTTAACACCTTTAAATGTAGACAAACCTGAACGGATCTCTGATTCTGACAATCCCAATTCCATACACAAGGTCCAAACAGCCAGGGCATTTTCAGCATTGTGCTTTCCAGGCAATCCCAATTCGACGCGTTCATATACATGTCCGGCACAATGAATATCCATAAAGAATCCATTGTTCTCGTAACGAAGGTTCACGCCGTTACAATAGGCTTCAGGGGTTTCAATTCCATAGGTTTTCGTATTCAAACCCGATGTTTTTAGCGGCAAACCAAAACGATATACCACCAAACCTCCTGAGGCGTGCTTTTGTGCGTATAAATTAAATCCTTCATGGAAGGACGCTTCATCTCCGTAAATATCCAAATGGTCCGGATCCATTGCAGTAATGATGGAAGCATAGGGCGACAACCTTAAAAATGAACGATCAAATTCATCTGCTTCGATCACGGAATACGTGGCCTTAGGATCGACCAATACATTTGATTGAAAATTGTACGAAATACCTCCTAAGAAAGCCGAGCATGGGATTGAAGATTGACTCATCACGTAAGCCAACATGGTAGAAGTAGTCGTCTTACCATGTGTTCCTGCCACACCTAATCCTTTAGATGTTTGTGTGATCAAGCCCAATACTTCACTACGCTTGAGCACTTTATGCGCTTGTTGCACAAAAACCAGCTCTCCCATCTCTTTAGGAATAGCAGGAGTGTAAACAACCAAGGTGCTATCTGTATCCAAATAAGCTTCTGGCAGTTTTGAACCACGGTCATTAAAATGCACCTCCATTCCCTCCGCGATCAATTCATCGATCAGGGGCGAAGGTGTTTTATCGTAACCGGCAACGTCAAATCCTTTGGCGTGAAAGTATCTCGCCAGGGCCGACATCCCGATCCCACCGATACCGATGAAATAAAACCGCTTTATGCCATCCAGAGTATTCATCATCGCGCAGTTTCTGTAATGGTATCTACAATCTCTTTCGTTGCATCCGGCTTGGCCATTCTTAAGATCGCCTCGGATAATTGCTGTTGTTCCTTGTGATTGGCCAACAAGCTTTCTGCACGATCCAACAAGGTTGTTTTAGCCTCATTGTCCTTCACCAAGATCGCGGCGTGATTCTTCACCAAAGCCATTGCATTCTTGGTTTGATGATCTTCTGACACGTTCGGTGATGGAACCAGTATAACCGGCTTCCCCACCAAGCACAATTCCGAGATCGATAAGGCTCCGGCACGGGAAATGATCACATCCGCAACCGTATATGCCGCATCCATACGTGCGATAAAATCTGTTAGAACAATCTCTGCACCCGAAAGCTTGGTAACCTCCTCCTTCATTTGTTCAAAGTAGTACTTGCCGCATTGCCACAAGATCTGAATACCGTTCGAACCCAGTTTCTCTGCTCCGTACAACACACTTTCATTCAAAGTGCGTGCACCCAAACTTCCTCCTATCACCAATATGGTCTTTTTGGTTGGATCTAATTGAGGGAAACAAGCAAAGGCCTCATCTTTACCCATCGATAATTGGCGCAATTCAGCACGAACCGGATTTCCCGTGAAATGAATTTTATCTTTCGGGAATACTTGCTCCAATCCTTCGTAAGCTGTACAAACTGCGGCAACCTCTTTTGCCAACAGGCGGTTGGTTTTTCCAGGATAAGAGTTCTGCTCTTGAATAACGGTAGGAATCCCCAATCGCTGCGCCATTTTCAATGTCGGTCCACTGGCGTAACCACCCACACCGATCACCACTTGAGGTTGAAAGTCATGAACGATCTTACGCGCCTTCATTAAACTAGACAGCAATTTAAATGGCAAAAGTAAATTCTTCCAAGTAAAGCGGCGTTGCAGCCCGACGATAGGCAGACCCACGATTTTGAAACCAGCCGCCGGCACCTTTTCCATTTCCATTTTTCCTTCAGCACCCACAAAAAGGATGTCCGCTTCCGGAAAGCGTTTTTTAATTTCATTGGCAATGGCAATTGCCGGAAAGATATGTCCTCCCGTACCACCTCCAGAAATGATCACTTTATTCAATTTTTTCATGCGAACGCGTTTTGTTGCAATTTCACATCAGCTTCTTCTTGGCGTTGAGCAATTCCCTGAACGATACCAATCGACACACATGCCATGATCATAGCAGATCCTCCCATTGCCAGGAAAGGCATATTTTGTCCGGTAACCGGGAAAATACCCGTACACACCATCATATTCACAGCTGCCTGAGAAAGGAGTAGTATTCCGATTCCCAAACAGAGATATGTTTCAAAGAGATTATCTGCCCGCATAGCGATCCGCATGATCCTATAGAGTAAGATCAGATAGAACAGCACCAGGAACACCGCAGAAACCAAACCGAATTCTTCCACAAAACTGGCGAAGAAAAAATCGGCATAGGCCTCCGGAATGAACTCCTTTACCTTTCCTTTTCCAATACCTTGACCGAAAAAGCCTCCTGCATAAATCGCTTGTTGCGCATTATTGGCTTGAAGGTTCCCGGGCTCATCCAGATCTGCACTGTTATCATAGCGATTAGTGAAACGATTCACCCATGTTTCATAGCGAGGCAATATGTTCAAGTCGGGTAAGGCCTTATGCACACCGACGACCATTATAAAGAGTAAAATACCTCCGGCGACGACGGAAAACAGCTTCGAAAAAGGAACCCTGCCCAAAAAGAGCAGTGCAAAACAGATCATGAACAGGATTGCTGCCGTAGAGAAATTATCCTTTACGATCAACCCACATATAATTACTATCGGCAACATGATCGGTAGAAAGCCTTCTTTCCAATCATTCATGATCTCCCTTTTCTTATAGAGCAAACGCGACACATAGATGATCAGCGCCAATTTCGCAAAGTCGGACGATTGGAAGGTCAGTCCCACAAATGGGATCTTCACCCAACGCCCGGCCTCATTGACCTTTGTTCCGAAGAACATCGTAAAAATGAGCAATGCAATGGCACCGTAATAAATGATCTTGGATAAACGCGAAATATATTTCGGGTCTTTTTTGTGCACCCAATACATGGCAAAAATGGCAAGTACGATATAGATCAAATGCTTGAACATGTACTTAAAAGGAGATCCTCCTTCCATTTTCACCAGGATAGGCACAAAACTATAGACCGAAAGCAAAGAAAATCCCAGCAAAATGAGTGTGATCACCCAAATCACTAGATCTCCTTTCAAATATTTACGGATTATCTGGATCATGTCTTATGCGTGTAGTTTGACAAAAGCTTCAAACAATTCCATTTTTGTTTTCCATTCATTTCCACTCACTGTGAACAGCAAGATGTGACGACTTTGCTTCACTCCACTTAGAACAGTTAGTGCGTCATCCAAGTTTTCTGTAGCCGTAACCAACGGAACAGGCGCCATCACATCTCCAGGAACTCGCAACTGCGGATTATCGAATTGTGCGATCCAAGACAACCCGCGCATTACTTCCGGATCTACGGATGCCAATTCAGAAACTTGCTTTTCCGTACCCAACCAAAAAACCGGAAACGGGAATGTTTGCAACGTAGCTGAAAGCTCATACACACTTGGGTCGTACCAGGTGAACACATCCATACCCCATAGTTTTCCCAATGGACGTAAGGAGCGAATTTCAGCATTGCGTAATGCTTCTTCCCGTGCTTGAAGCAAGGGGTTTACACCGACCTGTTTTTTAACTTCCATCTTGAGGAGCTTACAATGAACGAACTGCGGCTTTGAATTGATTCCCGCGATCTTCGTAGTTTTCGAACAAATCAAACGAAGCACAAGCAGGAGACAACAAAACCGTTTCATCTTTTTTCGCCAAACGGTAGCCAAATGCCACAGCTTCCATTGCCGAACCAGCTTCAACGATCGTTTCTACCACACCAGAAAACGTATCGATGATCTTCTGATTGTCTTTTCCAAGACAGATGATCGCTTTTACCTTTTCTTTTACCAAGTCGGTCAATTCGCTGTAGTCGTTTCCTTTATCTACTCCACCAACGATCCAAACCGTCGGTTTATCCATGCTTTCCAATGCAAACCACGTTGAGTTTACATTCGTCGCTTTTGAGTCGTTAATGAATTCGATCCCACATACTTTTGCCACGAACTCCAAGCGGTGTTCTACGTTGACAAAATCAGACAGACTTTCGCGCACTATTTCCTTGCGAATATCCAAAATGCGACCGGCCAAACCGGAAGCTAATGAATTCTGGGCGTTGTGCTTACCCTTCAATGCTAAATCGTGAATAGACATAGTGAATTGATCGTTAAAGTTTATGATGAGTTGTTTGTTTGCTACATAAGCTCCTCTTTCGAAGGTCTTCGTCAACGAGAAAGGAAGACATTGCGCGGAAATGCTACGTTTAGCCATTTCTGCTTCAATGATTGGATCATCTGCATTGTAAATGAAATAATCCGCTGTTGTTTGGTTGTTCAAGATTCGGAACTTGGCGTTCACATAGAGTTGCATGTTGTACTCGTAGCGATCCAAGTGATCCGGTGTGATGTTCGTCAAAATGGCAATATCCGCTTTGAAATCGTTCATATCATCCAATTGGAACGAACTCAATTCCAACACGTAAACATCCTTTTGTTCCAACGCTACTTGCTTGGCGAAACTGTACCCAACGTTCCCTGCCAAGCCCACATTCAATCCTGCTTTTGTAAGCATGTGGTGAGTAAGCATCGTCGTGGTTGTCTTACCATTTGAACCGGTAATACACACTTTTTTAGCACTTGTGAAATACCCCGCCAATTCGATCTCAGAGATCACTTTGATCCCCTTCTCGCGAATCGCCTTCATTACCGGCGCTTTTTCAGGGATCCCCGGAGATTTCACCACCAAGTCAGCTTCCAGGATGCGTTCCATCGTATGTTGCTGTTGTTCCCACTTGATCTTGTATTGATCTAATTCTTCCTGAAAAGAAGGCTTGATCGCTCCAAAATCGGAAACAAAAACCTTGGCCCCTTTTGCTTGAGCAAGAATCGCAGCACCCACTCCGCTTTCGCCGGCGCCCAATACAACCACTATTTTGTTTTCCAGTTGCATTAGCGCAATTTCAAGGTTACGATAGTTACTACTGCCAACAATACCGCCACGATCCAGAAGCGCGAAACGATCTTCGCTTCATGCAATCCTTTTTTCTGATAGTGGTGATGCAATGGTGCCATCAAGAAGATCCGACGTCCTTCTCCAAACCGTTTTTTGGTGTATTTGAAGTAACCTACCTGCATCATCACAGAAAGGTTCTCAATCAGGAAGATCCCACACAAAACCGGAATCAATAATTCTTTTCGGATAGAGATCGCAAATACCGCGATGATCCCTCCCAAAGCCAAAGAACCTGTATCCCCCATAAAAACTTGTGCCGGGAAACTGTTGTACCACAAGAAACCGATACACGCACCAACGAATGCTGCAATAAAGATCACCAGCTCTTCTGCGTAGGGTATGTACATGACATCGAGGTAATCCGCGAAACGTACGTTTGATGTCACGTAAGCTAAAATCGCCAAGGCAATTCCGGCAATTGCACTGGTACCGGTTGCCAAACCATCCAATCCGTCGGTCATATTGGCTCCATTCGAAACCGCGATCACCACCAGAATCACAAATGGAATGAACAACACCCACCCGTAAGATTTATCGATATCGCCGATCAACCAGTTGTAATTGAACTCGTTGTTCTTGATGAACGGAATGGTCGTTGTCATGTCGCGCGTCACGATCCATTTCGTTTGTACCGAATCCGGTTCTGCTCCTTTGTGCACGTGCGTTACGAAGGTTTCACCAGCTTGTAATTTGTAATCGTCAGCCACACGCTTGTGTACTTGAACATCCGGATGGAAGTACATAATCGAACCCACGATAATCCCTACCCCGATCTGCCCAACTACTTTGAAGCGACCTTTCAATCCTTCCTTATTCTTTTTGAATACTTTGATGTAATCATCCAGAAAGCCGATGGCCCCCAACCAAATAGTGGCCAAAAGCATCGTGATCACATACACGTTGTGCAACTTCGCGAATAGGATCGTTGGGATCAGAATTGCAGCCAAGATGATGATTCCCCCCATCGTTGGTGTTCCTGACTTCTCTAATTGTCCTGCCAATCCAAGGTCACGCACGGTTTCACCGATCTGTTGTTTGCGCAACAAAGCGATCAATCTCTTTCCAAATATGATGGACACGATCAAGGAGGTGATCAAAGCCATCGCTGCACGGAAGGAGATGTAATGAAACACTCCTGCTCCGGGAAAATCTAGTTGTTCGAGGTATTGAAATAAATAGGTCAACATTATTTGTTCAGTTTAGTAAAGTATTTTTCTACCAATTCAAAGTCATCAAAGGGATGTTTCACCCCGTTTATTTCCTGATATTTTTCATGTCCTTTTCCGGCAATCAGGATGATATCTTGTGGTTGCGCTAAGGCTACCGCTGTTTTAATTGCTTGTTCTCTATCGAGGATCGAAAGCACTTTCATGGTTTGATGTGCTTCAACTCCTGCTTCCATTTGATCCAAGATCGATTGCGGATCTTCTGTTCGCGGATTATCTGAAGTCAAGATCACCTTATCACTCATTTCGCAAGCGATGCGAGCCATTTCCGGACGCTTTAAAGCATCGCGATCTCCACCACATCCAACAACCGTGATCACTTGCTCATTTCGCGTACGAATATTCTCGATAGTCTTCAAGACATTCAGCAAAGCATCAGGGGTATGGGCATAATCCACAATTCCGGTAATTCCGTTTGTGCTGCGGGTAAATTGAAAACGTCCGTCAACAGATTCCAGCTTGCTTAACACCGTCAATACCTCCGTTTTATCCTCACCCAGTAATTGCGCTATTCCGTAAACTGTAGCGACATTGTAAGCATTGAAATCACCGATCAAGCGGGTCCACAATTCAGTTCCATTGATGGTCAATAGCAGTCCGTTGAAACTATTCTCCAGTACCTTCACCATGAAGTCGGCATGTGATTTCATGGCAAACGTGGAGACTTTTGCTTTGGTGTTTTGCACCATCACCATCCCGTTCTTATCATCTGCATTGACAAGGGCGAAGGCATCTTTCGACAGACCATCGAAGAATCCTTTTTTAGCATCGATATAAGCCTTAAAAGTCCCGTGATAATCCAAGTGATCATGCGTGATATTTGTAAAAGCAGCTCCTTTGAATTTCAACCCTGCAATGCGATGTTGATCAACAGCATGCGAACTCACCTCCATGAAACAATGCGAACAACCCTGATCTGCCATGTCTTTCAACAAGGCATTCAATGCAATTGGGTCTGGTGTAGTATGCGTAGAGGGAATAGCTTCCTCTCCGATCAAATTCACAACCGTTGAGATCAATCCTGCTTTATATCCTAGATCGGTAAACATGCGGTGCAACAAAGTCGTTGTCGTCGTCTTACCGTTCGTTCCTGTAACACCAACCAGTGTAATGTCGTTTGATGGAAAATCGTAAAACGCATGTGCCAATTCACCTAAAGCCAGAGCAGTGGAAGAAACAACCAATTGTAAAACATGTGCAGGCAAATCCATAACACGATCTACAACAACTGCGTCGCAGCCTGCAGCAACAACTTGTGGCACGTAGTCATGCGCATCCACACGGGTGCCTTTCACCGCAACAAAAAGCGTCCCTTTTTGGGCCTTGCGTGAATCAGAAACAATGGCCGATATCCTTAGATCTTCAGGACCAATCCACTGATTCCAAGCAGTTGCTTGTGCTATTTCTTTTACACTTTTCATTTTAAAACCAATTCTACCAATCCACCTTTGTAAGCCTGAGTTCCAGGAGGCACAGTTTGCGAAACCACTTTCCCTTTTCCTCTCAAATAAGCGTGCATACCCAATCGTTCGATCAGATAAACTGCATCTCGCGCTGAAAGTCCAACAACATTTGGAACTGAATTCTTATTGAATTTGCGCGGTACGATCTTCACCTCGTTCTGAGCAGCTTTTGTTTGCCCCCATTCAGAGTACTCCTCTACATTGTAGCGCACTTTCAGGGTTTTCAACACACGCAATAGATCGCTATTGTTACCGTCCTTCGAAACCGGCGCTTCCAATGTTCGTTTCTTCGATTCGTTGATCGCCTTGTGATATTTTAAGGTATTCGAGTAAACTTTGTTAGCAATGGCCGAGAACACTGTTCCGGATACAGTTGCTCCATAAATATCCTTACTTGGCGCCGATACCACCACGATACACGAATAGATCGGATCATCCGCCGGGAAGTACCCTACGAAAGATGCTTGATACGTCTTATTCCCCTCTTTACCATACTTTCCGTTTGCGTTCTGAAGGACAGCTGTTCCCGTTTTTCCTGCGATGTCAAAATGCGACGACTTCAACGCACTTCCGGTACCGCTTTTCACAACCCCTCGCAAGCATTCCTGCAATTGTGTCAAGGTGCTTTTCGAACAGATCTGTTTACGTAATACGATAGGTCGGTAATTTTTCACAACCACTCCAGATCTGCGAACTTTCTCAACGAATTGCGGTTTTACCATCATTCCATTGTTCGCCACGGCGTTGTAAAATGCCAACGTTTGCAAAGGTGTTTGCTGTACTTCATAACCAATTGCCATCCATGCCAAGGAGATCCCGGACCAATATTTTGAACCTGGCGCATAAAGCGTTGGCGTAGGCTCTCCGGAAATATCCACTCCCAAAGGCTCCGCCAATCCAAAGCTTCTTAAGCGATCGATAAAGGCCTGAGGCTCGTTGCGATACGCATTGTAAATCACGCGGGCAATCACGTTGGAAGAAACTTCAAAAGCACGCTTGATAGAAATGCGACCATACCCCCATTCATTTGAATCGTGCAGTTTTAGTGTGTAGAAATTATATTCACCCGTTGCATTTACCGTGTCACTCAATGAAATCATTCCATCTTCCAAAGCAGCCATTAAAGAGGCCAATTTGAAGGTAGAACCAGGCACTTCTTTTGTTCCTACAGCATGGTTGTACAACTCGTAGTATTCTCCGTCTTGTCCCATTTGCAAGTTCGCCATGGCACGAACAAAACCAGTCTTCACATCCATTACGATCACGCTACCACTCTTCGCTCCTTGATTTTTCAATTGTCGGTACAACTCAGAATGAGCCACCTCTTGAATATCCATATCGAAGGAAGTGATCAAGTCCGCACCTTCTATTGGCTCGCGGATCATTTTTCCAGTCTTCTTCCACCCAGATGAGATCTTTTGCTCTACCTCCTCACCTGGTTCACCTGCCAGGATCTCATTATAAGCACCTTCCAGTCCAACACGCAATTCTTTTCCGCCGTTATTTTGGTAATACCCAAGCGTACGTTTCAGCATCTCACCGTGAGGTCGTTTGCGAGACATGATCTCTTCGGTATCGATCAAGCCCCCTTTATTTCTTCCCAAATTGAAGATTGGCAATTCTCGAACGCGACGACGCTGCTCATTTGTTGCTTTTAATTTGATCGTCAGATAACGCTTACCTCTTGCGCGACCGTTGCGGATATAATTTTCGTACTCACGCGCCGATGTACCCGGAAACACTTGGCTCAAGCCAACACACAGGTCACTTGCTTCTTTATCGAACACTTCTTGGTCAACCACAGTTGGATCCATGTGTAAATCGAAGAATGAAACGGAAGTCAATAAAGGCGTGTAATTGCGATCCAAGATCTCCCCGCGTCGTGGATATTTCTTTACCGCACGCGTAGGAATTTTCTCTTTGGTTTCAGAGAAGAACTCCGCCTTTCCTTCAGTTTGGATCAGAAAAGTTTTGATGATCACAACCACCAACGCTACAAAGAAGCCTAAATAAACAAGATAGGCTCTCCACATCAGATCCTTTTTCTCGTTACTCATTTTCCTTTTTCTTTACACGTATTACCTTCGCCGGATCGGTCATTTCACGCAATCCTCGTTTTTCAAGTGCCTGCACAAGTCTGTATCGCGTAGTCGACTCCTCCAGCTTCGCCTTGTTCTCAATGTATTCTGCCGTTGTTGCATCCAATTCCGTTTGCAACTCGTTAATATCTGTTTGTAATTGCTTGCCGTAATATCCTTTTGCAACCATGAGCATCAGCAAGAACAGGATGAAAAAAATGAACGTCAGGTTATTCAATACGAAATCTCGTGTCAAGATCTCTCCATTCAAGACCTGCACCAACAAGCTTTGACGCTTTGGCTTTCCGGAATTGCTTGAAGCCTTTTTCGCACGCTTTTTCTCTTGCTTGGTTTGCGCACCAGTCACAGCATCCATTGGATTACCCAACTCCTCCTTATCGCGTAATTCATTTTCCATCAGGCAAACGTTTAGCGATTCGTAACTTGGCACTTCGCGCACGTGAATTGCGCGCTATTTCTTCTTCTTTAGGTAGAATTGGCTTTCTGTTCACCTCTTCAAATGGCTTCAGGACATTCCCAAAGAAATCTTTTTCAATGGATCCATCCAGATTACCACGTTTCATGTAGTTCTTAACCAGTCTGTCCTCCAATGAATGGTAAGACATCACAACCAATCTTCCTTCCGGCTTCAACACATCAGCGGTCTGCAGCAAAAACTTCTCAAGAACATCCATTTCTTGATTCACTTCGATGCGCAGCGCCTGAAATACTTGAGCGTAAAACTTATGATCTTTAAACTTTGGAGCCAGCGGGGCCAAAACATCCATCAACTCCCCTGTTGTTTTGATAGTCTTTTGAGCGCGTGCTTTTACGATGGCCATGGCCGATTTAAATGGATGATCCAATTCGCCGTAAGCACGAAAGATCTTCGCTAATTGCTCTTCGTCATACGTAGCAACAATCTTTGCAGCAGAGAGATCCCCTTGCTGATTCATACGCATATCCAGCGCCTCATCTGCACGAATAGAAAAGCCGCGTTTGGCATCATCAAACTGATGCGAGGAAACACCCAAATCCGCCAGAATTCCATCCACTTTTGGAATACCCAATACGCGGAGGTGATTTTTCAGAAAAGCGAAGTTGGCCGCAACGAAATAAAAATTCGGAGCATCCCATGCATTTGCACGCGCATCCGGGTCCTGATCAAAAACAATCAATTTACCCTTCGAAGAAAGCTGCTTGAAAATTTCGCGAGAATGGCCTCCACCACCAAACGTCACATCGACGTAAACACCGTCCGGATTGATCGCTAAACCATCCAAACATTCCTGCAACATAACAGGCACGTGATATGTAGTTTCGTTATTCGTTGTCATCGCCCAAATCACCCATTACTTCATCCGCTAAATCAGCGAAATCCGCCATGTTACCATCGATCAAATCGAAGTATTTAGACTTGTCCCAGATCTCAATTCTGTCGTTGTAAGCGATCAACATCACATCTTTATCCAAACCCACACGTTCCATGTGCATCACCGGGATCAAGATTCGCCCTGCATTATCCAGCGCGATCAGTTTTGCTCCCTGA
>JBMLQF010000061.1:0-11970 GCA_049241705.1 Fluviicola sp. | reverse complement strand
GGCTGTCTGACACAGGTCCATTATCAAGAATTGCATGAAAAACAGCTGTTGACCGGGCATTTTATTAAACAGTTATCTCGCAAATTCAGCGATTCAAAACCTAGATCAATCTGGTGATTTCCATCGTTTTATCTAGTTTATTAACAGTTACTTGCATTTTTATTAACATGCATCAAAAAAAAGGTCGTACCTTTGCGCCGCCGATCGACGTTGATCGGTGATTAATTTATTTTATGAGCTTTAAGGATCTCGGATTACGAGTGGAAGTTCTGCAGTCGATAGAAGCAATGGGTTTTGCAGAACCAACTCCGATCCAAAAAAGTGCCATTCCGCACTTGTTACAACTAGAGAGCGACTTTGTCGGACTCGCTCAAACTGGGACAGGAAAAACCGCAGCGTTCGGTTTACCGCTAATTCACAAGGTCACAGACAGACCAACTCAAACACAAGGACTTATTATTGCACCCACACGGGAATTGTGCCTTCAGATCTCTAAGGATCTAGAAGCCTTTGCGCAGTTTGACCCAAAAATTCGCGTGGTTGCTGTGTACGGTGGAACGGATATCCGTCGCCAGATCACAGAGATCAAGCGTGGTGCTACAATCGTTGTTGCAACTCCGGGACGTTTGGTCGATTTGATCAATCGCAAGGCTGTTAACCTGCAAACGGTTGAAACAGTGGTCTTGGATGAAGCCGACGAAATGTTGAACATGGGTTTCAAAGAGGATATCGATGAGATCTTAGATGCAACTCCTGACACGAAAAGTGTTTGGTTGTTCTCAGCAACAATGCCGAAAGAGGTAGCTGAAATTGCTAAAAATTACATGACAGACCCATTAGAGGTAACTGTTGGACATAAGAATCAAAGTAACGAGAACATCGAGCACATCTATTATTGTGTGAAAGAAAAAGATCGTTACGACGCATTGAAACGATTGATCGATGCTAGTCCGGAGATCTTCGGATTGGTATTCTGTAGAACGCGTAATGAAACGGCAACGGTTGCAGAAAAATTGATGAAAGACGGATACAGTGCTGAGCCACTACACGGAGATCTTTCTCAAGCAATGCGTGATCGTGTTATGGAGCGTTTCCGCGAACGTTCGATCCAATTATTGGTAGCTACGGATGTAGCTGCTCGTGGAATCGACGTGGATAACATTACACACGTAATCAATTATAACTTGCCGGACGATATTGAAAACTATACGCACCGTTCTGGTCGTACAGCTCGTGCCGGAAAACAAGGGAAATCATTGGTATTGATCAATACACGTGAATCATACAAGATCAAAGCGATCGAACGCCAGATTCGTATGACATTTACGCCGGCATTGATTCCTTCAGCACAAGAAATTTGCGGTATTCAATTGAACAAATTGATCGCTAAAGTGAAAGAAACCGAGGTGCGTGAAAAAGACATTGCTCCGTTCATGGAACAAGTAATGGCGGATTTCGCTGATTTCTCGAAAGAAGATATCATCAAGAAATTTGTTTCGGCAGAATTCAACCGATTCATTGAATATTACGATCGTGCAGGTGATTTGAACGTGATGAGCGGAAAAGACCGCGGAGATCGTCAGGAACGCGGAGATCGTGGAGATCGTTTTGATCGCAAAGAACGTGCACCACGCGACAATGGCAACAGAACTCGTTTCTTTGTTAGCCTTGGAAAACGCGATGGATTGAATCCGGGTGGTTTGTTGCGCGTTATCTGTGATTCAACTGGTTTGCAATCAGCAAACATTGGTCGTATCGACGTGATGCCCAACTTCTCTTTCTTCGAAGCAGATAAAGAAAATGAAGGATTGATCCTTTCTAAGGTAAATGCCGCAGAGTATGAAGGTCACCAGGTAAAAGTGGAGATCACGCAGAAAAAAGACAGTGCCAATCGTGGTGAACGCCGTTCATTTGGCGGAGATCGTGGAGATCGCGGAGGACGTTCAGGTGGATTTGGTGGAGATCGTAGCGGAGGCGGTGAACGTCGTTCGTTCGGTGGAGACCGTGCCCGTTCTGGAAGCAGCGATCGTCGTTCTTCAGGTGGATTCCGTAGCGAAGGAGGTTCTTCTCGCGGTGGATTCGGCGGAAGCAGAGATGGTGGTAGCGCCCGCAGAAGCAGTGACCGTCGTTCTAGCGGAGGCGGAGAACGCAGAAGCTCAGGTGGCGGACGTCGTTTTGATTCAAGCTACTCGAAATAGCGATTAGCCAATAGGCAATAGTAATTAGAAATGAGAAACAGGTGTTTGTGGTTAGAAATTGGTTTAACTAATGCCTAATCACTAATGCCTAATCACTAGAATACAATGGAAATTAGAAACATCGCAATTATTGCACACGTTGACCACGGTAAAACGACCTTGGTTGATAAAATGATTGAAGCTGGACAAGTAGTGAACGAGCGCGACCGTCCGACTGGAGAATTGATCATGGATAACAACGACTTGGAACGCGAAAGAGGGATTACCATCGTGTCTAAGAATGTGTCTGTGACTTACAAAGGAACAAAGATCAACATCATCGACACTCCGGGTCACGCCGACTTTGGAGGTGAGGTTGAACGTGTATTGAACATGGCAGACGGAGTTTGTTTGTTGGTGGATGCTTTCGAGGGGCCAATGCCGCAAACGCGTTTCGTTCTTGGAAAAGCTTTGTCTATGGGGATCAAACCTTTGTTGGTGATCAACAAAGTAGACAAAGACAATTGTACACCGGACGAAGTACACGAAAAAGTATTCGATCTGATGTTCGAATTGGATGCAAACGAAGAGCAGTTGGAATTCCCAACGATCTACGGTTCTGCCAAAAATGGTTGGATGTCTGAAGATTGGAAACAACCTACAACATCTATTACGCCACTGTTGGATAAGATCTTGGAATATTTCCCTCCACGTAAGATCGAGGATGGAAATACCCAGTTATTGATCACTTCTTTGGATTTCTCTACCTACGTTGGTCGTATCGCGATCGGTCGTTTAAACCGTGGGGAATTGAAAGAAAACCAACCGATCATTTTGGCAAAACGTGATGGTTCGCAAGAAAAACACCGCGTAAAAGAATTGTTCGTATTCGAAGGTTTGGAGCGCAAGAAAGTATCTGAAGTTCAAGCCGGAGATATTTGTGCGGTGACTGGTATCGAAGGATTCGAAATTGGAGATGTGATCTGTGATTTTGAAAATCCGGAACCTTTGCCAACGATCGAATTGGATGAGCCAACGATGTCTATGATGTTCTCCATCAACGATTCGCCATTCTTTGGTAAAGAAGGAAAATTCGTTACTTCTCGTCACATTCAAGAGCGTTTGCAAAAAGAGTTGGAGAAAAACTTAGCAATGCGCGTTGCTGATACTGATAAAGCAGATAAGTGGATCGTTTACGGTCGCGGAGTATTGCATTTATCGGTTTTGATCGAAACAATGCGTCGTGAAGGATACGAATTGCAGGTTGGTCAGCCACAAGTTATCATAAAAGAGATCAACGGTGTGAAATGCGAACCGGTGGAAGAATTGACGATCGACCTTCCGGAAGAGTTTTCCGGAACGGCTGTAGAAGCTGTTACGAAGCGCAAAGGTGAAATGACGAATATGGAGCCAAAAGGTGAGCGTATGATCATTCAATTCCAGATCCCATCGCGTGGTATCATTGGATTGCGTAATTACTTGTTGACACAAACAGCAGGTGAGGCGATCATGACGCACCGTTTCTTGGAATACCAGCCGTACAAAGGAGAAATTCCTGGACGTCAGAATGGTTCTTTGATCTCGTTGGAATTGGGTACATCTATTCCATTCTCGATGAACAACTTGCAAGACCGTGGTAAATTCTTCATTTTCCCGAATGAAAACATTTACGAAGGTCAGGTGATTGGTGAAAACTCACGTGCAGGTGACTTGTGTGTGAACGTAACGAAGACGAAGAAGTTGACGAACATGCGTTCTTCGGGAGCTGACGATAAAGTGCGTTTGGCACCACCGAAAGTATTCTCGTTAGAAGAGTGTTTGGAATACATCCAAAGCGACGAGTACGTGGAGGTTACACCAGAAAACCTGCGCATTCGTAAGATCTTGTTGAAAGAAACAGATCGCAAACGCGCTGGAAAATAACATTCTCTACCTGTCACTTCGAGTAAATGATGAGGAACGAGTCATTTGTATCGAGAAGGGCAGGGAAAAGGAATAAGTAAAAATTGAAAAGCGGTTCTTCGGGCCGCTTTTTTTACTAGAAAACAATACACATGGAACAACAAGGATTTTTAGATCAGCACGTTTTTAAAGGGTTGAAAAAGTTAAAAGACGGTTTCGAGAAGGAGGATGTTCCTTTTTTCTCCGCAGCTGATTTTGTCATTATCATGGAGCGCGCTGAATATTTTGGAATCAGCATTTACAGCATCGAACCTTGGTTTGAAGGGGAGATTTACGATGTTATAACGCATGAAAACCTGAATAAGAAAGCAACTGACGCACGTTGGTACAGAAAAGCTTTCCAAACATTTGAGTCTCGCCAAGCTGGTATGAATTATTCTGCTACGTTTAGAGTCTCGCCAAAGCTTTTGGCTCGGAAGTTTGATTGATGAATTCAGAATTAGAAATTCAGAATGAAGAATAGTATTCCCTGACACTTCGAGTGAACGATGAGGAACGAATCATATGTATCGAGAAGGGCAGGGAAATGGAAGATTGAAAAGTGAAAATCGGTACTTAGGTGCTGCTTTTTTGTTTCGTTTAATTTTGTTTGCAAGCTATTTAAGAGCGAATAGGAGGAACATACTATTTTCAAGAAGTAGTTCGTTCAAATAGCGCAGGAATCGTAGTCGTTAATTTGCCGGACCAAATAAGCGAATTCTTCCGTTTTTCAAGACGGTTTTCTCATTCGAAATCGCGGTCAAGCGAATGATAGTCGCACCTGGTGTAAGAGTTGGAAAGGTATAGTTGTAACTACCTCGTTGAACCTTATTGAATCCGGTGTTCTGAAAATGAATTAGGGGAACTTCATGGCTGAAATAGATGGTGTTGAAGGCACTGTCAGCGATTGTCAAACGTAGGCGGATTTCGCTATTTTCCGGAAATTGGTGATCAAAATCCCAGGAAACAAGTGCTAATTGATCCAATTCACGCAAGGTATCAATGCGTATATCAGCCAGCAGTTGTTCTCCATTCGTATTTATCTGCAGGTTCTTAATCCCGAAGGATTCCAGTTCACGATAAATTCCAAAGTCAATGGTCGGTTTCCAGATCAACCCTTGGTACTTTGGGTCTGTTTTCAAGAAAACTTGCCAATATTTGGTTTCATCCATATCAATCCAATGCAGAATATAACGTTTATACTGCAGGGCCTGGATCAAATTTAAGGGAATGAAAGTGAGCAGCGTGGCGGATAAAATTAGGGATGGTGCAACACGCCATTTCGCACTTGTCAATAAGAGTGGTAAGATCAGAATTGGGAAAAAGTCAATGAAAGCCCGCATGCCAAAACTGCAGCCATAGTACCACGACCACCATGACGAAAGTACATAAGTTACAAGTGCAAAGAATGTATTGAAAGATAAGAATGTGAACCAATTGCGTTTGAAAAGCCATATGATACTCGTGCAAAAGCTTATGAAAAAGAGAGGTGTGTAGATGAAAAGGCCCTTTTTGTAGGAGAATAGAATATCCAGAAAATGAGGTTGGGTAAAATCGAATGTTTCACCTTGATAGGAGTAGACCACCCAATGTCCAGTTTGCAAATACCAAGCGATCAATTGTGGAGAAAGCATGATTCCTGCAATAGCCGTTCCGATCAGGATTCGTTTCCATGAACCAACAATGGTGCGCATTCCAGAGAGAAAAACAGACCAGGATCCGGCAAGAAATGGCAAAGCAAAGATCACCAAGACGTTAATTTGACGGATTAAGAGAATTAGCCCGAGAAAAATACAGGTCCAGACAAATGAACGAAAGTCTTGTTTCTCAAAATAGCACTTGGCAAAATAGGCGAAAGCAGCGATGGCGAAGAACGAATAGACGTGACTAAAACCGGCGTCAGCACTCGCGTAATGAACGATCGGTGTAGCGAGCACAAGAAGTAGCTGGGCAAGGGTGATTTTCCAGTAATTGATGGCGTATCGTTGCAGTAAGAGCTTAAAGAAGATCAAACCAAGAAATAAGTAAAAAATAGCCGCGAATTGCACGGTCTTTTGAAAAGACGGTTCATAGCCGTTGTGTGGAATGTCTTGTAATTTTTGTGTGAAATGTGTGACAAGGAAAAAGGGACTTTCCAACACGGCTGTACCGATTGGGTATTTGTTCACCAGTCGGTCGTCGATCTCAACATACCCAATGTTTTCGGGAAGTTTTTGATAGGCTTCCGGCTTGCTTTTGAAAGAAAAATCGTTGCGATTCAGGTCGCTGCGAATGAACGCTGAAGGCAGAAAATCGTAATACCCGATCCCGTCAGCATTGATCGTTGTGGGAGCTTTGTCCAGGAAATTATTGAGTACAAATAAAAAGATCAGAACAATGGACAGTTCCGTTCCACAGGTTCGGAAAAAAGTGCGCAAACTGTTCTTGATTGTTGTCATGCAGTGTAAAAGTACAATTTTCGATACGATACTGAATAACGCGGCTTTCGAAATAAATTGTTGATGACGCCCTAATTTTGTTCATAAACTTATGTGTTTCGCTTGCAATTGGCCCTCTGAATTCCGTATCTTTATATTTAAATGAAATGTCATGTTTGATTGGGAAGACGAAGCGAGTGAAAACCATCTGAATGAGGATTTGGAACGTTTTGAGTCCCAATTAGAGCAAGGTTCCGTTGGTTTTTTTGACAGTGATCGTTTAGAGGCGATCATCGATCATTATTTAATGAATGGAGCTTATTCGAAAGGGGAGAGTGCAGCCGAGATCGGAATTCAACAATACCCTTTTCAGACCTTGTTTTTTATCCGTAAGGCGCAAGCGATGTCGGGATTGGGCAAATTGAAGGAGGCTTTAATGTTGCTCGATGAAGCGGAGGAGAAGGAGACTGCTAGTATGGAGTTGAAATTGACGAAAGCGGCAATCTTCAGTCAGTTACGCGATAGTAAACGTGCTGTAAAATATTTTCGTGAAGCTCTTGAGTTAGCAGAACGTGAGGACAAAGACGAAATTTACCTGGATCTGGCGAATGAGTTAGAGCAGTTGAAAGATTTCAAAGGTGCCGTAGAAGTTTTGGAAGAAGCGATGCGCGAGAATCCGAAGAATGAAGGAGCACTTTATGAGTTGGCTTTTTGTTTGGATCAAATCGGAAATGTACAACGAGCTATTGATTCTTACACGCACTTTTTGGATGAAAATCCCTACAGTTTTACAGCCTGGTATAATTTAGGAAATACTTATTCCAAAGCAGAAAAATGGGCAGATGCCATTACTGCATATGAATATTGTATTGCCATCAATGATCGCTTTTCTCCGGCTTTCTTCAATATGGGGAATGCGCAGTTGACCATTGAACAATATGAGAATTCCATCGAATCATTCTTGCGTTGCATTGAATTGGATGGCGAGGATGCTTTGACCTATTGCTATTTAGGGGAGGCATACGAGCATCTGGAGCAATTGGAGGTAAGCTGGGATTATTACCAAAAAAGTCTTGCGCTTGCGCCTTATTTGGGCGAAGCTTGGTTGGGCTTAGGAATCATCAAAGATCTTGAAGGAAAACCAAAAGAGAGTTTACATTATATCGAGCGTGCGATCGAGTTGGAACCTGAAATGGACGGATACTACCATGTTTATGCAGGAGCCTTAGAAAATGGTGGATTCATTCCGGAAGCTGAAGTGGCTTATCTGAAGTGTTTGGAATTGGCCCCATCCAATGAAGATGCCTATTTTGATTATGTGGATTATTTGCTGGATCACCGACCTGCGGTTGCACGTGCGTATGTCACAGATTTTGTTCAGGAACACCAGTTTTTCTTTTCAATTCTTCCGTTGATCTATTTGGATTATTTATCTGACAAGAAGAATGAAGCAAAATTGATGTTTGTGGAATGTCTAAACAAAGATCCGGAAAAGGCGAAAGATTTGTTTGTGCGCTACCCTGACTTGCTGAATGATGCAGAATTTGTAAATTTGGCCCGCTAAACAAGTCGGTCTAGCTAATTTTTTGAAAAAATGAATTTTACGTTACCATATATACCTGAAAGAACACAACAACCTCGCAATCATGGAATCACCATGATGATGGACAAAGGATTGAGCCTGCGTGAAGCGGAGAATTTCTGCGAAGCAAATGGCAATATGACGGACATCGTGAAGTTTGGATTCGGAACGGCATATGTAACCAATAATATCGAAGAGAAATTACGCATTTATCGTGAAGCAGGTTTACGTCCTTATTTTGGAGGTACCTTGTTTGAGGTTTTCTACGCCCGTGGAAAATTCGACGATTATTTGCGGTTATTGGATAAGTATAATCTCGACTTAGCAGAGATCTCAGATGGTTCGATCATCATCAACCACGATGAAAAATTGGAGTTGATCCACCGACTTTCTAAAACGAGAACTGT
This sequence comes from Fluviicola sp., assembly GCA_049241705.1. Lineage (GTDB taxonomy): Bacteria > Bacteroidota > Bacteroidia > Flavobacteriales_D > Crocinitomicaceae > Fluviicola. Next base: position 3,446 of record JBMLQF010000061.1, on the reverse strand, counting down.
ACTATCAGAAGTAGGTTCGAAAGATTCCGGGATCTTGATCTCACCAAATCGTTGGATCAAAATGATGAGTACGGAATTGGAAGCTGGTTCTTGGAAAGTAATCGCTGAAGGACGTGAAGCAGGTAACGTGGGGGTTTTTAGACCAAATGGAACTGCACATACTATGTTGATCAATAAGATCATTGCTAAAGTAAAACCCGAAGATATTTTGTGGGAAGCACCACAGAAGAATCAACAAGTGTGGTTCGTTAAATTGTTTGGAGCGAATGTGAACTTGGGGAATATCGCACCAAATGAGATCATTCCGTTGGAATGTTTACGTCTAGGTTTGCGTGGAGATACCTTCTTCGAATTCCTGCCAGCCGATTATGCTGAGCGCTTGAAACAAGTTGATTCAGACGATCCGGAAGAAGATTAATCATGACCTTTAAAAGCAGAACTGTATTTCGTGGACACGGTGCGCCTGTTTACGCAGTTGCTGCTGCTGATCAATTTATCTACAGTGGTGCGGGCGATCGCTTCGTAACACGCTGGAATGTGCAAACTGGCCTGCAAGATGGTTTTGCCATAAAATTAGAACAAGCACCATATTGCATGTTACTTGCTGAAGGTGTGTTGTACATCGGAACGGCAAATGGGACGTTGGCTGCTATTTCCATCTCGGATAAACAATTGCTTTGGGAATACAATTTCTCTGGAAAAGCCCTGTTTTCTTTGTTGAAAACGGATCAAGGAATTGTATTCGGTGATGAAGCCGGAAACCTTTGCTTGGTGTCAACTTCTGGCCAGAAATTATTCGCCTTCCCATTGGGTGAAGGAAAGATCAAAGCCTTGAGTGCAACCTCAACACATGTGTATGCCGGCTTTGCTTCGGGATGGGTTTTGGAATTTGACAGGACCAATTTCAATGAAACAAATCGATGGAAACTGCACGATTCACAAGTAAATGCAATCGCTTTTCAAAATGATCAAATGATCTCGGTAGGTCGGGATGGACACCTGGTGATCTTTGATCTTAGTACCAATACTGTTACCAAACGCATTCCGGCACATTACCAAAGTATTTACAGCATTTTACAAGTGAATGATCAGTGGATCACTTGCTCGATGGACAAAACCATCAAGGTGTGGAATAGAGATCTGGAAACTGTGGTGCAAAAGATTACGGTGAAAGAAGGCGGGCATTCGAGATCAGTAAATGCGCTTTGTACTTTTCAGAATGCCAGTTTCGTGAGTTGTAGCGATGACAAAACGCTGATTTGTTGGGAGAAAGTTGTTGATCCTCGGAACAATTGATTGGATTTGCTGGTTTAAGGCAATATATTTGAAGTAATGGAACATGTGAACAGTTTTTATCCGCAAAAGCCAGAATTGGAACAACCGGTCCCGAAGAAAGGACATGCGGCTGTAACAGTATTTTCGGTTCTCTTATTTGCCTTGACGTTCATGTTGCTTTTTGGTCAGGATTATTGGTTTCTTATTCAAATCCTGGCCGTTTTACTCCTACACGAAGGAGGTCACTTCCTGATGATGAAATTGTTTGGCTACGAAAATGTCCGTATGTTATTCATTCCGTTGATGGGAGCATTTGTTCATGGAACGAAAAAACATTATTCTCAGCGTCAGAGCTTACTTGTTATTCTTGCCGGACCATTTCCGGGGATCATTTTAGGAGCAGCGTGTTGGATCTTAGCGGAGCAGTGGAGTGTAGCTTGGTTGGGTGAAGTAGCATTATTGTCGTTTGTACTGAATGTGATCAATCTGTTGCCATTTCAACCTTTGGATGGAGGAAAGATCCTGCAGGTGTTATTATTCGGTCGTGCTGAGTTACTGCAAGTGATCCTGGCCTTTACCGCTTCTATGGGAATGATCGCTCTGGGTTTCTTTTTGGAGATGTACGGTGTGATGATCTTTGGTTTTTTGATGGGCTTTCAAGTGCGAGGCATGCATAGAAGGTATTTGATCCATAAAAGTTTGCGTGAGAAGGATGTGGATGTGGAAGCCAATTATGAAATGCTGAGCAACGAACAGTATTTTCATATCAAAGAAGAAGTATTGGAATATACTCCGAATCTGCAGAAAATACGCGATGCAGCTGAAGAAGAAGAATACGCGCAGATCATAGGTCAGGAAGTGAAGAATATTCTGGTAACTCCTGTAACACCTGATCTGAATGTCTTTCAAAAAATCGTTGCTGCTTTTGCATGGATCGCTGCAATTCTTGGTCCGATCTACATGATCTTATCGTCTGATTTCATTTCGAAGTTATATGCATTTTGAATTGGGACAAGAGGTGGGCTTTTTACACGAAAAAGGCAAGGGGCGTATTCTTCAGATTGAAGGGAAACGTGCCTTGGTTTCAGATGAAGATGGTTTTGATCGCTGGTTACCCTTCACCGATCTGGTAAAGATCCATTCCGAAAAGTACGACGCAGACGAGATACGAATTGAAAAGACAGATTTGGAGCCGGAGACAAATTATCGGGAGTTTCATGAACGCACTGGCTACAAGCGCAAAGAAACAACTTGGGAGATCGACCTGCATATTGAAGAGATTCTTGAAAGCACACGTGGAATGTCGAATACCGAGATCCTTTTGCGCCAAATGGGTGAGTTTCGGGCAACTTTCAAAAAAGCAAAACAACGGATGATTCACAAATTAGTGGTGATCCATGGCGTAGGTGAGGGGGTGTTGAAGAACGAGATCCGTACTTATTTATCCAAGCAAGATCAAATTGAGGTGGTGGATGCAGATTACGGGACTTACGGTAAAGGAGCTACACTTGTGATCTTCCACTACAATTGGCGCGATTAGAGCGCTTTGGTCATGATGTAATCGTCCATCACGAATCCATTTCCGATGTCTAACACGATTGTTTCTGAAACCACGAATCCGTTATGCTTGTAAAAATCAACGGCCTTATTGGCTTTGTTTACATTCAGATGTAGCAGGGTAAGTCCCTTCTGACGTGCCGCATGTTCTATAGCGTGCAGCAGTTTTTTTCCGGCGCCTTTTCCTTGTGTTTCGGGCAGTACATATAGTTTATGAATGCGGCAGATACCTTTTTCCGGATAATCGTATTGAATTCCAGCAAAACCAAGCATGTTTCCATTTTCTTCGAGAACTAAAAAATCTTGATCGTTGCTTTGGATTGCTTCCTTGATCACATCTTCAGCATACATCCAATTCAACATGTATGTGATCTGTTCCGGGGTGATAATATCGGCATAAGCCACGGGCCACGTTATTTCTGCGATGGTTCGGATTGCTTTAACATCAGCTAATTGGGCGATTCGTACGTTCATGTTAGAAGTCTTTACCAAAGGAATACATGTCGTTGTGATTGAATTCGATCTTGTCTTTCACGTTTTTGATCGCTTTTGCTAGCTCAAAAAGAAATTGATCGGTGTGAGCCTTCAACCAAGCGAAGCTGTTCATTTCGCCT
>JBMLQF010000060.1:0-7417 GCA_049241705.1 Fluviicola sp. | reverse complement strand
GCAATGTGTAAGGGTCCGGAATCATTGACAAAACATCGGGTTGCATTAGCGATCAAGGCAGCAGATTCCATTAAAGAGAGTTCGCCGGCTAGGTTGTTTTTATCAGGGATACCAGCTCCCATTTGAATGCGTTTGCATAGTTCGCTATCACCTGGTCCGCCCAATAGATAAACATCCCCCTTGGTTTTTAACTGAAGAGCTAATTCTACCCATTTGCTTTCCGGTAATTGTTTCGTGAACCAAACGGATGCAGGAGCAAGTGTAAAAAAGCTTGCCGTTTTGAATTTATCAACTTGGTCAAAATCCGATTTTGAAGGGAATAGAGAAGGCCGCATGCGGCTCACAGCACCGAGATGTTCAATTGTCTCCAAATTTCGTTCAACTTCGTGTTTTCCATTTCCAATTTCGTGCTTGATCTTTCGGGTGTAGGAAAAGGAAAAGGGGTTTTTATCAAAGCCGATCTTTTCTTTTGATCCAGATCTCCATGCGATTAGACCAGAACTGCCAAAACGGTGCAAATTGATGACAGTTGTATATTTTTCGCTACGAATTTGTTTGATAAGTTGAAGGATCTGTTTCAATTTTCCTTGTTTCTTATCGAAGACCCATGTATGATTGACATGTGGGTTGTTTTGTACTAAACTTTCATTTCCTTTGCGCACGAGCAGGTCGATTTGCGCATCCGGGAAAAGTCGGCGTAATTCACTCACTACGGGTGTTGCAAGGATAACATCTCCAAGAAAGGCCGTTTGAATAATGAGGAATTTTTGCATGGGGTAAAGGTAAGCTAAAATCGGTTTTTGGAATAAGGTTTCAAAGTTGCAACTTTGAAACTTTCGAACTTAGCAAAGTTGCTAAATTCGAAAGTACGAAATTCGGAATGTTGCAAAAATGCAAATTTGTAAAGTTGCAACTTTATAAAATTGTAAAATTCAACGCTCAAAATTGTCGAATCAATTCCACCACATCCACTCTTCTTAAATGCAACCGATAATGATGCAGTTCATATTCCTTATCCAATATTCCTGCATCCGCAAGAATGCCGATATGCCTTTGTATGGTTGGCTCACTAACCTTTAGAACTTTCGCAAGATCTCTTGCTCTTAGGCCTGGGTTTTCATGTAGTAATTCTACTATCGACAAACGTATCGCATTACTCAAAGCGTCGAATATAAATGCGCGTTTTTGAACCCAAATTGGGTATTGAAATGATTTAGATGCTCCCATTTTGTTGATTTGGTAAGCTGAATTTAGCACGAAATATTTGAATTGCAGGTATTTGAATTTTTGAAAGTTTTACTTATTTTATTATACGGAGGTAGTTGCAGTCTTTAATGTGCTAAATAATTTAAAGAACCAGTCTTTTGTTGATAGATCACCTTCAACTACATAGTCCATCCTCAACTTTTCAACTATTTTTGTGAGTAATACAATTGATTTGGAATGAGCAAGCATTTTATACTGTTAATTATTTCTGTTTCGACTACGCTAATTGGTTGGTCACAATCTTATTGGCAGCAAAAAGTGGACTATAAGATCCAAGTGCGTTTAGATGATAAAAAGCACGTCCTAAATGGATTTGAAGAGTTTACATATACCAATAATTCTCCTCAAACATTAGACTTCTTGTACATCCATTTGTGGGCAAATGCTTATAACGGTGGAAATACAGCCTTAGGAAAACAATTGTACAATGGAGGAGAACAATTACTGCAATTCGGAAATGATTCCGTTAAAGGTGGTGTTGACTCGTTGAATTTCCAGGTGAATGGTACTCCTTTGAAGTGGGAATTCGACCCGCAGAATCCGGATATCGCCAAAGTTTATCTGAATGAGGCACTGCGCTCCGGTCAGCAAGTTACAATAACAACTCCTTTCCGCGTGAAGATCCCTTCTGGTGAAATCTCGCGTTTGGGACATGTCGGACAATCCTATCAAATTACACAATGGTATCCAAAACCGGCTGTTTATGACAAGAACGGATGGAATCAAATGCCTTACCTAAATCAAGGAGAATTTTATTCCGAATACGGAACCTTTGACGTGTCGATCACCTTACCTAAAAACTATGTGGTTGGTGCAACGGGTGATCTTCAAACTGCGAGTGAATTAACTTTTTTGGATGAACTTGCCAAAAATACTGCAGCCAATATTGATTCTTACAAAGAGAAAGAAAAACGCGGGAATGCTTTTCCACCGTCAGATTCCGAAATGAAGACGATCCGCTATACGCAAAAAGATGTGCATGATTTCGCTTGGTTTGCCGATAAACGCTATTTGGTTTTAAAAGGTGAGGTGGAATTACCTCATTCAAAACGAAAAGTGACTTCTTGGGCCATGTTTACTCCGCGAAATGCCGGTTTGTGGAAGAAATCGATCGAGTATATCAACGATGGTACTTATTATTATTCCCTATGGAATGGCGATTACCCGTATAATCAAGTGACTGCCGTGGATGGAACAATTTCTGCCGGTGGAGGTATGGAATATCCTAACGTAACTGTTATTGGAAATAGTTCTAATGCCATGGAATTGGAGATAGTGATCGTGCACGAAGTTGGTCACAACTGGTTCTATGGAATTCTAGGATCTAACGAGCGTGTACACGGTTGGATGGATGAAGGAATGAACACCTTGAATGAGTTGCGTTATATCTATACCAAGTATCCGAATAACAAGAACATGACGGATATGGTGCGCGGTGAAATGTTCCATGCCGATCATTGGAGTCATTACGATATGGCTGACCTATCGTACAAAATGATTGCGAAATTAGGAGAAGACCAACCGATTGAAACGCATTCAGCTGACTTTACAAGCGCTAATTACGGTGCAGTAATGTATATGAAAACGGGATTGGTCTTTAACTATTTGAAAGAGTACCTCGGGGATGAAGTATTCGACAACTGCATGCAGACTTATTTCGAAGAGTGGAAGTTTAAGCATCCGCAGCCGGAGGATATGAAAGCAACGCTTGAACGTGTTTCAGGTAAAGATCTTTCATGGGTTTTTGGCGACTTGATCCAGACTACAAAGCATATCGATTTCAAAGTGAAAAGCGTGAAATTGACGAAACAAGGAACTGCTGTAACTGTCGTTAATAAAGGCCAAGTGAATAGCCCGGTTGAAGTTGTTGGTTATTCAAATGGAAAGGCTGTGGACACGATCTGGACAGGTCCGGTAGATGGTGAAGCCATTGTTGTTTTTGATCAGAACATTGATGAGGTGGTCTTGAATGCATCAAACCGAACTCCTGACTTGAATCAAGCGAATGACTATTGGCACAGAAAAGGACTGTTTGGAAAAGTAGAGCCGCTGAAAGTTGAGTTTTTGTTAGGAGATAATGAAGTTCGTCAATCCAATGTGTTCTGGACACCAATGATGGGTGGAAACAAGTACGACAAGTTTATGCTGGGATTGGCTTTCCACAACAATGCGATTCCATTTAATCGTTTACAATATTTACTTGCTCCAATGTATTCCTTCGGAGGAAAACGTGTTTCCGGAATTGCTGATATCAGTATGAGTTTTCTTCCTGCAAATACCCTTAAAGTTTCTCGTTTTGGATTGTCGCTTCGTTCATTTAAAAACGACACCTTACTTCGTGGAAATGATGGATATTATGTGAGTGCTCAACCATATTGGTTTGCGAAGATCGGTAACCGAAAAGCAGCAAGTCCGGTAAGTCAGCAGATCTTAGTGCAGGGGATGTATCGTTTGGATGTTTTCGGTCCATCTCAGCGCGAACTGGTCGGTGGTTACGTGAAGTACGATTACAAGTTCAAGTGTCCTGATCATGAAATTGGTATGCAATTGCGCGGAGATCATTTGGCAAATGCTGTTAACGGTGATCAGATGACACGAGGAATGTTGGAAATGAACTACCGTTTACGCTATTTGCGCAATAAAAAAGAGCGTTGGATGGAATTACGTGCTTTTGCTGGTTCCTACTTTAATTTCGACATGTACAATTCCGGAAATGCATCTGACTTTACAATGTCCTTATCAGGAGCTTCAGGCATGCAGGATCTTTTCGTGGAAGATTATTTCTTTGGTCGTGCTGAAACACAAGGTTTGTGGAGTCAACAACGTCTGGATAATTGGGGAGGATTCCGCTCTACCAGCACATTCGGTTATACTTCGAATTGGATGCTAGCGACGAACTTCTGGATGCAATCACCTGTAGGACCAAAATTCCTAGGTGTTTTCGCTGATTGGGGAATGTTCGAAAGTGGTTTAGGTAATAAAGTCTATTCGGCGTATAATGTTGGATTAGGAATTAAGTTCGCATCTGTTTTTGGTGTGTATTTCCCAATTATTATGTCACAAGAAATGGAGGATTCGTACCCGAATGCATCTTATGCTGATCGAATCCGTTTTACCTTGAAATTCAACATTACGAATAAACCATTAAACTTGTCTGGAATTTTATAATATGATCAAGTCACTCTACCGTTTTTTATCTCCAAAGTTTAAAACCTTACATGCCGATTACGCAGTTGCATTCAAACCGCGATACGGACATGGTTTACCGCCGCATCCGGAATTGTTCGATATAGTGAATTCGCATCGTCAATCCTATGCAGCATTCATTCAAGAAACTTTGGTACACGTAGATGCGATTCATCGAATTAAAAAGACAGGGGAGGAGCAAGATTCCAATCAACCAGCATGGAACAATGGTTTCTTACCTGGCTTGGATATTGTGGCGATCTATGGAATGCTCGCAAAATACAAACCAAACAAATATGTAGAAGTTGGTTCTGGTAATTCCACGAAAGTAGCAGCAAAAGCAAAAAGAGAATTGGGATTGTCTACCCAGATCGTTTCGATCGATCCAATGCCGCGTGCGGAGATCGACAACTTGGCTGATGTGGTGATCCGTCAACCTTTTGAGAATATCGACTACAAGGATTTGATCAATTTGGAAAGCGGAGACATCCTGTTCATTGATAATTCTCACCGGATTTTACCGAATTCAGATGCCATGGTCTTTTTCATGGAAATCTTGCCGCGTTTGAAAAAGGGAGTGATCGTACATATTCATGACATTTATATTCCGTACGATTATCCGCAATTCATGTGTGATCGTTTCTACACAGAACAATATGGTTTGGCGTTCTACTTATTGGCAAACCCGGCAAAATACCAAACGATATTTCCAAATTATTTTGTTTCTGAGGATAAGGGACTTAGTTCGATGCTTGAACCGTTTTGGGCTCACAAGCATTTGGAAGGAGTTGAAAGACACGGAGGTTCTTATTGGTTACAGATAGCTGAATAATATTTATTCTACAAAACTGTCCACCAAATTCTTGCGGTAACTTTCCAGGATTCTGTTTCTAGAATAATAACCGGTTACCTGATCGTGGAAAACGACCGGAATGTAATTGAGGTTATAACTGTCCATTAATGCCATTACTGACTCCAAGGGATCGTCCGGTCCAACAGTGACTTGGATTGGTGACATCAATTCATTCAGCGACGTATGTGGTGCTGAACGCATCAATTGTAGGTAATCGGGTAAATCGTCCAGATAAAGCATTCCTAATAGTTTACCATCTGATCGAACAACAGGGAAAATTGCTTGAGGACTTTCCTGAATCGTATCCAATAAGGTTTGTAAGGTATCGCGCGGACTTAACACGACTACTGTAGTTTCCATTACTTCCAGACGGTTCATGGATCCTAGGATCTGTTTGTCTTTTTCGGATGTTCCTGATATTGGTGCATCACTTGCCAAACGAAGCATATCCATCGAATGAGGGGTGTAATACTTGGAAAGCGCAAAGCTGATAGAGGAAACGATCATGAGAGGGATCAGTAGTTCATAACCTCCGGTCAATTCAGCGATTAAGAACATAGCTGTAAGAGGAGCGTGAAAAAGCCCACTTAATACTCCGGCCATTCCAGCTACCGTGAAATTAGTAACCGGTAAACTTGGAATCCATCCGGTTAGATTGAGACCATAGGCAAAGGCAAATCCGGTGTAGCTACCAACGAATAGCGAAGGAGCAAAGTTACCACCATTACCTCCGGAACCCAAAGTGAGACCCGTTGCAATGGCTTTGAAAAATATGATTGCCCCACAAAAGATCAAGAACATCCATGGGGAAGATAAGGATTCGAAAAAGGTGTTTTTTAATGTTAACTCAGGATTTTCCAAGGACAATAATTTGATAGATGCCATTCCTTCCCCGAACAAAGGAGGAAATACCAGTATCAATCCAGATAATACCGATGCGCCTACTATTGCCTTCGTATAAGATCCCCACTTCAATCGTTCGAGGAATTGCTCCACCCGGTGAAATGCGCGCAGGTGATACACAGAAATGAATCCACATAAAATCCCTAAAACAACGTAAAAAGGAATATTGGATACCTGGATGGGCTGAATCTTCTGGAAGGAGAGTAGAATGTTTGGGTTTAGCAAGATGGTTGAAAGAATTGATCCACTTGCAGCGGCTAACATTAGCGGAATGAAGGCCGTAATTCCCACATCTGCTAGTAACACTTCCATTGTAAACAATACACCCGCGATTGGCGCATTAAATGCTGCTCCTATAGCCGCAGCAACCCCACAGGCAAGTAACAAGGTGCGGTCTTTCTTGCTAAGTCGATACTTATGAGCATAATTGGACCCAAACGCAGCTCCGGTAATCGTAACTGGACTCTCTAGTCCGGCGGATCCTCCAAAACCAACGGTAATGGATGAAGTAATCGCTTGGGCATACATTTGTGCACGTGGCATTAACGAATTGCGTTGACGAATGGCATAGACGATCCGCCAAGTCCCTTTTTCAAGATTTCCTTTCAGAACACGTTTGACGATAAAAACCGTTAAAACAATTCCAATTACAGGCAGTACAACGTTTAAAAAGGGAAAGTGAACATGTTGATGTAGGTCTCCCGCAAATACGTAGACCCAGTGTGCAAATGATTTCAATAATACCACTGCCCAAGCAGCAGATAGCCCCACAATCACAGCCGAAATCAATAGAAATTGGCGCGGCGTTAATTGTGATTTTAACCAGAAAATTCCTTTGTGAACCGTTTTGATCCAGTCGCTTAGCATGCCTAAAAATAAACAATATCCGCAAAAGAGTTAGCGAACGACTGTCACTGTGCCTCGGAAGTAATACTCCTGATTGTTTCCATCTACAACGCGAACAACATAGCAATAGACGCCAACAGGAACTATTTCATTGCGCAATCGATGCGTTCCATTCCAACCCAAATCCGGGTCAGTGGATTGAAACACGACCTGCCCCCAGCGGTCAACGATCGAACATTCGTAGTCTCTGAAATCGTGAAAAGAAACAATCGGTTTAAATATTGGGTTCGCACCCTCTGGAGTAAAGGCATTCGGAATGTAAACCAATGGCTCAATGACACCACAATCATCATTCGAGGTGCT
>JBMLQF010000059.1:0-8455 GCA_049241705.1 Fluviicola sp. | reverse complement strand
AGTGTAGAATGAGGCAAGAGACCCACACAGGGTATTTTTTTATGCAAAAAAAAGTCGGCCCGAGGACCGACTTTCTATTATTTGAATACTAGAATTATTGTTTCACGAAACGTACATGGGAAATTCCAGATGTATGTTTGATCTCCAAAGTATAGGTGCCTTGGGCCAATTCCGCAATGTGTATTCCTGAAGTGGCGTATTTCAAAGCAATGCGTTGTCCGTTAGCTGCAACCGCGTATACTTCTTGAATTGTTGCGTCACTGTCGCTGTTAACGTATAATAGATCTGAAGCCGGATTCGGATAGATCGTAAAGTTTGCGATGATCTCGTCGACGCTTGCGCAATCGTTCACGTTCACGGTAAAAGTTGCGGTGTTGTTACATCCGTTCTGATCGGTTCCGATCACGGAATAAGTTGTCGTATCACTTGGTGTTGCAGTAGTGGCTGCAGTGGTGATGCTACTCAATCCCGCTGCCGGTGTCCAGATGTAACTTACAGCACCGTTTGCCAGCATCGTAGCTGATTCTCCGGCGCAGATCGTTCCGTCCAATGGATTCCCTAGAATACTAACAACTGGCAGGTCATGCATCACCAAGTTTGTACCGTTATCTGTTCCTGTTGAAGCCGGACTGGATGAATTTACGCGGATGCGATAACCGTTTCCTGCCGGAGTTCCAGCCGGGACTGTACACAAGATGTTTTGCGCTCCGGTACCTGTTGAATTCAATGTTCCGATCACAGTAGGAGAAGCAAACGATCCACTTGCATTGGATAGTTCAGCAGTGTAGATATTTCCAGGGTTCATGGTGCCCGTTACGGTGAATGGTACGGATAAGTTTATCGCACTGTTATAACACCAGTTCTGAGTAATGATGGAATTCGTTGCAACGCTCGCTGAATTTCCAACAGTACCAGTGATCGTTAATTCGTCGATTGCGAAAGCCGGATCTAACCCTGATCCACCGTTTTGCCATTTGAATCGGAATTTCAATTGTGCTACGTTACTGAATGCCGGAAGGGTTACGTTTGCTTGAGTCCAGGCAGAAACACCCACATAGTTCGTACCGGTTCCGGTCCAAGAGGTTCCATTGTTCGTAGAATACTCGATCGTTCCGTAGGAAACATTGGTGGCGCCGGCACACAAGTACCAAAAAGAAAGTGTCACGTTTGAATAGCCTGTTGTGTTGATGCTTGTTGTGATTTCTGCATTTTGGTTGGAGGCTGAACCGGTATCAAAACTGGCATTGCAAACACCTAGACTACCACAAACAGATAAGTTGTAAACGTGCAAGTAGCTGGAGTTCGAACCGCCCGTAAAAGAGGATGGTTGATTCGGTGTATCAATGATGAATGGACTGAATCCGAGGTATTCGCTATTGACGACCCATTGATTGTCTCCGGAGCCTGTATTCAAAGTCCAGTTTCCTGAACCACTTTCAAAGTTGTCCTGAAAAAGGGTAACCTGCGAAAAAGCAGAAAAACCACAAAATAAAGTCGCAGCAAGTAAAGTGTGTTTCATAGTAGCAATTAATTGATTTCTACCGCAAATTAGTGTTTTTTTTAAATCTTACAAATCCTTTCGCTTTAGTATCCAGTATGTTCCAAGGAAGAACAGGATCACGTAGACTACCGATAGAATGATGCGGATCTGATCGTCCAAAATAAAAACATCCTGTCCTTGGTTCTTCGAGCTGGCCAAAATAGCTTTGAAGAATGGGATTGGCGTCATGTCCGCAAACACTTTCAATGGGAAGAATTGATACACATCACGTGCAATGATCTGCCCAACAATGGTTTCAACCGGGAAATAAACAATAAACGTTACAATGGCGATGGCAGGTCTTTTAACCACGATCGCAAATAAGAATGCAAAACTGAAGTACCCGAGAGTTTGAAGTGCATATAGCGGAACTAGATGAACATTTTGATACCAATCAGCTACCGACGAGTTCAAGGCACCAATGACCATTCCGGATAAGAAGGTGTAAGCTGTTGCGATGGCACTAAGCACAAATACCAAAATGAATTTTCCAAAGATGACATCGCGTTTACTCAGTCCATCAATGATGTTCTGACGCATGGTCTTGTATTGAAAATCGTTGGTTGTGATCGTTACAACAATAACAGCAAGTAACACATTGAAGAAACTGGCACTGTACGTAATGAAACTCCACAAATGCGGAAAGGACATGGGATCATCTTGTGTGAAGATCACTTTCAATTTTGGTTCCAATTGAAAGAAGAAATTCATAAAGAACATCCAACTTGGAACCGCCACCATGTAGCCCAACAAAATGAATTTCAATGCGTGAAATTTCTTGAGCTTGATATATTCGAGGGATAGTAACTGTTTCATTTTTTCAATTTTTCAAGGAAGATAGTTTCTAGGCTTTTTTGGTATTCATGCAATTCGGACAAGTAAACGCCTTTTTCAACCAATGCACGGTTCAATTTGCTACCATCCAATCGGTCTTGACTTTTCACTAAGAAGCCTTCCAATTCATTCTGAACAATCTCCAATTCCGGAATTTCTCCGATGCATTGTTCTAATCGGTTCATATCCGGAGCTTTCAAACGGAACAAGAAATCTTGCGACATCAATTCTTTCATGGTTCCATTATAGACTATGTCGCCGTTGTGTAAAATAGCTACGTGGGAACAGATGATTTCCACTTCGGCCAAAATATGCGAAGCGAAAATGATGCTTTTACCTTGTTTGGCAACTTCCAGGATCAGGTTACGCATTTCTACGATTCCTTGCGGATCTAGTCCGTTTGTAGGTTCGTCTAGAACAAGTACCTCGGGATCAGAAAGCAAGGCGGCAGCTACTGCCAAACGCTGTTTCATTCCCAGTGAAAATGTTCGAAACGGACGCTTTCCACGTTCTTCCAGATCAACCAATGCGATCACTTCGTCGATCCGCTTGTTGAGATTAGCAACTTTCTTGATCTTGCCCACAACTTTCAGGTTGTCATAGGCATTCAAATAGGGATAGAAATTCGGTGTTTCCAACAAACTACCTATGCGCAGTCTGTTTTCGTTCTTATCTCCATTACCAAACCAGGAGTACGATCCTTTGCTCGGGTGCAATATTCCCAAGAGCATGGCTAGTGTAGTCGTTTTTCCGGAACCATTCGGACCTAACAATCCATAAACTTCTCCTTTGCGAATGGTTAAATCCAAAGATTTGACGGCTTCCACATTTTTGAAGGTCTTGGTAAGGCCCTTTACTTCCAACACGATTTCTTCATTCATGTTTTTTGCTTTTGAACGAATTTACAGGAAACTAGTGCCTTAGTGTTGAAAATAGGATGAGTGGTGCTTAGCTTTTAAGCAAGGGAATTATTGTTGCTCGATGGTTTTTTGATGCGGAAGAATGGTGCAGAACTATTTATTCCGCTTTGATTGGAAGAAGTCTAACAGCAATTTACTGCATTCTTCAGCCATTGGTCCATTTGTAACTACGGTCTTTGGATGATACAGATCAGATTTAAACCTTCCAGCCCCTCGCTTTTCATCGCGTGAAGCAAATACGATCTTATCAATTTGACTCCAATACAAGGCTCCTGCACACATCACGCAAGGTTCAAGGGTAACGTACAAGGTACAGCCTTTCAAGTATTTTCCACCAAGAAATTCTGCGGCAGCGGTGATGGCCTGAATTTCGGCATGTGCCGTAACGTCATGTAAGCGCTCTGTGAGGTTGTGAGCGCGTGCAATGACTTGCTGATTCACAACAACGACGGCTCCCACCGGAATCTCTCCGAGTTCATAGGCCTTTTGTGCCTCCAAATAGGCTTGGCGCATGAAATATTCGTCGTTGTACGGGGTGATCATGGCTGTGGTTCAATCGATACTTGGAAGAGTTTTGTCCAGTTCTTACCGGTCATGTACAATTGTTTTTTCTCTTTATTGTAAGCGATTCCGTTCAAGACATCACCACCATTTTTACCTTGTTTTTCCAACTCAGTCGCGTCGATCTCTTCCATTACACGACCTGTTCCCGGTTCGATCACTAAAACAGTATTGGATTGGTACACATTTGCATAAATGCGGTTATCAATGTATTCTAATTCATTCAATAAAATGCGTGGATTCTTGTTGTCATACACTTCGATGGTGCGCACTACCTGGAATGTTTTCGGATCTCGGAAATAAATGCGTTCTGTGCCGTCAGATTGGATCAAATACTGTCCATCGTTGCACAAGCCCCAACCTTCTCCGGTATAGGTGTATTCGCGTAAAAGCTTCATGGTCTTTTTATCGTAAACAAAGCATTTACCGTTTCTCCATGTCAATTGGAACAATTCGTTCCCCATGATCGTGATACCTTCCCCAAAATAAGTGTGATCCAAGCCATTTTTGATCGCTGTAAAGGTTCCGGCAGCAAGATCTACTTGTCCCACTGTTGTTTTACCTTGCTGTCCCGGGTCTCCGGTTCCTTCATACAAAGTATTGCCATCAAACTCTAATCCTTGCGTGTAGCTTTCGCTGCTATGCGGGAAACTTTGAACGATCACCGCTTTGTTCAATTTGGGTGCAATATCTGAAACCACACGGATCAAACGGCTATCATCTAAAACAGTCCCGTCTTGCAAGTATGAGCGCAAGATCAAGCTTTTTGTTCCAACACCATAAATGGAAGGGGTCAAAGGAAATTGAATGTCTCCTTTTGGTGCTAACCATTGTTGAAACAATGAATCGTTGTAGATCAATTCCACTTTTTGCAACCCTTCCGGAACTTTGAAACTAACCGGCAAGATACGTCCGTATGGCGTTTGGATGTTTCCAACAAAGCTCAATCGGGCAATAGCCAATTCACCGTTTGATTTAGACGTTAAAAGTGGAGAAAGAACGAATGCCCCAACTGCCAGCAACAAAAGTGCGATGATGACAAATCTTTTCATGTAATTATTTTAAACGAAACTAGTAATTTCTTTTGCGTTAATTGCGTTGTGCGAATCGTGGTAAACAACTTGTTTGTCAACTACGAGGATGGCTTGTGGACTCTGATGCGCCACACGCAAGAGCTCTGCCATTTCGTTGGATACATTGCGGTATTGGATCAGATCCAGGTAAACACAAATACATCTTTCTGGTTCCACCTGCCATTCCCGTTCGAAGCGGGTTTTGGCCATGGAAGAAATACTGCAACGGGTACTGTGCTTAAAGAACAAAACCGGAACTTCTGACGATTTTTCGATGTATGCTTTTAAGGTATCAGAGTCCGTTAACTCTTCCCAGAAAAACGCAGATTTTGTAGAGGAAAACCAAGCCATAGCGATCAATTATTAACCCCTTTGAACTGGTTCAAGAAGCGAATATCATTCTCTGAATACAAGCGCAAATCGTTCACCTTGAATTTCAGCTGCGCGATGCGTTCAACACCCATTCCAAACGCGAATCCTGTATAAACTTCCGGATCGATCCCAGAAGCAGCCAATACGTTCGGGTCAACCATACCGCAACCCAAGATCTCCAACCAACCGGTATACTTACAAACGTTACAACCTTTGGAATTACAGATGGTACAAGAAACGTCTACTTCAGCAGATGGTTCTGTAAATGGGAAATAAGATGGACGTAGACGAATGCGTGCTTTTTCTCCAAACAACGATTTCGCGAAATAATCCAGGGTTTGTTTCAAATCAGCGAACGAGACGTTCTTATCAATATACAATCCTTCGATCTGGTGAAAGAAGCAATGTGCACGCGCAGAGATGGCCTCGTTGCGGTAAACACGTCCCGGAGAAATCGTACGGATCGGTGGTGTAGAATTTTCCATGACACGCACCTGAACGGATGAGGTGTGTGTACGCAAGGCCATTTCACGTTCTCCTTTTTCAATGAAGAAAGTGTCTTGCATGTCACGCGCAGGGTGTTCAGCCGGAAAGTTCAACGCCGAGAAATTGTGCCAATCGTCTTCGATCTCCGGACCTTCACTTACCGTATATCCGATGCGCTCGAAAATGCTGATGATCTCTGAGCGAACGATCGATAAGGGGTGACGGGAACCCAAAACAAAGTTTTCTCCCGGACGTGTTACGTCGATCGAACTATCCTGAGATCCTCCTTGTTCCAATTGTTCCTTTACGTCGTTGAATTTGTTTTCAGCAAGCTGTCGCAAGTCATTAAGCATTTGTCCAACAGCACGCTTTTCCTCGTTCGGAACCGACTTCAATTCGCCAAACAATTGTTTGATGCTTCCTTTTGATCCGATAAACTGAATGCGAAAAGCTTCCAGTGAATTGGCGTCCGAAATGGGAAAATCTTCAATGGCTGTACGTGTTTGTTCAATTTGTACTTTCATAATGCCTTTAAATCCAACCTTTTTAACAATTTTACGTCTGATTATTACCATCCTTTCGGAAATTGTAACCTTTTTGGAAAGATTACAGTTTAAGGGTAAAGCTCAAACTTTGCGAAGGTACGAAAAGTGCCGATTTTGAGCATAACGTATAAAAAGTTTATATTTACATCTGAAATACACTGATATGACAACTTTTATCCGAACCTTGGGCTTTGTTTCGCTAACTGCAATGTTGTTGGTTCTAAACGCCTGTAAGAATAAAGATCCTTCTGTTTTAAAGGTTTTTGTGCGTTCTTCAAACAACGAATTGGTATCAGGTGCTAAGGTGGTGATCATCGCGGATCAGACGTCTAATCCTCCAACACCAGAGTACGTAGATACGGTACTTACAAATACTTCCGGTTTCGCTTATTTTGAAATGGATGAGTTCTTCGATAATTTGGAGGGCGATGAGGCAACTGGATATTTCGATATCCTGGCTTCAAAAAACACGAGTTATGGAACGGAATATGTTCGTTGCCGTGCACACATCGTGAATGTTAAAACTGTTTATTTACAACCTTAATATTGTTCTCATGAATAAGGTCATCACTTCAACCCTGTTGGTTTTCGCAGTTGTAGGAACAGGAGTTCTATTCTCGTCAACAGGATGTCGCAAGAAAAAAGATACGATCGCTAAAGTATATGTTCGTGATCAGGCCAATGATCCTGTTGTTGGAGCGCAGGTTGTATTGAAGGGTACTTCTACTACAACACCTTCTAAGCCGGTTGAGTTGTTCGATACAACAACTACGAATGGATCTGGAGAGGCGATCTTCAATTTCAACGACGTTTACCAACTTGGTCAGGCCGGTGTAGCGGTTTTAGATATCATTGCTACTAAAGATGGTGCTACTGGTCAGGGGATCATCAAAGTAGAACAAGAAACTACTTCTGAAGAGACTGTTTACATTCAATAAGCATCTTTTAGACATACTTTCAAAGCCTTTCGCAACAGCGGAAGGCTTTTTTGTTTCATGGAAAATGGGAATTGTTGGATGAAAAGGGTAGTTTGTTGTTTTGCTTCAGATGATGTAAAGTAATATAGCGAAATTGAAATCGAGAAGCCTGAAACTGCTTTGTGGCAAATCTAAAGCTTTACCTTTCGCTAGCGACGATATCCATCAGTTGAAGAAAGGTACACTTTTGTACAATGTACAAAAAACGCGACCGGATACCGGTCGCGTTTTCGTTTTAATTCTAGTTGCCGTTATTCGCTATCCAGATAACGCATTTCTTTACCCTTCTCCAGAGCCGGTATTCCTTCGATCAACCAACGTGGTGCCGGAGCTCCCAAAAGGTAGTAATCAAAGAACTGTCGCATGCGAATACTTAAGTCTATGCGATTGGCATTTTTCATCAAATTGTGGTCGTCCCCGTTGTAATTGAGCATCCAAACTGGTTTTTGCAAACGTCTGAGACCGGTGTACAATTCGATTCCCTGGTACCACGGAACGGCGCCATCCTGATCGTTGTGCATGATCATCAAAGGCGTTTTAACTTTCGGCAAATGGAAGATCGGGCTGTTTTCGATATACAATTCCGGAGCTTCCCAGATCGTTTTACCGATACGACTTTGCTGATGCTCGTATTGGAACTGTCGTGAATAACCAGATCCCCAACGAATTCCTCCATATGCGCTGAACATGTTACCAACCGGTGCTCCGGCCATTGCGGCAGCGTAGCGATCGGTCATCGTGATCAATTGCGCGGTTTGATAACCTCCCCAACTTTGCCCTTGGAGCCCCATGCGCTTCGGATCAATATTCGTGTATTTTTTCAAGACCGCATCTGTTCCACTCATGATGCAATCATAAGCGCTGTTTGCAGGATGTCCCGGTTTGTAGCGAATATCCGGAATGAAAACAACATAACCTGCCGACGCATATTCGGTTGGGAAAATGATGGATGCTGTAGGTTTGGGGGCGTAATGGTTGTGGATCTCGTCCGCATACAATTCGTAGTAATATACCAAAAGCGGATACTCCTTGTTGGCGTCGAAATTTTCCGGTTTGTAGATCATCCCTTCCAAAGGAATGCCGTCATAACTCGTCCAGCGGATCAATTCTACGGTTGACCAATTGTACTCACTTTGTTGTGGATTGG
>JBMLQF010000058.1:0-31163 GCA_049241705.1 Fluviicola sp. | reverse complement strand
CATGAACCAACTGGCAACGTACACGGCTTTTGTCGAACAACAAATGGCCGCACATGCTTTTCCGAATACCCCAGAGAATCTTTATGATCCCCTACGCTATTTCTTGAAAATCGGAGGAAAACGCATGCGACCAATCTTGACATTAATGGCCGCTGAAGCAGTTTCTATAGATCCTAAAGAAAGTATAGCTGCCGCACTGAGTGTGGAATTGTTTCACAATTTCAGCTTGATCCACGACGACATCATGGACAACGCTCCGGTAAGACGCGGTTTCCAAACGGTTCATGAAAAATGGAATCCCAACATTGCCATACTCTCTGGAGATGTACTGCTGGTTGAAGCCTATAAGCAACTGTCCTATTATTCAGATGATCGTTTACCCTTGCTCTTCAAACGCTTTAATGATACGGCGGTGGAAGTTTGTGAAGGTCAGCAAATGGATATGGACTTCGAAGAACGAGCAAATGTTTCGGTTGACGAGTATATTGAAATGATCCGTCTAAAGACATCTGTTCTATTGGGCTGTGCACTGGAATTAGGTGTGATCGTAGGTCGCGGTGACGAGCAGCTTCGCAAATTATTCTATGATTTTGGCGTTCAATTAGGTTTGGCTTTTCAGATTCAAGACGATTATTTAGATCTGTATGCCGATCCGGATAAATTTGGAAAACAAGTAGGAGGCGATGTCTTGGCCAATAAAAAGACCATGCTGTCCTTACTTGCGCGAGACTACTGCAACAAAGCCCAAGATCCACGCTACGATGAACTTCTAAAAATGTCGGCCGGACCCGAAAAAGTGACCTTTGCGCAAAACCTGTTTCATGAATTGAACGTGGTAGATCATGTTTTGGCAGAGATCAATGTACACTTCGATAAAGCGATGCAGGATCTGGAAAAAATGGAGCTTTCAGAAACAACAAAGAAACCCTTTAAAGAATTAGCTGATTTTCTGATAAATAGAGAACATTAATTCAGAAACAAGCTTTTTTTTAGTTTATATTTGGCAAAAATAATAACTACACATGAACACAAAAGCTATTAAAATCGGATTGGCATCTCTTGGTATGATTGCATTTCTTTCTGCTTGTGGAAAGTACGAAGAAGGTCCAGGATTCACCCTATTGACTAAAAAAGCACGTCTAACTGGAGAGTGGGATGCAAAAGAGTACGTTGACGCTGACGGAACAGTAGTTGCTGATAACGATGACGCTACAGTTGAATTTGTAAAAGATGGAACAATGATCATTCGTGATGGCGGGACATCTACAGAAGGTACTTGGGAATTCGTTTCTGACAAGGAAAAGCTTCGTACTTCTTACTCATACACTATCCTAGGAGTAAATCAAACTTACACAGGTGAAACAACGATCATTCGTTTGACCAATAAAGAGTTGTGGACAAAGGATAGCGATGGCGACATCACTAAAATGGAAAAGAAATAATTTTCAAAATTTGAATACGAAAGCGGTCTTTTTAAGATCGCTTTTTTTGTGACCATACCTCATGAATTGCTACTACTGGCAATAACATGCACAGGTTGTAATATAAATCTTCAAAAGGAATCGTCAGGATCCGTAAACCGATGATATGCTCCTCGTTGTACCAAACGATGGGTTGATCGGTCACAGCTCCAGTTAAAATGCCATTTACAATTAAAAAAGGGATCAATGCTACCAGGTAAGTGAAACTAAAATCATTGAACCACGATGCTTTTTTGACGAAACCAAACCAAATTACCAAGAGACTTGAAAGACTACATGCTGTCAATGTATACCAATTTCGCATGAACAAATAAGCCAAGATCAGTCCGGATAGAGCAAATGTAAAACCAAAAATGCGACCTAAATACTCCTTGCGAAGATTTGGAAAGTAGGCTTTCAGCACCTCATGAATGAATACACAAGCATAGGGAACAACCAAGAAGAACAAACATTCTTCCAACGGAAGATGACCAATGTAGATACCAGTCAAATATTCCGGTGTAAATCCCCAAACTCCTTTCTGCGTAAAATACTCATCCCAGATCAGAAAAAAAGTACCTACAATGGCGATTCCTAAGAATACACTTTTCCAATGCGTATAGAAATGTACTTTCTTATCAAAACTTAAGAAAAAAGGTCCGGTGATCGTGCCCAGAATGATCCACAAATAAGCACTCATCAAGCGTGTTTTTGTTTCATGTATTTCTTCGCCTCACGGTAATATTTCCAAGGGAAGAACAACATCCCGAAACACTCCCCGTCTTCTTTTCCCAAATGCTTGTGATGCATTTTGTGCGCTTTGCGAATGGCCATAAAATACGGGTGATCGATTTGTTTCAACCAACTGAATCGGCGGTGAATGAACACATCGTGAACTAAGAAATATGCAAAGCCGTAGACTGCGATTCCAAAGCCAATCCAAACCGGAACATAAGCTTGATAGATCATCCCGAGCATAATACAAAGCCAGGACGGAACAGCGAAGATCAAAAAGAAGATGTCATTCTTCTCAAACAACTCTCCGTTCACTTGATGGTGGTCGCGATGAAAGTACCACATCATTCCATGCATCAGGTACTTATGTGCCAACCATGCAACCGCTTCCATTAAAATGAATGTTCCAAACAGAACGAGTGGTCCCCACCAATACATATTACAACCAATTCAAAATGAGAAAAAACAATGTCAATATACAGAATAAACCAACAGACACCTTATTTTGTTCATGCGAGCGGTGTTTATACAGGATCAAATGCACCAGATAACCGATCACCCACCAACAAACGTAATTGTAAATTGGGATCTCCCCTCCTGCCCATTGCCAGAAATCGCTTTGCATCGCAACTGGTTCCATGATCACATCCAAAGCCGTCATCAAACTTGTTGATAACAGCGCTTTGACCCAAATGGACCGTTTGCTATTCAGGAAAAATGCGGTTGTGATCAAACTCAACATCGCCCAGTTTACTCCGATTATCAACGGAACTTCAAACAGTTTAATTCCCAAATTCTCGCCATACCAATAGTCACCGAACAAATATCCCGTGTGAACACCAATCAATTCCGCTGCAAAACCAATTACCGCTGCAATAAAAATGGTGAAAACCAGTCCGAAATTGAATCGTTTATAGGATAGAAGCAGACAAACAAAGGATAACAATAAATTGAAAGGACTTAAGGATAGAAACCAGTCACGCTGTTCGCTCAGTATTCCCACCGTACCCACTGTATAGAAGATCAGTAGGATACCGAGTAAGATAAGTTCTTTGTATTTACGTACCGTTTCCAGTGCTTTCATATCTCGTTTAGGAACATGCGAATACTGAAAATGTTCGCATTGATCAATACAGGTAATTGTGATACGGATAACGCACAGCAAAGATCGTTTTGATCTCTTCGTACATCACTTGCTTCAATTCTTCAATATTCGTCTTGTCGTTTGCTGAAATGAATACACATTTTTTGACGTCCAATTTACTCATCCACGTACGTTTCAATTCTTCCAAAGTTGGTTTCTCCTCACCTTCCTCTACTTGATAGGCGTCGATCTTATTGAATACAAGAATCATTGGCTTATCCTTGTTATCCAATTCTGCCAAGGTTTCATTCACAACACGTAAATGATCTTCAAAATGCGGATGTGAAATGTCCACTACATGCAACAATAGATCAGCTTCGCGCACCTCATCCAGCGTTGATTTGAACGACTCCACCAATTGATGCGGTAATTTTCGAATGAATCCTACGGTATCCGTCAGTAAAAATGGCAAGTTTTCGATAACCACTTTGCGAACCGTCGTATCCAAAGTAGCAAACAACTTATTTTCTGCAAAAACCTCCGATTTACTCAACAAGTTCATCAAGGTGCTCTTTCCAACATTGGTGTAACCCACCAAAGCAACACGCACTAATTGTCCGCGATTACTTCGTTGAACAGCCATTTGTTTGTCGATCTCTTTCAGCTTATCCTTTAATAAAGCAATTCGCATCTGAATGATCCGGCGGTCGGTCTCGATCTGAGATTCACCCGGTCCACGCAAACCAATCCCCCCTTTCTGACGTTCCAAGTGGGTCCATAGACGCTTCAATCGCGGCAACATGTATTGCATTTGCGCCAATTCCACTTGCGTTTTCGCATGGGAAGTACGTGCACGACTGGCGAAAATATCCAAGATCAAAATGTTTCGGTCAAGGACCTTACACTCCAATTCCTTCTCGATATTGCGCAACTGAGCAGGAGTGAGTTCATCATCAAAGATCACCATTTCAATCACTTCGGATTTGATGTAATCTTTGATCTCGTCCAATTTTCCGGTACCAACGAACGTTCGCGGATTGGCTATCGGTAATTTCTGAAGAAACTTCTTATCCGTAATTGCTCCGGCAGTTTCAGCCAAGAACTCCAATTCATCCAGGTATTCATGGGCTTCCTCCTCCGTTGTATTTGAAGTGATCAAACCAACCAAGACACATTTTTCCTCAACGGCATCTACCAATACGTGACCTTCTGTCATTTTAAGCGCAATGATTTAACAAACTCCACTAATCCTTCCACTTCTCTGGAAGTCAACATCTCCTCATAAGGCATCATGCCTTTATCATTCCCCTTCAAAATGGTTTGTCGAATAGCGGCATCATCCATCTCACTTTTCGTAAGATCTGCTGCCCCAGAAGCTTTCAAAGCTCCATCTCCTCCATGACAAGAAGCACAATTGAGTGTGTACACCGTTCGTGTTTCTTCAATCGTAAGGGGTTTCTGTGGCGCATTTTCATCCACAGCAACTTGCTCTGAATCATTGCCACATGACACCAATCCAGCTAAAAGAACACTACTTAAAATTCTTAGAACCATCCGTTTCCAAATCCTCTGAACGGCCATGGAATAGCAGCCAAGATCAAGATCAATCCTACTGTATACCAAACCGCAATTGTTTTATTTCGCTTACTCAAGTCTTCGTTCTTTTCTGCTTTCTTACGACCAATGGTGATCAATACGGCAGCCAAAACCATCATTACAATGTGCTCCATTCCAAAGAAACGGTTGTAAGAAGATTTCATCCAACCCTCAACATAAAACTGCTTCTCTGTGGTGAAAGCCAACACTGCTCCCAAAGTCACCTGAATGTGCAATGAGATCATGGCAAAAAGGTTCACCATTTTATTCGACTTCTCGTATTTCCCTGAGCGAATGCCTCCGAATGCTTTAACAATGGCAAAAACCAACAGTGCCAAAGCCAACCATCTCAATCCTGAATGCGCGTGTACTAACATAATTATTCTCGTTTTGAACAAAATTACCGAAAAAAAAAGAGGCATTGGTCTAAGGAGACAACATATTTCGAGAGACTTTCATTAATTTTCAAGCCTCAAACTAGAAAACTGACTATGCGTATATTACAATCGCTGGCAATATGCTTTTTTGCTTTTAGTCTGCAAGCGCAACTTCCCGTTCCAACCAACGGGACTCCATTGAAACCTCAGAACAGTTTTGTACTGACTGACGTAACAATTCGTATATCACCGGAGAAAACGATCGAAAACGGAACGATAATCGTGCGTGATGGGATCATCCAGGATGTTGGAAAAGCCATTATGCTTCCAAACGATCTGCCGATCATTAAAGGAAATGGTCGCGTTGTTGTTCCATCTTTCATCGAGATCAATTCATCCATT
This sequence comes from Fluviicola sp., assembly GCA_049241705.1. Classification (GTDB taxonomy): domain Bacteria; phylum Bacteroidota; class Bacteroidia; order Flavobacteriales_D; family Crocinitomicaceae; genus Fluviicola. The sequence continues at coordinate 25,509 of JBMLQF010000058.1, read as the reverse complement.
GGTTTACCGGAAGTGAAAGGTAAAGGTTGGGATCCTTCTCCGCAAATGGAAACCAAAAAGAATGGACCATACTACTGGAACGAATCGATTCATCCCGAAATTGATCCGACAGATTTGTACAGCGTAGACGGTCAGGCGATCGATGAATTGCAGAAAATGGGCTTTGGCTTAGCAGTTACGCATCAAGCAGATGGCATTGCGCAAGGTACCGGAACTCTGGTCATGTTGGGCAAACAAAACGCCAGAGATCAGATCGTCACTCCAAAGATTGCGGGATTCTATTCTTTCCGAAAAGGCGTGTCACAGCAAACCTACCCTAGCTCTCAAATGGGGTCAATCGCTTTAATTCGCCAAGCATTTTATGATGCGGAATGGCATGCAAGCTATGGAAAGGAACCAAACTACTCCTTAGACGCCCTGTGGCAACAACGACTAAAACCTAGTGTATTTGCCACGAGCGATGCCTATGAATTACTCCGCGTAAATCAAATTGCACGAGAGTTCGGTCGTCAGTTCATTATCGTTGGTTCCGGACATGAATACGAGTTGGGGAACATTTGGGACACTCTGAAACATACACTTGTCATTCCACTCACCTTTCCGGAGGCTTATGAAGTGAAAGACCCTTACGTGGCGCGTCAAATTCCATTGGCAGATCTGAAACATTGGGAATTGGCTCCTGGAAATCCGGGATACTTATACCAACAAAAAGTACCGTTCCTGATCACCACCACCGGTTTGAAGAATGCTGCCGATTTCTGGAAGAATATCCACAAAGCTTTGGCGCATGGCTGGTCTGTTGAAGATGCTTTGCGCGCTTTGACGATTGCACCCGCAAGTCAATTGGGCGTTGACAAACAATTTGGAACCATCGAAAAGAACAAGTGGGCTTGCTTTACACTGTACGATAGCGACCCATTCCTTTACGATGCAAAGGTTACCGACGTGTTCGTGAAAGGTTTGCGTGAAACAAAGATCACCTTGCCGGAAGCAGATATTCGCGGAATTTACAGCTTGAATATCGATGGTGTAAAACACATTCTGACAATTGCCGGAACGAGCCAAAGACCGGAAGCAAAAATCGGATTACCTCGTACCATCAAAGATGAGAAGTCTTTGACGGAAAAAAGAGACACCCTTACGGTGGATGCCTTTTTGAACTATACCGAGAACGACGTGGTGTTACAATTTTCAATGAACAATAAAGCGGTGGAGAACTATAGTTTGAAAGGAATTCTGAACACCCGCGTTTGGATCATGGAAGGTCAAGGAACCAATGCAGCCGGACAATGGATCAAGTGGTCGGCAATTCGCAATAAGGGTCCGGAAAGCACCAAAGCGGAACCTGTGTGGACAGCAAAAACTGATTTCCGCATGAATCCAAGTTATCCGAACATGGCTTTCGGTTTTGATTCCAGACCAAAAGAGGAAACGATCATTTTTGAAAACGCTACCGTTTGGACCAACGAAGCAGAAGGAATTCTTTCTAACGCCACCGTTGTTGTGAAGAACGGAAAGATCCAAGCTGTATATGCCGGTTCCAATTCATATTCGGTTCCAGCTGGAGCACGTGTTGTAAATGCTCAAGGAAAGCACTTAACGGCCGGAATCATCGATGAGCACAGCCATATTACCATTTCGAAAGGCGTGAATGAAGGCGGACAAGCAATCAGCGCTGAAGTGCGTATTGGAGATGTAGTGACTGCAGACGATATCAATGTATACCGCCAATTGAGTGGAGGCGTTACCGCAGCTCAGTTGTTGCACGGAAGTGCCAATCCGATTGGTGGTCAGTCAGCACTAGTAAAATTGAAGTGGGGTCACTTGCCACAAGATTACCTGATCAAAGACGCGCCGAAGTTCGTGAAGTTTGCCTTGGGTGAAAACGTGAAACAAGCCAACTGGGGCGATTTCAATACCGTGCGTTTCCCGCAAACGCGTATGGGTGTGGAGCAAGTATACGTGGATGCATTTGCACGTGCATTGGCCTATCACGATGCCCGGATGAAGGACCAAACGATTCCACGCGATTTAGAATTGGATGCCTTATACGAGATTGTTACTGGCGTGCGCAAGATCAGTTGTCACTCCTACATTCAATCTGAGATCAACATGTTGATGCACGTGGCTGATTCCTTCGGCTTCAAAGTAAATACGTTTACACACATTTTGGAAGGGTACAAAGTTGCCGACAAAATGAAAGAACACGGCGTGGGAGCCTCTACTTTCTCCGATTGGTGGGCTTACAAATTTGAAGTGAAAGATGCCGTACCGTTCAACGCTTCATTGTTACACCAAATGGGGGTTATCGTGGCAATCAATAGTGACGATGGCGAAATGGGGCGACGCCTGAACCAAGAAGCGGCCAAAGTGATCAAGTATGGCGGTGTAACGGAAGAAGAAGCTTGGAAAATGGTGACTTTGAATCCCGCAAAACTACTGCATTTAGACGACCGCATGGGAAGTGTGAAAGCAGGTAAAGATGCCGATTTGGTGCTTTGGACAACGAATCCATTGAGCATTGATGCGAAAGTCTTGTATACCGTAGTTGACGGAGAGGTCTTGTTCGATCGCGATGCCGATTTGAAGAAGCAACAAGAAATGGAAGCTGAGCGCGCACGCATCATTGCACTCATGGTTGAGGCAAATAAGAATGGCGAACCGAGCAAACCTTTTGTTCGCAAGAAACGTGGTGCTTACCACTGCAGCACTTTAGGAGAAGAATTGAGTACAGGAAGTAACGAACATTAATCGCATGAGAGCATTTATCCTTTTCATCTTTGGTGTGCTGATCCATTTAACAGCATTTAACCAAGAAAAACGCATCCTGATCGAAAACGCAACCGTGCATGTTGGCAATGGTCAAGTGTTCGAAAAAGGTCTGGTGGGAATCGTTGGTAATAAGATCACTTTAGTGCGCAACGCACTCGCCTATTCTTACAAGCGCGACGATTGGGATACGATCATCAATCTGGATGGTCATCACTTGTATCCCGGATTTGTGGCGCCAAACACCACATTGGGTCTTACAGAGATCGAATCGGTGCGAGCATCCAATGATTTCCGCGAAGTAGGTCCCTTGAATCCGCATGTGCGCGCCTTGATAGCCTACAATTGCGAAAGCGACATTTTAAGTACCGTGCGAACGAACGGCGTCTTATTGACACAAACCACTCCACGTGGCGGCTACATTTCCGGTAGTTCATCGGTGATGTTGACAGATTGCTGGAACTGGGAAGATGGAGCTGTCCGTCAGGATGACGGGATCCATGTCAATTGGCCGGAGTCCTTACAAGGTGGAGGATGGTGGGCAGAACCTGCTCCGAAGAAACGCAACGAAAAATACGAGGAGGAGAAACAGCAATTATATGCTTTCTTCGATCAAGCGAGAGCTTACCAACGCAAAGAGGGCGAAAGCGAAGATGTGCGTTTTGCAGCGATGAAAGCGTGTTTTAACGGCAATAAGCGCGTTTATTTCCACGCCAATGAAGTACAACAATTGTTGGACATCCTGGATTTCGTTGCGCGCTTCGAATTACCTTTCCCGGTGATCGTTGGTGGTTACGACAGCTACTTGATAACAGAGAAATTGGCAGAGAAAAAAATTCCGATCATGTTGCCACGCTTACATTCCTTACCAGAAAATGACGGTGACGCGATTGATCTGGTGTACCGTTTACCCTTCATCTTGCAAAATGCAGGGATCAAATTCTGTTTGCAAAACGAAGGAGATATGGAGGCAATGAATGCACGAAACCTACCTTTCCTGGCTGGGACGGCGAAAGCTTACGGATTGAATGAAGAAGATGCTGTTCGTTGCATTACCTTGAGCGCTTGTGAGATCATGGGCGTGGAGAAGAACTTTGGTTCCATTGAGGAAGGAAAGAACGCCACCTTGTATGTTTCCACCGGAAATGCCTTGGATATGCGCACCAATCAGGCGAGTTTGATCCTCGTGAACGGGAATTTTGTTTCGACGGCGAACTTTCAAACAGACTTGTATTTGAAATACAAAAAGAAGTACGGATTATAAAAAATGATAACAAACCGTTGTCTCTAAAATTTGTTCTTACATTTGTTCAACAACTAAAAAAATCAAAATTATGGCATTCGAATTACCAAAATTACCTTACGCCTACGATGCGTTAGAACCTTATATCGATGCACGTACAATGGAAATCCACCATACAAAGCATCACCAAGCGTATATCACCAATTTGAACAACGCGATCGCGGGTACAGATTTAGAAGGAAAAACGATCGAGGAGATCTTGAAAGTATGTAAAGACAAACCAGCAGTACGCAATAACGGTGGTGGTTTCTGGAACCACAACATGTTTTGGGAAATCATGGGACCAAATGCAGGTGGTACACCAACAGGAGATCTAGCGCAAGCGATCAACGATGCATTCGGAACTTTTGAAAACTTCAAAGACGAATTCGCGAAAGCAGGAGCTACACGTTTCGGTTCAGGTTGGGCATGGTTGTGTGTTGAAGGCGGAAAATTAGTGATCTGTTCTACAGCAAACCAAGACAACCCATTGATGGGTGAAGGTTGTAGCGGAACTCCAATCTTGTGTTTGGATGTTTGGGAACACGCCTACTACTTACATTACCAAAACCGTCGTCCGGATTACATCAACGCATTCTTTAGCGTGATCAATTGGAACGCAGTTGCCGCTCGTTACGCTGCAGCGAAGTAATAGCGAATTGAACGAAATAAAAAGGGGCTGTCTAAATAAAAGACAGCCCCTTTTCTGTATTCATTAACCGAAAACAGCAATTGTCAATTCAAAACTTAATAAATACAACTGAACAGGAATTATTGACAATTGAACTTATTTTTGATTTCAATTATAGGATATGTTCGTAGCATTGTACCGAAAATCAAAGTCATGAAGAAAACACTCCAACTTTTAACGCTGTTGTTCTTACCAACACTACTTTTCGGACAAAACCAAACCATCAAAGGGACCATCACCGATAAACAATCTACCGAACCGCTTTATGGCGCTCGCGTGGTGATCGTGGGGACTGACCCGCTCGTTGGTGCAATTGCCGATCTCAATGGTCAATACCGCTTGGAAAACTTGAATCCGGGTCGCTACGAATTGAGCTTTACAATGGATGGTTACCGCTCGCAGACCGCTGCGAACGTCATTGTGAGCGCCGGTAAAGAAACGGTTATCGACATCCAACTGGAAGAATCGATCAACACGGTAGAAGATGTAGTGATCCTGGCGAAAAAAGGAGAAATGAACAATGAAAACACCAGCGTGAGTAGCCGTTCGTTTTCCATGGAAGAAGTGAACCGCTATGCCGGAGGTCGCTCCGATCCCGCTCGCTTGGCAGCTAATTTTGCCGGAGTAAGTTCACCTGACGACTCCCGAAATGACCTGGTGATCCGTGGGAATTCTCCCATCGGTGTTTTGTGGCGCCTGGAAGGTCTGAACATCGGAAATCCAAACCACTTTGCAACGATCGGAACCACTGGTGGACCGGTTTCAGCCATCAATACGAACTTGTTGCGCAATTCAGATTTCATGACCTCTGCCTTCCCTTCAGAATACGGAAATGCGAATGCAGGAGTCTTTGATCTTGGTTTTCGCAGCGGGAATAGCGACAAGCGCGAACACACCTTTCAGTTTGGGGCCATCACCGGTTTGGAATTCGTGACCGAAGGCCCGATCCGCAAAGACAAAGGTTCGTCCTACCTCGTGGGCTATCGCTACGGCTTCCCTTCGATGGCGCAGAAACTCGGTTTGCAAATCGGAACCGCTGCCACTCCGTATTATCAAGATTTGTCCTTTAAAGTTGTGAGCGGAAACACCAAACTGGGTAAATTCACCTTCTTCGGAATTGGAGCAGTGAGTAGCATTGATTTTTTACACGACAAGATCGATAGCGCCGATTTATTTGCAGATCCATCGAAAGACAGCTATTTCACTAGTCAAATTGCAACTGCCGGGATCAAACATTCCATTCGCGTATCCGATAAATCCTATGTGCTTACCGTGATTGGCGGAAACTACTCGGGTTCCAACTACCTGCAAGACAGTATCGGGGTAGATAAAACGCCGGCGCGCACCATTGAAAACACCACTTCGCGCTTGACGATGACCCTAAACTCCAGTTACAACAGCAAACTAAGCGCACGTCATTTCTTGAAATTAGGTGTGATTGCCGAGCAAATGAACATCGACTTGTACTACCGAAATCGGGAAGAAACTCCGGTATGGGTAGAATATTGGAACACGAAAGAACAAACCTATCTCTTACAGACCTATGCGCATTACAAGTACAGTTTCAGTAATAATTTGACATTGAATAGCGGACTACACGCGCAAGTGTTGACCTTGAACAACGCTGTAGCCTTGGAGCCGCGTTTAGGAGTGAAATGGCAATTGGCCAAGACCGGATCGCTTTCTTTTGGCTACGGATTACACAGTCAGATGCAGCCGCTGGACATTTACTTCTTGCAGAGCTATTACGCGCTTGGGAACAAAGAATTGTTGAACAAGGAGCTTGGTTTTACAAAAAGTCACCACCTGGTTGCCGGATACGAATGGTTGCCAAATGCGCACTGGCGCGTGAAGACAGAAGTGTATTACCAGTATTTGTTCCAGATTCCTGTTGAGCGCACAAGCAGCAGCTATTCCATGATCAACGCAGGTGCTTCATTCTTTCCAAATGACGAAACAAACTTAGTCAATGAAGGAACTGGCGAAAACTACGGCTTGGAACTTACCGTTGAACGCTATTTTCACAAAGGATTCTACGGATTGCTTTCAGGAAGTATCTACGAAGCTAAATACACCGCCAGCGATAATATAGAACGCAATACGGCTTTCAACGGACGCTATGTGTACAATGTACTTGTAGGAAAAGAGGTCAAAGTAGGAAAAGCAAAGCGCAATACCATTTCCTTAGATGTGAAATTCACGCATGCAGGAGGACGTTTTTACACCCCGGTGGATTTGGTACTCTCGCAATTGGCGGGAACGCAGATCAACAAGGGAGATGCGTATGCATACAGCGAACAATATGCAGACTTCTTAAGACTTGATGTAAAAGTTGGATTTACTTTAAACTCGGCAAAGCGTTCGATTTCGCAATCATGGTTCTTTGATGTGAACAACGTAACGAACCGCAAGAATATCTTTGCAGATCGCTACAATCCATTAACGAACAGCATTAACACGGCATATCAGATCGGTTTCTTCCCGAATTTCGTTTACCGCATTGAGTTTTAAAATCCAGTTCGAGAAAGCCATCTCTGATCAATGAATTAAAAGTGTAAATTAGAAACGATGTTGCGTAATAAATGGCGTTTTGTATTTATGTTGATAATGGGGATTCTCATTGCATTTGTGATGCGCGCCATTTTGCCCTTACCTCCGGAATTTGCCCTGAACAATCCAAGCAACTGGTATTTTTCCATCCTGCAATCAGTCGTAATCACATTTTGTATTTGGGAAAGCACCCTTTGGTTCGATCACTATGTAAGTAAAAAATTATCTTGGGAACACGCTTTTTTCAAGCGTTTGCTGACAGTATTGGCGGGAAGTATGTTACTTTGTGTGACTTTCTTTTTCGCGGTGGGTTCGTTCTTCAATGCCTACATCTGTCCCTTTCCCCTGCTCGAAAACGAGAATATCTTCAAGATCTCATTGGCCATCGCGATCAATTTCAGTATCATGATCTTAACCGTTGAATTTGCCATCCAGTTATTCTTTAAATGGAAGGCATCTTTGGTTGAAATTGAGGCCTACAAAGCTGAAACAGCAATGGCCAAATTGGAAAATCTGAAGAGTCAGATCAATCCGCATTTCTTGTTCAACAATATGAGCGTGCTAACCTCATTGATCTACAAGGACCAGGATAAGGCCGCTGATTTTGTGCAGCAAATGAGCAAGGTTTATCGCTACCTCCTGGACAATGCTTCGCGTGAGTTGGTGACCTTGAAAGAAGAGATGGGATTTATCGAAAGCTATGTGTATTTGCTGCAGATTCGTTACTCCCCTAACCTCCTCATTGATCAGCATATTGAAGTCGGTAATCTGAACAAGGTCCTACCGCCACTTTCGATCCAATTGTTATTGGAAAATGCGATCAAGCACAACGAGATCACTACAGAAAAACCGTTGACGATTTCCATACATACCTCCAATGATTACCTGATCGTTTCGAATGTAAAAAACAAGCGGATCTCTGCTGAAGAAAGCTCTGGCACCGGGTTGAAGAATATCCGTTCCCGCTACGCTTATTTCACAGACAAAGCGGTTGAGGTCATGGACATCGACACCAAATTCATTGTGAAGATCCCCTTAATTGAAGAAGCATGAAAGTGGTAATTGTAGAGGACGAAGTATTGTCGCAAGAACATTTGGAGCGGCTTCTCAAACGACTTTCGTTTGACATCGAGGTATTGGCAAAATTGGATTCCGTGAAATCGTGTCAACAGTATTTTGACGAACACGAACAACCGGATCTGATCTTCATGGACATTCATTTAGGAGATGGGAATGCGATGGATTTTTTACGGGACCATCCAGTGAATACACCGATCATTTTTACCACGGCCTTTGATCATTACGCCATAGACGCTTTCAAGGTAAACGCGGTAGATTACTTACTCAAACCGATTTCCGGAAAAGATTTGGAGAATGCCATTCAGAAACACCACCGCTTATCCTTGAATCAGCAACAGGAGTTATTGGAAAATATCCGGATTTTAACGAAGACGTCGGCGTATAAGTCGCGCTTCATGGTAAAGATCGGCGACACCTTAAGTTCGATAAAGACAAGTGATATCCATCATTTCCGTTCGGAGGATGGGATGACTTTTTTGGTCAATCGCGCCAACAAACGCTACCCGTTGGATTACAATTTAGATCAGTTGGAACAATTGGTGGATCCCACGCAGTTCTTTCGGATCAATCGAAAAGTGATCGTGAATTTGGAATCGATCAACAAAGTGAGTTCCTTCTTCAATAGTCGTTTAAAAGTACATGCTGAAAGCCTTCCGGAAGACGACGCCATTGTGAGCCGAGAACGCGTGATGCATTTTAAAGAATGGTTTAACGCTTAAGCGTGCGTCAGATTTTTAATTGATAGCTTCTACGGCAACCACTTCTGGTGCAATCTTCTTTACAGCTTCTTCCAGTCCTGCTTTGATCGTCATCATACTCATCGAGCAATCGCTGCAAGCACCTAATAAGCGCACTCTAACGATTCCTTCATCTGTGATCTCCACCAGTTCCATATCGCCGCCATCTGCATGCAAATGTGGACGCAATTCACTCAGTGAATGATTGATCTTTTCCGCAATTTCTACTTTATTCAACGACATATTAAACAGCTTTTACGGCTTTACGCGTTTTCAACGCATTCACCTCCTGTACAAAAGTTTCAACTAATTCTTCAAATGCTTTGGCTGTAGGTGTATTTTCCTGGAATACAGCAGGTCTACCCACATCTCCCGATTCACGAACACTTTGAACCAATGGAATGTGACCAAGGAAAGTTTCATTCAATCCAGAAGCCAAATTCTTCACACCATCTCTTCCGAAGATGTAATATTTGTTTTCAGGTAACTCAGCTGGTGTGAACCACGCCATATTCTCAACAAGTCCGACGATTGGAACGTTGATCGTATCCAATTTGAACATGTTCACTCCTTTACGTGCATCGGCCAAGGCCACTTCTTGTGGTGTAGAAACGATCACCACGCCATCCAACGGAACCGTTTGCACCAAAGACAAGTGAATGTCCCCAGTTCCCGGAGGAAGGTCGATTAATAAATAATCTAAATCGCCCCAATAAGCATCCGTGAACAATTGCGTCATGGCTTTCGCTGCCATTGGTCCACGCCAAACAATTGCGTCATCCTGAGACGAGAAAAATCCGATTGACAAGATCTTGATCCCGTAGCTCATAACCGGATTGATCATCGGTTGCCCATCCACATCGATCATTGTCGGACGTTCACCAACCACATCAAACATGGTCGGCATACTTGGTCCGTAAATATCTGCATCCACAACGCCTACTCGGAAACCAGCTTTCGCCAAACCTCCGGCAAGGTTTGCAGTAACGGTAGATTTACCTACACCTCCTTTTCCGGATGCTACTGCGATGATGTTTTTCACTTCAGGCAAGATCTTGCGGTGTTCTGCACGTGATTCAGCCGGCACACCTTTCACGGTACATTGAATGGAGATCTCCTGTCCAAAAACGCGTTTCAAGTTAAATTCAACTGCTTCCTGCATGCGTTTGCGCGCGTGCAACGCAGGGTTTGAAACATAGATTGTCACCGAAATACCGGAATCAGAAACTTGCAGATCTTCAACAAAATTCAGACTAACTAAATCCTTCTTCAAATCTGGTTCTAAAATCGAACCCAACACCTCCAGTACCGCTTCTCTTGTCATGATTGTAAAAATGATGCACAAATTTACTGCTACTTTAGACTTATTCCAAATAAAAAGCCCCTCCAAATAGAGGGGCCTTTCAATTATTTTAAATCAATTACGGATTTACTGGTTGAGCCGGTGTTGCCGGTTTTGGTTTAACGGTTGTTCCAGGACGTGTTGTAGGTTTTGCAACCGATTTGTTTCCGCCGTTGCCGCCGTTGCCGCCGTTGCCACCTTCGTTGGAGTTTCCTCCGCCGTTCGTGTTCCCGCCATTGGTATTTCCACCGCCATTAGTGTTGCCACCACCGTTGGAGTTACCGCCATTGGTATTTCCTCCACCATTTGTGTTACCACCATTCGTAGAACCGCCGTTTGTGTTACCACCGTTGTTAGAACCGCCATTGGTATTTCCACCTCCGTTATTTCCGTTCTCATCATCGATTTCACCACCTTGCTGACCATTTGGTCCGCCACCTCCTTGACCAGGATTAGACTCATCCACTCCGTCCTCGTTGTTGCCATGACCGTTGTTGCCATTTCCGTTTCCAACGATTATAGAAATAGTACAAGACTTCAAATCGGAACCACCAGCATTGGTAGCGTTAATTACCAATGGAATGTTCACGGTCGTATTCGAAATGCTAATCTGGAACGAGAATGTCAATACACCATTTGAGATTGACGATGTAAAGTTCACCGGACTACCGTTATAGTTGATCACTACTTGGTTCGCATTCGTAATATTGGTTACTGATCCCGAAATTGTCTGCACTCCTCTTGGGAAGGCTGCTGGACAAGAAGCAGGATTCGTCAACGTAATTACAGGAGGCTGAACTACAACTGGCTCTTGGTAGATAACAGTTTTTGTATCCGTTGCAGAACCTGCAGTGTTCACTACTGTTGCAACAATTACGTTCGGACCAGGATTGAATGACGCATTGAAAGTCACACCACCATTTGCTGCATTGAAGTTGAAATTCGTCGCAGCTCCGTTTACAGTGATCGAAACTTGATTCGCACTTGTAATTTGAGTAGTTGTAACTTGAACAGTCATTCCACTTTGAGAGATCGTGTATGGCGTTGTCGCAGGATTTACGATAGATACCGTTGGAGGCAATACCGTTTGCTCTTGACGACGCGTGATTCCAAATTTCAAGACATCCGATCCACACTCGTTTTGTGCAGTGATCATGAATGAATTCACACCCATTGTCAACGCTTGATTGATTGTCAACACCCCTGTTTGTGGATTGAACACGAAGTTGATATCCTGCGTATTCAATTTCACTGTGATCTGACTACTTGATGTAATCCCTGTAATTGCAGCAACAAAATTCAAGTTGTCATTGTACGTCGTTGTGTTAACCGGAACCGATGAAGTATTCACCGTGATTTTAGGCGCCACACAAACTGTACGAGTTACTGTCCAATCTACGAAAGCTTGACCACATTCATTCTTCACTTCTACACGAATTGCATTTGCTCCCTCTACTAAACTCACAGTAGCAGTTACTAAATGTGCAGCAGCATCGTAGTTGAAGTTTACAGGCGCATTGTTCACGAACACCTTGATTTGAGAAGCATTCGCAACATTTCCTACAGCAGCGCGAATTTGAACGCTCACGTCTTGTGTAGTCAATGTTTGCTGAACAGGCTCAATACGAGTCACAGTTGGTGGCACACAAGGCGCAGCTGCTGGCTTGTAAATGATCACTGTTGTAACCGCACTCTCACCACAAGCATTCGTTGCGATCAATTGAATGACATTCTGACCTTCATTTAATGTAACTCCTTTGCTGTAAACTTTCGTACTTGCGTTATAAGTTCCAACACCTTGAAGTGTACCATTCACTAACAATTGAACTTGGTTCGCATTGTCAATATGTTGGATCGTAGCAGTAACTGTGTAAGCTGCGTTTTGAACTTCCAAACCAGAAGTTACAGGCGCCGTTAACTGGATTTGCGGTTTATCACACACCACTACCGGCACTTCGTATTTGATGTTTGTAGAAGCAGTATGCGAACCACCTGTATTCGTACCAGTGATAGTAAACACATTGTTACCTGCATTCAAATTGGTATTCATGATCACCTCATGACTCGCGGCATTGAAGCTCCACAAAGCAGGGTTCACAATTTGTCCGTCTTGAACAACCACGATCTGCGATGCTTGAGACACATTCGATACTGTTGCACGCATAGTATAACCTGAAATGTTCACAGTTGTACCTGGAGCAGCAGGCTGAATAAAGGTTACCAACGGTGGGTTCACAATTTCCTGACGGATGTAGTTGATCACACGACTATCTGAAGCAGTACCTGCAGTATTCGTAGCTGTAACCGTCACATTATTCGCACCCGTGTTTAAGTTAGCCGTGAAAGTCAATTGCTTGTTTACAGAATTGTAAGCAAAATTCGTCAAAGCAACACCGTTCACATTTACCTGGATCTGTTGTGGTCCATCAACGTTTAATACCGTTGCTTGAATCGCAGCTGTGTTTACGTTCACAGTCGAAGGATTTGAAGCAGGATTAGTAATTGTAACCACTGGTGGAACCGCAGGATTATTTACACGATAAATGATCGTCGTAGACTCTTGGTCTTGTCCTGCAGTATTTGTTGCAGTGATCTCAACCACATTTGCACCAACAACCAAAGCTGTTGTGAACTCCATGATCTCACTAGAAGCACTGTATGTGAAGTTGCTGGAAGTTTGTCCGTTAATCTTCAAAGTAATGTTAGAAGCTCCTTGTACGAAACGAACTCGAGCACGCACATTGTAAGTGTTGTTGTAAACTGTTACAGGTGACGTAGCAGGATCAATGAAAGTCACTACCGGCGGTTGAACCACAGCTGGTTTGCGGTAAATGATCGTTTGTGATTCGCTGTCTGTACCAGCAGCATTTGTTCCAGTAACCGTAATTACGTTTGCACCTTCCAACAAGTTCAAAGGCAAAGTAACCGTATTGTTTGCGAATGTAAAGTTGGTCACATTCGTTCCATTCACGTTTACGTTCACACCTTGAACTGAAGCAACATTCAATACAGAAGCGGTCAAGGTCATTGTTGCTTGTTGTGAAGTATACGGATTCACGTTTGGATTCGTAAAGTTCACTACCGGTGGCTGCAATTGTTGAGCCTGGCGGTAAATGATCGTTACTTGTTTAGAATCTGTGCCATCTGCATTTGTTCCGGTAACCACCACGATGTTTGTACCAACAACCAAGTTTAGATTTGCCGTAACATTGTTATTCACGTTGTTGTAAGCAAAAGCAATGTTTTGGTTATTCAATTTCACCGTGATCTGGCTTGCTTGAGTCACGTTCAATACCGTAGCTGCCAAGTTAAAGACAGGGCTGTTTGTATTGTGTGGTGTGCTTGCAGGATTCGTGATCGTTACAATCGGCGGCTTAGGAGCTGCACGGTTGTAAATAATTATCGTAGATGCCTGAGCAGAACCAGCAGAATTCGTTGCAATGATCTCGAAAACGTTTTGTCCCGGAGCCAAAACTACCGCACTTTGGAAATCATCCGTTTGTGCATTGTAAGTGAAGTTTTGGTTCATTGCTCCATTCTGTTTGAATGTAATGTTCTGAGAACCTGCCACATTCAATACATCTGCATTGATCGTAAAGTTTGGCTGCGAAGTCGTGTACGGGTTCGCATTAGGATCTACGAAATAAACGATCGGAAGTGGTTCCGTTTGAACCGGTTGGTAAATGATCGTCGTAGACTCTTGATCCGTACCGTAAGGATTCGTTGCAGTAGTTGTAACAATGTTTGTTCCAACCTGCAATGTCAAGTTTGCAGCAGCACCTGTAGTACCCGCATTGTAAGTGAACTGAACCGGTTGACCGTTCAAGGTCATCGTCATTTGGTTTGCCTGCTGAATGTTGGTAACATTCGCTGTCAGGTTAAACGCTGCATTTTGAACTGTAGCAGGACTAGACGCCGGATTAGTGTAAGTAATTACCGGTGGGTTATTCTGCTCACGCACATAATTGATCACTGTTGTTTCATGATCTGAACCTATCGTGTTCGATCCAGTCAATTCAAATACGTTCTGTCCAGGAACCAAATTAACAAGGCACTCGAAAGACTGAGTAGACGGATTGAATACGAAATTGTTCACGTAGTTTCCATTTTGACGGAAAACAACATTCGTTTGAGAAGTAACGTGCTGAATATTTGCACGAATAGAATAAGTAGGAACAGAAACTGTAGTCCCTGAAGTAGAAGGTGCTGTAAAGTCAACAACAGGAGGAAGATTCGTATTTCCGTTGTAGTTATTTACGTTACCCAAAGAATTGTTGTTATTGTTTGTCTGTTCGTCGCGGATCGGAGCATGATCGCGGATCTGGAATCGCATGTACGCACTTGTGTAGTGATACCAGTCATTCGGATAGCTTCCTGTATTTGATTTGAAACCATCAAAATCATCCAAACGCGTAAACGTCGTCTTGTGCTCGATACCCATTGAGAAACGAGGACCAAACTGATACCCCAAACCAATCCCAACGCTCGGCATCCAGTTACCTGTTGTAGTCGAACCATTTGTTTCGTAAGAACCATCTTGTGCATCAATGAATCCGGTATTGTTCAACGAAAGCGTAGAAAGCGAATCGTAGTCATATATGACCTGATCGTTTTTCAAATTCAATTTGGTTCTATACCAGGTATATCCGATCCCTCCAAAAATATAAGGATCCCAACCCGAACGTGCGCGCAAATTATTGAAATGCAACACCAATTCCAGAGACAACTCAGTTGCGCGGGTTTGATGGTTTAACACCGGGTTTTGTACAACCGAATAATATGGCTGATAAACCGAATTGGTGGAATCGATTCCAGCAGTTCTTGAAACATCCTGACCTGTCCAATCTCCCATTAGGAAACGACCACGGATATCAAAACTGATCGGTTTGCCTAAACCGTAGTTGAACGATTTGCCCAGAACAAGTCCCCATCCCAGGTCTGTTTTGTATTTGACGTCTGCCGACGACCAAGTACCTCCAATATTTAAACCCCAAAACCATTTGGAATCATTGTCATAATCCAACTTGGTTTCTTGACCGTGTAGTACAGTTGTGGCAATAAATAATAGAAAAAAAGTAAAAATTCTTTTCATAGCTCTTTGTTTTACAAGTGCGCCTTTCCATCTATTGTGCCAAAAAATCAAAATTTATCGACGAATGATGGTAAACGGACTGTGAAACTACAAAAAAAAGCGTGATCAATCCGCCTGAATGTATTAGATTTACTGAAAATTTCATTCCGCCAGCATGTCATTTAAAGGCCTTGTTAACGTTTTGTTAATGGTTGTTTTAGTAGTGTTTAGCGCTGCAGCACAACCAGCCAACGATGCTTGCAACAACGCAGAAACTTTATGTCCGGGTGTCGGTTTGAGTGGGTCCAATTACGACGCAACATCAACAGTGTGTCCGGATTGCGAAGATGATTTCACGTTTTGCTTTTCCGGCGACAACTCTGTTTGGTACACCTTTACCACAAATAGTACCGGTGGCGATGTAAACATTGCATTCAGTAATCTAAATTTCAATGCTGCGGCAGGTTTGGGAAACCAACTTCAAGCATGTGTCGTTCAAGCGGTTGTTCCATGTGATGCAGCTACTTTTACATTGGTTAGCAACTGTGAGGCTGGTGCGTTCGGTAATTTCGGACTTACCGCAACTGCTTTACTTCCGAATACCACCTATTACCTAATTGTAAATGGAGCACGAAATGGAGGAGCAACATCACCTGCAGAAGCAACATTTGACATCTTGGTAAGCGGGCCAGGTATTGATCGACCGGCACCAACTATTTCTATTGGGGGACCAAATTACATCTGTCCCTCAACCCCAGCTGTGTATACGGTTTATCTTGGCGATTGCACGGATACATCAGCGATTTCTTGGTACATAAACGGACAACTTGCCGCATTAACGCAAGGACCTTATTTTCTAAGTTCAGTAATAGCTAATGGAGATGTCATTTCAGCTTCGTGTTCATGCTTCGATGATTGTCCGGTTGCATTAACTTACAACTTCGGCGCAATAAACTTGGATCCATTGTATGTAGATGCTGGTGCTGATCAAAGTATCGAGGCAGGAGAATCGGTTCAATTGAACGCTACGACAAACGGAAACACCTTTTTATGGAGCCCATCTACCGGAGTTTCGAATGATACTTCACAATCAGTGATCGCGAGCCCTACCGAAACAACTTTATATAGTGTCACGGTCTCAAATGGCATTTGCACCTTGACGGACAATGTACTAGTTACAGTTAATGATTTCCTGAATATTCCGGGAAGTTTTAGTCCGAATGGAGATGGAACGAACGACACCTGGATCATTGAAGGAATTGGTTCTTATCCGAACGCACGCATGGTCATTTACGATCGTTGGGGACAACAAGTTGCTGATATCAGTGGCTATAGTTTATCAAAAAGTTGGGACGGAACAAATAAAGGTAGACCCGTTACGGATGGCGTTTATTTTTATGTGCTTGACTTCAATGATAAGTCGAGAGAAACGATGAAAGGAAGCATTACGATCATCCGATGAAAGCAGTCCTACTCATATCTTTCATGTTCCTTGGCTTTACCTTATTTAGCCAACAATTACCACACATGAGCCAATGGGCTTTGCATCAATACGCTATTAATCCGGCACACACAGGGATCAAAAGTTGCTTGGAAGTTCAGGGAACAGTTCGTGGACAATGGATTGCAATCGACGGAGCTCCTGCCACTGGTTGGTTAACCTGGAATGCTCCCTTAAAAACAAAACCCAAGAAATTACTCGCTCCACGTCACGGATTGGGAGCACGATTCATGTACGATCAAATTGGGCCATTCAAACAACTGGATTTTCAATTATCCTACGCAGGTCACTTTAATTTCAGCATTGACGAGCGCTTATCTCTTGGTCTGGCGTTCGGTGCTTCACAGCTCTCATTCGATTTAAACAAAGCCTTGCCTTTAGAAGCAGATCCGGTGATCAATGGAAGTGCCGTAGAATTACTACCGGATGCTACTTTCGGAGCCTGGTGGAATGGGAAGAACTATTATGCGGGCTTGGCATTGTATAACATGATCCCCATGACCTGGAAAAAGATCGGTGGAAGAGCGCGTGGATCTATTCACGGAATGGTGAACGGAGGATTTCGCTATGCCTTCAGTGAAACTGTTACTGCTTTACCGGGAATGTATATCGGTTTTACGAAAGGCGCACCTGTTGATCTGCAGTTACAAGTGCTGATCGATTACAAGCGCAAAGTAACAACTGGATTGGGGTTCCGAAATACCGACGCACTGATCGGATTTCTCGGTTTTCAATTGGGTGACCGTTGGCGCATGATGTACTCATATGATTTTGTGCTGAGCAAATTGCGACCTGGTTCCTACCACAGTCACGAACTTACACTAAGCTTCTCTCCGTGCCGGATCCCTTCTAGCGATCAACAGCTTTGTCCACTGTTTCAATGATCAAGCGTGATTTTTCCCGTACAATAAGGCGTCAACTCGGGTAATCATGAGACTTTTAACATTTCTTTTGATAGCTGCTGTAACTTATTCTCATTGAGCTAGTCCTATGAGCAAACAAGTGATTCAGAAATCATGAAAAATATCATCGTACTTATCGCATTATTCCTTGGAACAACAGGAGCAGCTTTAGCCGGAAATGGAGAAAGCATTTTAAAGAACAAGATCACTAAAAAGATTTGCTACCCGGCATCTGTTTCATCAGAAACGGAAGTGGTAGTTACCGTTAACTTACATATCGATGCTGAAAAACGCATCCAAATTCAATTGGTTGACTCCAATTCAGAGGCCATGAATAAGGCCATTATTACACAGATCCAACGCATGAACCTGCCGGTTAGCGAGGATATGATTGGTAAGGACTACACCTTTCGGTTCGTCCTGAAAAAACAAGCTTGAAATTAGCAGAGAGGGCTGTCACTAGGTGATGGCCCTTTTTGTTTCGTTAATGCACAACCTCAACCTATTTTCAAGACATTACCTCTATTAAAAATCGTGTGTTTATAATTCACGTGCAGCGCTGTCGAAACAGCAGCAATACTTGTGAAATTTGAGCTACAAAATATCCGTATGAACAAACTCTTTTTTGCAACGATAATCGGACTGGCGATGGCTGCCTGCGTTCCTGCTAAGAAATACAATGAATTGGTTGAACGCGAGAAGACCTGCAGCGAAGAATTGGAAAAATACAAAGCAAGCGCGCTGGAAAATGAAGGAAAGGCCAAGGATCTCGATGCACGTTTGGAGCAAATGAAAAAAGATGTCGGTCAATTGAAAAAAGACACCCTTCGATTGGGTTCCGATTTTCGCTTTTTACAAGCGCAATACGACTTGATGGTCACCCAAAACGAAGCATACGAACGTAAGTTGGATCAAATGCGCCTGAGCGGTGCCAAAGAAACTGCCAGTTATCAAGCAGATATCGAAGCACGTAACCAAGAATTGTTGCGCAAAGAAGAGGCTTTGAAAAATATGGAAACCGAATTAGGAAACAAACAACGCCTTTTGGAAGAACGCGAAGCTCGTGTGAATGAATTGGAAGAAATGATCCAGCGCAAGGACGAAGCGATGAAATTACTGAAGAACAAAGTGGCAGCTGCGTTAAAAGGATTCGAGAACAAAGGATTGACCGTAGTGGAGAAAAACGGAAAGATCTACGTGAGCCTGGAAGCGAAATTGTTGTTCCAATCTGGTTCTACAACGGTGGAAACTGAAGGTAAAAAAGCCTTGATCGATTTGGCGAAAGTATTGGAAAGTGAAAAAGATCTGGAGATTATCGTAGAGGGACATACAGATACCGATAAATTGGTTTCAGCGAATCACCCAAAAAGCAACTGGGAATTGAGCGTATTGCGTGCAACTGCAGTAGTTGAGATCATGACTGCAAACAGCAAAATGAATCCTGCACAATTGATGGCAGCCGGTCGCAGCGAATACCACCCGGTTGATGCAAAAGACAAAGCGAAAAACAGACGTATCGAGGTGATCATCTCACCGGATCTGAATGAATTGTACAAATTAATCGGACAATAAGATTCATGCGCTTTTTCTGTCTGCTTGTATGCTTTACTTTTTCCAGCTTGTTGACCTTTGGTCAAATGAACACCAAGCGCATAGAAAAAGCGTCTTTTTCAGAGATCGAATCTGAACTCTACCTGAAGCCTTATCATTTGGACAGCATCCAGAAGTGGGCAACTTACAAAGCACAACTGGACATTTCCAAAGGAAAACGGATCATGTTGTACCAACAAGCAGGAACAGAAAACGCTTGTATCTTATGCAACAAATACCAGGAAGGATTTCAATTGATCCGTTTTGGTTCTGCCGATCTTCCAATACCGGAGATCGATGCCTTTGTATCCGTGTATAACGAAAAGCAAATTGGTCCGGCAGTGGTGCAAGCTGAATTTTCCGGTTTTACACTCCAAGCTGAAAAGATCAAGGCCAGACAGCAAATAGTGAACGATAGCATGGTTCGCATCCAGCTGAATTATCCCGAACTGGAAAACTTCTTTGGTCTGCACATGCAAGAAGTACAGATCGAATTTCAGTTCTTACAACCCATCCAATTGCCCATCAAAGAGATCAATTACCAGACTTTGAAAAACAACGGAATCCTAATTAAAAATAAAGGTTTGAAGGATCTGTATTTACGCGTAGTTTTCGATTTCCAAAAGGTAGGACAACTCCAGGAAAAATGCTGGTGTAGTGTTTTGGACCAGCGACAATACGTAGAGATCTACCTTCCTTTGCTTAAGGATTGATCATTTGCGTTTCCGGATCGCGCTGATACGTAATTGTCTTTTCGCGTGGTAGCGCAATTGTTGATGATACAAGAACCATCCACCGATCGCTCCGATCGTACTTCCTATTACAATATCGATGAAGCGGGTAGCAATCAGATCGTTTACAGGTATGCCACTCGGCGAAGCAGCCTCTGCCAATAAAAGTGTCATCGGCGTAATGAAAACCACCGCCAGAGCATAGTGACGTACTATCAGCATTTCCACAACGAATTGCAGAGAAAGCAAACTGATCACCATCCCCAATTGGCTTGGATCCAGATACAAGATCAACCAACCTACCAACATGCCGATACTAGTCCCCAAAACACGCTGAAACGATCTTTGTAAAACGTGTTTGCGATTAATCCCTTGCAGCACGGCCAAACACGAAATAGGAACCCAATACGGATTCTTCAAGCCGAGCAACCAAGCCAGAAAAAAGGAAAATCCGATGAACACGCCAAAGAGCACCGATTCGAAGACGTGATCAAAACCTTGTTTGGGTGCGCGTGCTTGAACACGTTTTGGCGGATAACGATGAATTGCCCACCAACTGTAAAAGAAAGCCAGGACGCAGGCGAACATGGTGCTTAAGGCAACTAAACCAATCTTCAATGGAATAGTCTGCAGTTCAAAAGGCTGACATCCAGCAATCACGGCCAACATGACAAAGAAGAAATTTCCCGGTGGCCTTAAGGATAGAATCCCCGTCGCAAAATGTACCGCAAAAGCGAAAATTGCCAGAACGAATGCAAAGACGAGCGGATGAAAACTGAATAGGATCCCAACGGTGTAAGCCATCAAAAATCCGAATGAACAGGCTAGCATCGTGATCATTCGGAGGCGCAAACCTGTTGCAGGCATGTACAAGATCACCAAACCTCCAGTGCAGGCAATAACACCATAGGACAAGTGATTGAAATACCAACCCATGAACACCGGCACTCCAACACAGATGGAAGCCAACACAGGAATATGCCAAAGTCGCTCTGTTTTTTTCAATTCAAACAGCGCCGCCAATTCATCCGATATGATTGTTAAAAGATGTTGAAACACGGGGCAAAATTACCCTATTTTCGCGGCTTCTATGTAAATTCAAGAAAAATTGATCATGAAAAAAACTTTGGTTGTTGGTGCAAGCACAAACCCCGACAGGTATTCTTATCGAGCAATTCATGCTTTGCGACAGGCCGGACATGAAGTGGTAGCTTTTGGACAACGACCGGGAACGGTTCTGGATGTACCGATCGAAACCTCGTGGGATGAAAACTGGGATGTGGATACAGTAACGCTGTATGTAGGTCCGGCAAACAGCATTCCGCTGAGGGATAAGATCATTGCTCTGAAACCGCAACGCGTGATCTTCAATCCGGGAACGGAGGACACGGATTTCATTCAGCACGTGCGCGCGGCCGGTATCGAAGCTGAAATCGCGTGTACGCTGGTATTGTTGTCACTTGGGGCGTATTGATTAATTCTTTGGGCGAACCACATAGGCACATAGGACACATAGTTTAACTTTCATAAACCTGCACTGACCATGCGTTAGTGTGCACAAATTCGTTTCGTCACTTACCGGTTAACAGAACTTTCATCTCCACCGTCAGTTCGAGCCTGCCTGGCTGAGCCGGCGGACAGGTTTATTTGACTAAAAGACAAATAAGTATCGAGAACACAGGAGAGGGTGATAATTGAAAAGAAAGAATTAAGAATTGAAAACAATGTTCCTGCCTCTGCGCGCTTTGTGTTAAACGTTAAAAAAGTATTTAATCTTTTGCTAGCTGCTCATTATCACTACAAAGGCACAAAGATATTTTTCTCGAGGTGGACAAAGAATGTAAACTCTGCTTCCTTCTTTTCTCTGCGGGCTTTGCGTTTAAAAATTCCCCTAAACAAAAAACCGCCACCTAAAAGGCAGCGGTTTTCAATATTAGTTCATGTGATTACAAGATCAACATCGCGTCTCCGTAAGAATAGAAGCGGTATTTCTCCTTGATCGCTTCTTGATACGCTTGCATCATCAGGTCGTGTCCGCAGAACGCTGAGATCATCATCAACAACGTTGAAAGCGGTGTGTGGAAGTTCGTTACCATACAATCCGCAATCGAGAAATCGTATGGCGGGAAAATGAATTTGTTCGTCCAACCGTCAAAAGGCTTCAACATCCCATCTGTAGAAACAGATGTTTCAATCGCACGCATGGAAGTAGTTCCAACTGCACAGATCTTGCGCTTGTTGCGTTTTCCTTCGTTTACGACATCCGCAGCCTTTTGGTTGATGATCACTTGCTCAGAATCCATTTTGTGTTTCGTCAAGTCTTCCACCTCTACCGGACGGAAAGTACCCAAACCTACGTGCAACGTGATCTCAGCAAAATTGATCCCTTTCAATTCCAAACGCTTCATCAATTCGCGTGAGAAGTGTAAACCGGCAGTAGGTGCAGCAACTGCTCCTTCTTCTTTCGCGTAGATCGTCTGGTAGCGTTCTTCATCAGTAGATTCTACTTCGCGCTTGATGTAACGCGGAAGCGGCGTTTCACCCAACTCGGTGATTTTCGCTTTAAACTCTTCGTATGGTCCGTCAAACAAGAAACGTAAAGTACGTCCGCGAGAAGTGGTGTTATCGATTACCTCAGCCACCAACGAATCGTCGTCACCGAAGTACAATTTATTTCCAATACGGATCTTACGAGCCGGATCTACCAATACATCCCACAACAAACTTTCGCGGTTCAATTCACGCAACAAGAACACCTCGATCTTAGCTCCTGTTTTTTCCTTGTTTCCGTACATACGAGCAGGGAAAACACGTGTGTTGTTCATGATCATCACATCTCCGTCATTGAAGTACTCGAGGATGTCTTTGAACAAACGGTGCTCGATCTTTCCAGTTTCGCGGTGGATCACCATCAAACGGGCCTCATCACGGTTGTCAGCAGGGTATTCAGCAATCAATTCCTCCGGAAGATCAAAACTGAACTCAGATAATTTCATTTTATCCATCTAAGAAAAGTATTGGTATAACCTTTTTATTCAACAAAAAGGACTGCAAATATAATACAATTGAGAGGCGATTACAAGGGCTGCTCCTCGAAGAATGTGATCCAATCCTCTACAGAGCGCGCATTATCTACTAAATACGCCCCAGATTTTGTTCTGCGCAATTCAATCAAGGTTCCTCCAGAGTTCAATCGCTTGCCAAAATCACTCGCAATAGAACGGATGTAAGTACCCTTTGAACACGTAATTTCAAACCGAATTTCCGGAAAGTTCGTCGTGTCGATCTGAAAGTCGGAGATCGTAATGCGATTCGCTTTCATCTCAACCGTTTTTCCGGCACGCGCGATATCGTAGGCTCTTTTACCATCGATCAATTTTGCCGAGAACAGCGGTGGCACTTGGTCTTGTTCGCCCAAAAAGGACAATCGCACCTCCTCCATCAATTGCGTTGTAATGTGATCCAACGGAAATTCAGCATCATAAGCAGTCTCCAGATCGAAACTCGGCGTGGTCTTTCCTAGTAGAATGGTACCTGTATAGGTTTTTTCATCCGACATGATCCCTTCGATCAATTTCGTGTGTTTTCCAACACAGATGATGAGTAATCCGGTGGCCAATGGATCGAGTGTTCCGGCATGACCAACTTTTAGTTTTTTAACTCCCAAACGCTTGCGCAGATTCCAACGCAATTTGTTTACGGCATCAAATGATGTCCAGTGCAGGGGTTTGTCCACTAATATCGTGGCTCCTTGAGCAAATTCTGTTAGCATCTTAGATCACTTTCAATTCAACGCCCGAAAGCAATAAGATCAGAATGATCAATCCGGCAATGATGCGGTACCAACCAAATATTTTGAATCCGTTTTTATTCAGATATCCTATAAACGCTTTAATGGCGATAATCGCAACAATAAAAGCAACAACATTTCCAATCACCAAGTTCTGGATCTCACCACTCGTTAAAGCTCCGTGATCTTCAAAATAATCCATAGATTTCTTTAAGGTTGCTCCCAACATGGTTGGCAACGCAAGAAAAAAGGAAAATTCAGCCGCTAATTTGCGACTCATGCGCTGACTCATCCCTCCCACGATCGTAGCACCAGATCTGGAAACTCCCGGAATCATGGCGATACACTGGAAAAATCCAACTTTCAAAGCATCCAAATAAGTCATATCCTCCATATCGTGGATACGTGGTTTGTTGAACCACTTGTCTACGAACAGCAAGATCACTCCACCCACAACAAGGGAGATTGCAACCGCCAGCGGACTTTCCAACAGATCATCAATACTTTCAGAGAACAATACACCCAAGACAGCCGCCGGAATAAAGGCCGCAATCAATTTCAAATAGAAATGGATCGATTGAAAGAAGCGTTTGAAATACAGAACGAAAACGGCCAAAATCGCTCCCAACTGGACAACGATGATGAACAATTTAGTAAAATCATCTTCTCCGATACCCATGAAGGCAGATCCTAAGATCATGTGCCCCGTTGATGAAACGGGCAAAAACTCAGTAAGGCCCTCAATGAGCGCCAAAATTACAGCTTCAAACCAACTCATGGATTATTCTTCTGATTTCGAGGATTTGTTCTTCTTCATGATCCCGTAGATGATGATCCCGAAACCAAGAACGATCAAAATAGGAGCAACAGTAATACGCATTGTTGAGAACAACTCATTGGCGTCGAACTTTGCAGGATCATCAGATCCACCGCCGATCATCAACAGGTAACCAAGGATATTCACAACCAACCCGATCAGGATGATGCGCACGTTTTCTTTCTTTACTGGAAAATCAAAATTGCTCATAGATGTCAATTGAACGGCTAATTTAATACAAATCATCCAATTTCGTTCGCAAATACTTGTTAAGAGCGAACCAAGTGGAAATTAAGGTCAGTAAGGACCCGATGATCAATAAGGCAGCGAAAAGCACCGCCAATTCTAAAATTGAAAGATCGATTTCGATGATATCCAGGATATTGTTCACTGCGAAGAACACAGTCATTAACAAGGCCATTCCGATGATTCCGGCGATCACACCTTGAAAAATGGCTTGACGTAGGAATGGTCTACGGATAAACCCACTGGTAGCTCCAACCAATTGCATGGTTTTGATCGTAAATCGTCGGGCATAAAGCGCCAAACGGATCGTGTTATTGATCATAGCAACAGCCACCAAAATGAGTAACGCGGCAACAACCAAAATAAGGAAGACGATCTGTTTGAAACCCAAATTCACATCTTCTACCGCT
>JBMLQF010000057.1:0-7327 GCA_049241705.1 Fluviicola sp. | reverse complement strand
GGTGTAAAGATAGTGGGTAATTTTTTTTGAAGTGGGTAAAACGAGGTAAAATTGCCTTTTTACCTCGTTTAATCCGATAACAGGTCCATTTTTTTGTAATAATCTTCTGAAAGGCAATAGAAATGGGCTTTTCCGAAGTAGACGCCATGAATAAGTTTGCCATATTTCAAATAGTTCAGGTGTTGAGAAACAGTGGTCGGGTGTAACTGTAAATAGTTTGCGAGCTCTATGTTCGTGCAGAACTTATTGTGTTTCAAACAATCCAGGATTGCCATTCTCGCAGGATGTCCCAAAGCCTTGGCAATCGTAGCTTTTTCAAGGGTTTCCTCGTTGTAGATAGTGTGTTTAATTGCTCCCATGATTTAGGTTTTTCTTAATTAAGTTAGAAGAAATTAGCGTTCGAAACAACCCAGTTTCTGTAAAAAGGCAATTTTACCTCGTTTGATTCAGTGCGATCTTCGTATTTTCGAACCCAAGTTTTCACCCCATGGAAAAAATAACTTCTTATAAACCCCTTTGGTCCCTGCCTGTTATCGTGGCTGCCCTTGGATACTTCGTTGATATTTACGATTTGTTGCTTTTTGGCATCGTCCGGGAACCATCATTACTGGGACTCGGTTTTTCCAAATCGGAAGTGGATTCCTTCGGAAGTTTGATCATTGATTGGCAAATGGGGGGACTACTACTTGGAGGAATTCTCTGGGGAATCATGGGAGATAAACGAGGCCGACTTTCCGTATTGTTTGGGTCGATCATTATGTATTCCATGGCCAACATCTTTTGCGGACTTTTACCATATTTCTCTTTAGATAAAGAAAGCGCCGGTACAGCATATCTAGTTTTGAGATTCATCGCGGGAATTGGTTTAGCTGGTGAATTAGGCGCAGGAATTACTTTGGTGTCTGAAGTGCTGCCAAAGAATTTAAGGGCTTTGGGAACCTCAATCGTGGCTGGCTTTGGTTTATCTGGTGCAGTAGTAGCCAATTTCACGGTGAAACTGGCAGGTGATTGGTCAGTGGCTTACTTGATTGGAGGTGGCATGGGACTAGCGCTTCTATTGTTGCGTGTTGGAGTTTTGGAATCTGGGATTTACAAACAAGTAAAATCGTCAAATATTAAGCGTGGTAACTTTTTATCCTTGTTTACCAACTGGGACCGCTTTGTTCGTTATTTGCGTTGCATTGGGATCGGAATTCCAACCTGGTTCTGTATCGGGATTTTAGCAATGTTTGGTAATCAATTCGGTGAAGCACTTGGAATTCCGGGAGGGATATCCTCTGGCGATGCCATCATGTGGGGCTATATCGGCATTTCAGCTGGCGACTTGTTCAGTGGATTTTTAAGTCATTGGTTGCATTCACGCAAAAAGGCAATTCTTTGGATGATGGCGTTTACACTAGTCAGTGTGGTCTGGATCTTGAGCGGAACAGTAAAAACAGCGAACATGTACTACTTCCTTTGTTGTTGGTTTGGTTTTGGAACCGGATATTGGGCGATGTTCGTAACTGTAGGAGCGGAGCAATTCGGAACAAACATTCGTTCCACGGCAGCAACGACTATTCCCAACATGGTTCGCGGGACTGTGATTCCCATGTCTTTAGCTTATAATGCGCTAAAAGTAACAAGTTTGTCAATCCTTGGAGCAGCTGCTGTCGTAGGTGTTATTGCGTTCATTATCGGGATTTACTCAACCTGGAGTATTTCTGAGACGCACGGAAAGGATTTGGATTTCCTCGAAGAGGATTGATCCTAGAAATACATCATCGTATTCGGCAGCCACTCACGAATGCGTTGCTGTTCTTCCTCGGTAAACAGATTTCCTTCTAGGTGTAATATGGCCAGTTTGGGCAACTGCTTAATCTCTTTCGGTAATACGGTCAATTGATTATTACGCAGATATAACTCATCTAATGTACGCATCTTAGTAATGCATAATGGGAGCTTTGTCAACTCATTGCAATCCAGATTCAATTGGGTGATGTGACGAATGTGTGAAAAAGAGGATGGGATCGATTTAAGTTTATTATTCGAAAGATCCAAAGTGGTTAATTGTCCCATATTTCCCAATTTCGGTAGTGATTCCAAGGAATTGTTCGACAAGTTCAAAGTAACCAGAAAAGGTTGATTGAAGGTATTCTTGGGTAATTTAACCAGGTAGTTATAACTCAGATCCAAGAACATCAAATACCGCATTGACTTGAAAATATCTGGCATGCTTTCCAATTCATTATGCGATAAATTCAACGATTTCAACACCAACAATGTCCCCAATTCTTCCGGAACTTCCCGGATTGAATTGTTACTGAGATCCAGTGATTTTAAATGCTTTAACTTAGAGATTCGACGATGAACTTCCTGTTGATTTGAAGAACTGAGGTCCAAATGCTCCACCTCTTTTTTTGCCTTAAATCGCGTACTTTTAATGGTTTTTCGAACAGTTTTGGTTTCACTGATCCGCTGAGAATCACACTTGAGTCCAGCTAATTTATATCCACTAGGTTCAGGTGTTTTACTATCTACTTTGCCGGGCTCCGTAAAAACAAGTGATAAATTCTCAATGTCTTTTTCAATGGTATACAAACCTCCTTTTGTTACTTGGGCAATGTAAGCTAAATCAGGATTGATCCCGTATTTTGGATTGTAGCCGCACACGATGACTCGCACAGGAATATTCACGCGGTCGATGAGCGAAACATCACGAACACACGGATAATTATCAGCTATCAAAATGATCTCACTAACGTCACCATTCTTTGCTTCGATCGCTTTAAGAATGGCTTCTACATCGTTTTCCGGTCCGTCACCGCCACAACCTTTCGACATGACCAATTGAAAGAGCAGCATAAGACGATCGATATTATCGGCATTATCCGTGTAAATTCCTTCCGTTTCACCGATCTTTTTCTGGAAGGTAGATTTGTCGTCACCGTCATTAAACAAGGTGATCTGTTTGATCCCTGAGATTTGATGATTCAATAAATGCCATTGGATTACCTGGGTTCCGTAACCGTACATACTGCCGGTCCAATCATTCACTACGATCGCGTTTTGCCATTCCGGATGTCGGGATAAGACTTTGAAAACGGTTGAATCCACCTGGTAGTAAGAACGCAGTTTCTCGATCTCTTTGGCATATTGTGCCCGTTTGATCTTATCTATTTTACTGAGGTCTTGAGCCGGAGTGTTTTTGAGTTCCTCATCTAGTAGTTTGGTAACAATTTTACGCTGAACGTCGACTGGTTTGTCTTTGATGGCATTTTTAATGCTGTCTGAAAAGAAACTGGATTCTTGAATGAATGCATACGAGTTTTTAAGTTCGGTCAGGTCAGATTGTCGTGACCCTCCGCTTCGGTCCTCCGCAAGTGGCAATTTTATAGGGTTGACTTCAGTATCCGGCTCTTCAGGAATTGATCGGTACCAAATGCGAATGCCGTGTTTCAGCTTATCTACTTGTTGGTCATTTTCGCAATGGGTTTGTAGGATCTTTACCCATTCAATCGTGGCAATATTCAGGTCGTCGTCTAATGCGAACAGATTCCGTAAGCGATTGAAAAGGAGTGGATAGATCTCGTAATACGTTCCTTTTCGTAAGGGATATTTGGAATATACGACGTCAATACGATACACTTCCACAGTGTCTTTGATTGC
Source organism: Fluviicola sp. (assembly GCA_049241705.1). Lineage (GTDB taxonomy): Bacteria > Bacteroidota > Bacteroidia > Flavobacteriales_D > Crocinitomicaceae > Fluviicola. Next base: position 3,679 of record JBMLQF010000057.1, on the reverse strand, counting down.
CAACCACGCTGCTTCATTGATGAATTTGGACGAACGAAATCCATTCTCCAGAAAAAAGGTGCTTCGTGTAGTATCAACAAACTCATAGATCTCTTCTGTTCTAAGCAATGCGGCAATCTCGGGACCATTTTTTTTGGGATCGCTTAACAAACTGGTATCAATCCATTCTTGGGCAGATACAGTTCCGGGTGGAAAAACACAAACGAGTAGGAGTATGTAGATCAGGTGTTTCATGTATTCCAAAACTGATTAAACGGAGGATCGATTTAATTATTACTAATCGCGAATTTTTATACCAAGCGGCAAAAGTAAACCGTCCAGATTATTTCTCGAGAATTGGGCGTTTTTTAATTGGTTGTTTCGAATATCCAGGAATACGTTTTTCGCAGATGAACAATCGGCCTGCTCCAAATTGCTTTGATAAAAAACGGCGTCTTTCAAGTCTGATTCTGTAAAATCAGCTTGTTTTAAATGGGCTTCTGTGAAATCAACCCGTTGCAATTCACAACGAATAAAACGGATGTTGTTCAGTTTTAATTGGAAGAACGAGCTGTCTGAAAGATTACAAGATTCAAAATGCATTTCCAAACCAATAGGATTCAGATCTTCGAAACGAATTCCCAGCATTTTGCACCCTTCAAAGCTACAGTTTCGAAAAGCAGCTCCGCTCAATTTGATCATGCTTAAATTACACGCCTTAAAGTCACAATCGATGAATTTGAAATCCCGTAGGTTCAATCCGTTGAGATCTAAATTTTGAAATACGCAATTATCGTATTCACTAGCTATTAATGTTTCGGTTAGCGATTCAGGCGTAAACGTTTGGTCGGTATAATAGGATGCACTCATTTTAATTCCAAAAGCGCTTTTTTAGTACCAATAGTAGCGGTAATGTAATCGATCTCTTTTTTTGGAGAACGAGCAGGGGAGTGACTTCGACCGTAAAAAATGATCTGCAAATGCAATTTGTTCCATAATTCTCTCGGGAACAATTTCTTCGCATCTCGTTCTGTTTCTTCGACATTCTTTCCGGAGGTAAGCCCCCAACGAACCATCAAACGGTGAATATGTGTGTCTACAGGAAATGCAGGGACACCGAAAGCTTGGGACATTACAACACTAGCCGTTTTGTGACCAACACCTGGTAGTTCTTCCAAGTCCTCAAATGTCTGAGGAACTTCACCGTTGTGCTTGTCTAAGATGATATGCGACAAATCGTAAATAGCCTGAGATTTTCTGGGAGATAGACCACAGGGCTTAATAATGTCGCGAATTTCCTCAACGGACAATTTGATCATGTCTTGCGGTCGGGAAGCACGTTTGAACAATAAGGGAGTAATTTGATTCACGCGCTCATCAGTACATTGCGCTGAAAGCAATACAGCGATCAATAGGGTGTAAGCGTCCCAATGATCCAACGGAACCGGAGTTTCCGGATACAGTTTTTCAAGTTCCTCTATAACGTATTGGGCTTTTTCTTTTTTGGTCATGTACAAAAATACGGAAACAAAAAACGGCACCCGAAAGTGCCGTTCAGAAAATTGAATAATTGCTTAATGAAAATGCTCAAAGTTGAACCCTGTATGGAAATCTAATCCCATTTGCGTACCTGTCGCTCCGGGCATGTGGATCATGTTGTTATTGGAAACACTTCCCAATGTATGGAAAGCCTTCGCAATATTTGCTGTCATGTGAATCGTGCGAGATCCGCCTCCATCTAATGTCATCGCAGTTGGGAACACATGGTTTTTTGTTTCCACGACGTTATTTGTTCCACTAAATCCACCGATGTGGTAAGTGAACATTCCTCCAGATGCTTGAGGTGACATGCCTTCCAATTTAAACATGATGTAACCACTGTTCCAACTCCAGAACATCCCATTTGATGGAGCCAATGCACCCCCTTGAGCGCCCGAAACGTTGTGTAAACTGTCTACTCCTAATACATATGACATTTCTGTGTAAGCGCCGGCTGGGAAATTTCCTAAGTTCAAATTAAATGAAGCCGGATTGGCAAGATCAACTAAAAAATAAGAATCGGACATAGCGTGCCAAGTACCGTTTGCATCTTTCAACTTAAAGTTACTGATGTAGTACTTTGTTGTGGTAAATGTCATGGTGTCTCCGGACATCGGATGTACATAAAAAGAATCCAAATAAAACAGATCTGCATTCGGTCCCCAAATGTGCTCCATATGTACGGTAACTATTCCTGGGTTTACTGGTTCTGGATCATCTTTTTTACATGATGAAATCGCGAATATTACAGCACTAAGTGCCAGCATTAATTTAAAAGTTTTCATATTGTTTTTTTAAGGAATTAAAATAAATTGTCTTGTTTTCTGAAGCTTTTCGTCTTCATGATCTCCCGCTGTTTCTACCACCAAGCGAACAGGAATTGTATCTGCTACACTGATTGCTACATCAGATAGAATGGTGTAACTGGTATTGTGCACATGTTGCAGATCTTCATATAGCAAATCATCTGTGTTTGCATTGAAAAGCTGAATGGAATAGCCATGCATTTCTTTGTTGGCAGATGCTTGAATGGAAAGTAAAAAGGATGGCGAACTGTCTATTGTATCGTTCTCATTTGGAGATACTATAGTGATCGTGCCGCTGAAAGGTACAGTTTCAACGTCATCTTTTTTACACGCCCCAAGCACGAAAGCTAGGGGTATAATAAATGGAAAAATGTATTGTTTCATTTGATAAAAAATTGAATTGTTAATGAAAGAGCGAACTTCTGTTTCGTAAGCCCACCAGATAAGTTTTGAAATACGGGCACTTGTGTATTCCCGCTAAACACCCAGTTTTTCAGAGGCCAGGTCAAACCAAGAACCGAACTCACGATGTTTCCACGACTAGGCGCGGTACCCAAGATTTGTTCTTGATACAAATCACTGCCATTCCAGCTGTATTGGACGCCGGCAAATGGCCAGACAACGTATTTACGATAATTGACAATGGCTCCTGTTTGCAGGCTGTTCCCCGGCTTGTAATCGGTGTTACTGGTCGTCCTAAGCATTCCATTGGCTTCGAGTTGAACGATCCATTTGCGACGTTGATAGATCATCGAAGTATTCATGAATGGATCCCAAGTTCCAGTTCCCGGGTGCAAGAGAAAAAAACGGTTATGAACCTCACCACGAAGACCTGTCGGAAGTTTAATGCCTCCACCAATTGAAATACGCAAAGAGGTTCCGGCACTGCTATCTTGGCGGTCGCAAATAAAATAGTGCAAGCCAATCTGACTATCCGCTAAACTAAAAACACTGGCTGAAGTATCTGACAATACTTGTTGTTGATAGCTCACAGGAATTTGTCCATGAAGTTGCCATCTGTTTTTAAAAGGGATCTGAAACCGACATTCCGTGCGAAAGAAACGCTCGTGACTCTTTGTTGCTTCGGTTCCAAAAATTCCTGGATGCGTACTTTCATAGTAACGCACATGTTGTTGAATACCAATCGCTGGTCTGTTTCCAAATGCTTGCAATCCCGGTGTGAATGCGGCCGAAGAAGAACCACAAACGTCACAGGAATAAGAAGCTGGAATGAAACCAAAGAAGGATACCCAAGCGATAATTAAACGCATGAGATTTTAAAATTTCGTTCGATAATAGAATACGTATTACAAAACGAAACTGCTCGGCGGACGAAGTTGTTTGGATGATGGATC
>JBMLQF010000056.1:0-16504 GCA_049241705.1 Fluviicola sp. | reverse complement strand
ACCTCACGGACTGAAAGATCATGTAAACCAAGCGAGTAGGGCTGCTCGTTCTCTTTCGTTGTATGACGAATGCTTGGAGGGTAGATCGATAGATCCCGCGAGTGATCTCGGGACTAGATAAATGACAGTCTACGGAAACCTGTATAGGTGGAAGGAAACAGAACCCGGCTTATCGCTTGCTTTTTTTATGCAGCAACACTTTTGGCCTGTAGGATCAGTTGCTTTGGATTTTGATCCTGAGACGCTGATCCAAAGACCAAAGCTTTTTGCTTCACACCATCCAACTTAAACGTGATCAAACAAAAACAAAATCCCAAGAAGCGAAAGGTCTGTATTTTTCGCACGCATTTCACGCACATGACCTTTGCTTGCTTGTTTCGAAGGTATTTTACAACGAAATTGTCTTGTTTTAAATAAGCCTCAGCCATCAAATTGCGGAATACCAACATGGATATCAGAAATAGGGCAAAAGAGGTACCGAAAATGACCAAAGTGAACAATTTAACGCCATAGTGGTTCATGAGTAATACGTTGCCGGTTGTCAAAATAACCAAGCTGATCAAAAACGGAATCAATAGCGGACGTTTCAGGTTGAATGCTCCCAAATACACTTTGTCGGGCGTGTTGAATGAATCGCTTTTAGACGAATTCGTTTTCATGAGATAACAGTTAGACGATAAAACCGGTTTAGTTGTAGAAAAATAATCATTTTTTCACAAAACCAAAACATTCTAACAACTTTCTGATTTTAACTAGTTTAAGCTTTGCTTAATTTTTGGGGACGCAGGTACGTTTTTCGCTGTTGGTAATTGATTGCGTTCAGAAGAAAAAATGTATCGGTAATCTTGAAAGGCGTTCAAAAATCGGTGAGCTTCCTGTTTGTTTGAACTGTATTTCAAAAGTGCTATACCCGTTACAAGAGAAATAGTTCGTTTTTTAATAATTAATGGCTCAGCACAGCCGAATGACAGGCGTTCCAATGAATCTTTACGATCAATATAAAGAGACAAAGGCGTCACCAATTCAGAGGATTGCATTCTCCATTGCTTCGGATTGTAGAGAGAGTTGAGAAAAGGACTTGATTCGATCTTGGATAGGTAATTCGGTTTCAGATTTACCAAATGAAATTTCGGATAAAGACTATCCTTTTGATGCCAAGTTTGAAAATTCAAACGTTTGCAAATACTACTGGAATCTTTTTGATTCAAAACGATCAGTGGATTGTGGCAAACCGGTAACACTTGATGGTGGTTATTGGAGAATTGACGTTCCAATGATTCGAAAAAACGATTGATGGCAATGCGCTGCAAATATCCGGCAAGACGCAATTCCGTTAAAATCACCTCATCGCTTACCAAAATAAGGTCTGCCTGACAGCTGAATTTTTCTTTGAGTACGGTTTCTTTGATAGCGTTAGCAGACAATACACGAAACTGGAGTTCTACATGGTGTTTTTTTGCATAATTGTTCAGGAATATGCTGTCCTGGGCGGTTAGAGAATCAGAATAAATTGTCAATTTTCTCGATTGGTCAACAGGAGCTTCTTCTAATACACAAGCGTGCAAGAGCGGTAAACAAATGAGTAGGCGAACTATCCAATTTTTCATGTGCTAAAGATAGCGCTTATTCGTACTTTTGCACAAAAAAAGCAAGGTGTCAGTCTCGAAAACAAGTAAACAACATCAACTCAAAGTCAGTCAACTGCTGAGCGATTTACGCAGCGGTGATGAAACGAAAATTGCAAGTGCGATTAAAGCCTTTCATGCACATGGAGATGCGAGTGTAATTGCTCCGATTATGGAGGTTTGGAGTAATGGATTGAGTGAGGAGAATGTGGCCTTGTTGACAGAATTGTTCCAAGGACTCAAGGATACCACTACAATTGAACCGTTGATGGATGCCTATCGGGATGATCGTTATGCTGGTTTGAGAAGAAGTCTTACTGCGGTGTTCTGGAATTCTAAATTGGATTTCAGTCCCTTCTTGACAGATTTCGTTCTATTCGCTGTGGATGGAGACTTTATGGATGCGCTAGAGGCGATCACACTCATCGAACAGTTTGAGGGAAGTATTCCAGAGCATGCGATCATGGAGTCTCAATTGTTGCTGAAAGAGTATTTCGGAGGAACGGAGAATCGAGATGAGCAGAAAGATGCAATCCTGACCGATATGGCCATCTTATTGAAAGACTTCGATAACGCCACTGGTACCGAAGATCTGTTTTTAGAGTAAACGCTATAAATTTCTAGAACAAACCATTGATTTCTGCGTCGATGGCATGGATGATCTTTCCTAAATCTTCTTGATTTTCCGGGAAGCGGTTGTTATCTACATCGATGATCAATAGTTTTCCGTTGTCATACGTTGAGATCCAAGCCTCGTAACGTTCATTCAAGCGCTTTAAATAATCCAAACGAATACTTTCCTCATATTCACGGCCTCGTTGTTGGATCTGATTTACCAAGGTAGGGACTGAGGCACGCAAATAGATCAATAGATCGGGTGCTGAAACAAATGAATCCATCAAATTGAACAAAGAGAAATAATTCTCAAAGTCACGTGTGGTCATCAATCCCATTGAATGCAAGTTGGGTGCAAAGATGAACGCATCTTCATAGATTGTTCGATCCTGTATCACATGCGTCGTGCTTTTTTTGATCTCTTGAATCTGTGTAAAACGACTGTTCAGGTAATAGATCTGCAAATTGAACGACCAACGCTGCATATCCTCATAGAAATCGTTCAAATACGGGTTTTGCTCAACATCTTCGAAATGTGTTTCCCAGCCGTAATGTTTGGCTAGCATCTTTGTTAGCGTAGTCTTTCCCGAACCGATATTTCCAGCAACAGCGATATGCATAATGAGTCAAGTTTAATGGACTGCCTAAATTACAAAAACTGGAAAGACCTGCGCCCCTATGTGGAAAAATATTCTGAGAATCTCTCAATCCAGCAACTCGAAGCAGCTAATTCCTGAATTGTCCTGGACAAAAAGTCGGTTTCCAGAGAAGTGAAAGGCAATTATTTCACTCGTACTCAAATAAAAAGGCAATAACTCTTGATTGGTAAAGGAGTAGGCATCAATGCGCGTTCCATTAGTGATCAACATGCCTTCACCCAATGGATGGGCTGCCCGATGAGGTGGAATTATCCACTCATTCATGAGATTTCCAAAATTGTCGAAAATAAGTAATCGATACTCTGTATCGATCATGAATAATTGATTGTTGTATTCTTCGAAACTCTGAAGTTCTTTGAAGTCTATCAAGCCTTTCAGATTTTGAACCCGCTGTTGTTGCAGGTTACGGGCAGTGATAAGAATGAGTTGTGAATTACTTTGGTCGTAGATCCAGAAGCGATCTGTTTGGACCGAGCTGGAGAATTGACTGGCCATACGAATGTTCAATTCTGCGAGATCAACACAATTTTGAACGGCCAAGGCGTTGTCTAAAAAACAGACCTGCTGTTGATCTTCACTGAATAAAGTTGGTTTCAGTGAATTTTCTGCATCCACTTTTTGAATGGTTCCAATGGAGCGAATGCTCTGCGTCATGGCAAGTTTACCATCTTGCGAATACTTGGAAATTTGGTTTCCGACAACGACGTACAAACTACCCGTTTCATCTGCATCCCAAATGGCTGAACTGTCGGCTGGAATAGTCCAGAGTTTACGCCAACTAGGTTCTTGCGCAAGAGCTTGTAAAAAGCACATTGATAGTATGAGGATCGAACTTAGTTTTCGCATGTAGCCTTTATTTCTTCGTGTGTACGCAAAAGTTGTTCCAAATAAACGCGCTCATTGGAAAGTCGTGGAACTTTGTTTTGTCCACCTAATTTTCCACGTTGACGCATCCACTCTTCAAAAGTTCCGGATGCTAGCACATGAATGCGCGGTGATGCAAGTGCCATGTTGTTTGTGCGCTTCGCATCGTAGTCGCTATTGATTTCTCGCAACGTTTCATCCAAAACCAGGTTGAACCGATTCTGATCATCCGGATAACTCACAAATTCGATGACCCATTCATGTCCGCCTTTCTGATCTTCATTCATGAAAACAGGGGCGACGTGGTATTCTCGGATCAATGCTTGTGTTCGTTTAGAGGCTTCCGCGATCGCACGTTCTGTATTGTCAACGATCACTTCTTCCCCAAATACATTGATGAAATGCTTCGTTCTACCCGTAATCTTGAATCGGTATGGTGTTGTTGAAGTAAATTGAATGGTATCTCCAACAATGTAGCGCCACAAACCTCCGTTTGTTGAAATAACGAGTACATAATTCACTCCGGTTTGAACCTCGCTCAGTTGCACGACTTCTTGAGAATCCAGGCCTTTGAAAGTATCCATAGGGATGAATTCGTAAAAGATTCCGTAGTCCAGCATTAATAGTAATTCGTTTGAACCATCTACGTCCTGAATACCGAAAAATCCTTCCGAAGCATTATATGTTTCTACATAATGCATATCATCGAATGGGATCAGTTTTTTAAAGGCCTCGCGATATGGTTCAAAGCTTACGCCACCATGCATGAATAACTCCAGATTTGGCCACACTTCGCGCAGATGATTTTTGCCTGAAATTTCAAGTACTTTTTGAGCCAAAACGTAAGTCCAACTAGGAACACCTGCCAAAATATACACGTCTTCATGCATCGTGCTCAGAGCCATCTTTTCGATCTTTTCTTCCCATTCACTCATCAAGGCAATTTCTTTGGAAGGTGTACGACGAATCTCGGCCCACCACGGCAGATTTTTAACGATGATTGCTGACAGATCGCCACTGTACATATCGTGCGCAACAGGTAATATCTGAGCACTGCCACCTACAATGAGGTGTTTTCCTTTATATAATTTACGATTGGGGAAATTCTCGTAATACAAAGCGAGTAGGTCTTTACCACCTTTATAATGACATTCCTCCAGACTTTCTCGTGTAACCGGAATGTATTTACTGCGCTCGTCTGTTGTACCGGAACTTTTTGCAAACCATTTCGTGTCGTTGGGCCACAATAATTGCTGTTCTCCTTCCATCAATCTGTCGATCAAAGGTCTCAATGTGGAATAATCGTTTAAAGGAACCAGCTCTTTGAACTGATTGTAAGAAGAGATGTTGGAAAAGTGATGGAGTTGACCGTAAGTGGTCTGAGTTCCTGCCGCGATTAAACGTTCAAAAACTTCTTGTTGAACTTCGTGCGGATACTTTCGAAACAATTCAATCTGGTGAATGCGTTTCTTCATCACCCAGGCAAATATTGAATTGAATGGCATAGGAATAAATTAAAAAAGGAGGAATTGCTTCCTCCTTCATACTATCCGAAAGCGTAAATTGCTCCGATAATAGCCAATAAGATCATAGTGTAAACGAATCCGATTCCAACTGTAGAACTTTCAAAGAAAGTATCGTGTTTATCGTTATGTCCTGACATCGCTTTTATTTTTTTTTCAAATGTAATATTTTGTTTTTACAATACAGCACCATTGTCCAGAAAAGACTTAATGATTATGAATTAATCAGAAAATAGCTATTAAATTCAATTTGATTAAACATTGAAAAATACTTCAGTCATTCAAAATGATTTTGTTAGATGTTCATTCACCAAGTTGTTTTGTTGAGTAAATGCCGCTTTTTGATAAATGAAATTTACTTTTTATTAGTTTTTAAGTGTTTGAATGTAAAATTATACTCATTTTACACTCCTGAATTTCAAACCACTAAACGATGACTTGGGGATTTTATCCAAAAATAAAAGGGTATTCAAAAATTGACTCAGCTGAAAGAATTACAGTCTTAAATTTACTTGAACAGAATATGAAAGCTGCAGGTTGTAAGATAAATCAAGTGACTGCTTATACGATTCATGCTGAGAAAAGAAGTTTGTTTTTGTTTTCACAACATCAGTATTACGCTGTTCGAATTGATGAAGATGGTAATTTGAATTACGAAGCAGAAATGATGAATACCTTTTATGATTATGGATTATTAAAGAAAAACACCCGCAAAATTTTTAAACAACTATCACTGTATGGCAAAGATTAACCACGAATTCATTTATTGGCCTAATGCAAAAATTGTAGGAGCCAATCACGCTGTAGGAACCTTTGTTGGTTTCAAGGATCAGCTTTTATTTATACCAGATAAAATTGATGAAGCTGGATATCGAAAAGATACCATTCATACTTATACTTTCAAAGGAAAAAAACCATCCGAGTTTGTGAAAGAAGTAGTTGATGATACATCAATTTCTGTTGATCAAATGAAAGAAGTTTTAAGTCAATTACTACCTGAGAAATTTGAGTATAGTTTTATGATAGAAAATTACAAAAGATTTAAAGTTAGTATTAGTTGGATACCTGCTTTGTCTTCTATTTTATTATGGCCTAATGGTAGACCGTTACCTTTTCAAGTTGTAATTAAAGATAAAGCGTTTTTGAATCAAGCAAAAGCGTTTTATGATGGAATGTTTAAATGAAAAGGCTTTTATAAAACAAAAAACCCGATTTATCTCTAAATAAATCGGGTTTTTTGTTTTGGAAATAAAATTAGTTTCTGTCACCAAAAAGGCGAAGTAATGATAAGAACAGATTAATGAACAAGACATACAAGGTAAATCCGCCAATTAATGCCATTTTGTTTTTGTTCTCCTCACTTTGTTGTGCATCGTGAGCAAAAGCTTTCAATTGCTGCATGTGGTAAGCTGTTAAACCAGTAAATACCAAAACACCTATGATAGAAATCAAGTACTGCAAACCATCGCTTTTCATGAAGAAATTCACAATAGAAGCAATCATGATTCCCCAGAAAGCCATCATTAAAATGCTTCCAAATTTGGTCAAATCAGCTTTCGTAACGTAACCCATTACAGCCATAATTCCGAAAGTTCCAGCAGTAATTCCAAACGTCAATACCAATGACTGAGTCGTGTACATAAACACAACAACTGTAAGCATAAACCCAATTAGAATACTATACAAAGCAAACATTCCAAATAAAGCTGCAAATGACAAACGGTTGATCAAGAATTGCATTGCTAAACCAATTCCTAGTGGTGCAAACATCACAACGTAGAATAAAGGCAAAATCTGTGTTCCTTTTGGTGTTGATTCAATGAAATATTGGAAGATGAAATCTGGAGTTCCGTATTGAAATGCAATTGCAGCAGAGATCAATAAGGCTCCAAACATAAAAGCATACACTTTTGAGAAAAACTTGCGAGCTGCCGTTTTTGCTTCAATAGTGTCAAATGAATAATCGTCTAAAATTTGGCTCATAGTTAATGTAATTTAGCTTGTATTAAATTGATAAATTCTTTTCGAGTGGTTTCATTGTTCATAAATAATCCGGTGAATGCTGAAGATGTTGTCACTGAATTTTGCTTCTGTACACCGCGCATTTGCATACACATGTGCTGACATTCCAGTACAACTGCAACGCCTTTCGGATTCAACGTTTTTTGGATACAATCACGGATTTCAATCGTCAAGCGTTCTTGTACTTGCAACCTGCGACTAAACGCATCCACCACACGTGGAATTTTACTTAAACCAACAATAGTTCCGTTAGGAATATAAGCAATGTGTGCTTTTCCAAAAAACGGCAAAATATGGTGTTCACACATGGAGTATACTTCAATGTCTTTCACTATAACCATTTCAGAATACTCTTCAGCAAACAAGGCGCTTTTCAAGATTTCTTCCGGATTGGTAGCATATCCTTGCGTCAAAAACTGCATTGCTTTTGCTACACGTTCAGGTGTTTTGATCAGCCCTTCACGCTCAGGATCTTCCCCGATATCTTTCAATACGGTTTTATAAACTCCCGTTAATCGCTGCGTTATTTCGTCGTTGTACAAATCGTCTTTCACGGTCAATTTTTTCTTTGTAACGGATTAAAATCAATAAGGTTCAGCACCACCGTAGTATTCTACGTAATTGTTTTCTGTTTCTACCAGTTTCAAACGACACAATTCTCCGCCGGCTTCGCGGATCGGTTGTTCGATCAGTTTCCAGATCTCGATCACCATATTCTCAGTAGAAGCCAGTTTTCCAGCAAGGAAAGGAACGTCCAAATTCAAATTGCGGTGGTCCAGCGGTTCAACTACCAATTCTTTCACGATCTTGCTCAGATCCTTCAAATTGATCACAAAACCCGTGTCTGGATTCGGTTTTCCTTTAACTGTGACAAAGATCTCAAAATTGTGACCGTGCCAGTTCTTATTACTGCACTTGCCAAATACCTCTTCGTTCTTTTCGTCTGACCAATCTTCCCGCCATAGTTTGTGGGCAGCATTGAAATGTTCTCGTCGTGTGATGTAAACTGTTTCCACTACTGAATTTTTACGGGACAAATTTAGTAAATGATTTTGGTAACATCCCTACAAAACACTAGAGATGCTTAGGGCTTAACATGTTTTTGTACTTTTGCCAAAAAAAGTTCGGAACATGATCGTAATCACAGGAGCGGCAGGATTTATTGGAAGTTGCATCGCAGGTACTTTGAATGCAAAAGGGATCACGAATTTGATCTTGGTGGATGATTTTTCTAAAACAGAAAAGGATGCCAATCTTGCTGGAAAGCAATACGCGGAAAAAGTTGAACGCAGTGAGTTCGATGCTTGGATGACCGCTCATGGAGATCAGGTGACGCATGTATTGCACATCGGTGCGCGTACAGATACCACTGAATTTGATAAAGCGATCTTTGATGCATTGAACGTCAACTACTCCAAAATGGTCTGGAACCATTGCGTGCGCTTCCAGATTCCATTGGTATACGCTAGTTCCGCTGCCACTTATGGTTTAGGCGAGTTGGGCTACGACGACAATGAAGCCGCTATGCCGAAATTGCAACCGTTGAACCCTTACGGTTGGTCGAAACAATGGTTCGACATGTGGGCACTGGAGCAAACCGAAACTCCGCCACATTGGTATGGTTTGAAATTCTTCAACGTATATGGTCCGAATGAATACCATAAAGGGCGCATGGCGTCGGTGATTTTCCACACCTTCAATCAAGTGAATGAAAACGGCAGCATGCGTTTGTTCCGCTCGCACAATCCGAATTACACAGATGGTGGACAAATGCGCGATTTCGTGTACGTGAAGGACGTTGTTTCAGTGATCGAATTCTTGATGGAAGGAAAGGCAAAATCAGGAATCTACAACTTGGGTTCCGGAAAAGCACGCACCTTCTTGGATTTGGCGAAGAATACTTTCTACGCGTTAGATAAAGAACCAAACATTTCATTCATCGACACACCGGAGGATATTCGTGACAAGTATCAATATTTCACGGAAGCAAATATGCAAAAGTTGATCGATCAAGGTTACAGTAAACCTTTCCACACTTTGGAAGAAGGGGTGAAGGATTATGTGCAACAGTATTTGGTCGGTAAAAATTACTTGTAAGAAATTGTGGAAATCCAACAAGATCGTAATCTGTGAGGCGATGATTTATTAAAGTTTTTGATCTCATGAAACTTGCTCTTGTCTTAATTCTTGGTTTCAGTTATTCAATGGGATGGTTGAACGAGACTATCAACCAAAAAAATCGGGTAGATGAATCTGCAAAGTTGATCCGTGTTCGAAAAACGAATTCAACGAAAACCGAGATTTTCCGCATGAAGGGGTTTAAGAAAACCACTTTCTGCAGTAACAATTATGACGTTACGGATACGATTTCACGAACCCGTTACATGAAAGGAAATTTCGTTTTCTATGTGCGTGAGTGGTATGTTTCAGATTACCAAAGTAAGGGTAAGAATCCAAAAGAATGGCCCATTGGAGAAGTGTACGAAGCTATTTATCTGTTTCGCAACCCAGATAGAGGTGTTATGTTGGAACGTCGTGAGCGCTACCATTCAAAAAATCAGGTTGACTCCTTGATAATGAGCCTTGAACACAAGAGTTTTGATACGCTTCAATTAAATTATATTACCTATGAACGGATCAGAAGCAAACGTGGACGCATGGTGAAATTGCGATTCAAATAAGCATACAGAAACCATTCTTCATTTTTTACTTCCAATTCCAGCTCGTTTTCAGTAGTTTCGTTTTTCAATTCAGATTATGCGAAACATACTCATTACTTTGGCATTATTACCCGTATTGAACGGGTTTTCTCAAAAAACAGAAGCAAAGCCAGCAGCCCCCGCTTTGGATGCTTCATCTATCTCCGGACTGGAATTTCGCTTAGTGGGTCCTGCACTTACCTCTGGTCGCGTTGCTGACATCGCCATTCATCCGTCAAATCCGGATACATGGTATGTAGCTGCCGCTTCTGGGGGTGTATGGAAGACAACCAATCATGGAACGACATTCCAACCAATCTTTGACAATTACGGTTCCTATTCCATTGCTTGTGTAAATGTAGCTCCGTCAAATCCGCAGACCATTTGGGTAGGAACAGGAGAGAACAACAACCAGCGTTCTGTTTCTTTTGGCGATGGTGTGTACAAGTCTGTTGATGGTGGAAAATCCTTCGTGAACATGGGGCTAAAAACCAGCGAGCACATCGGGAATATCATCATTCACCCAACGGATGAAAACACGATCTGGGTGGCAGCTTATGGACCTGTTTGGAGTAAAGGCGGCGAACGCGGTGTGTACAAATCAACAGACGGCGGAAAAACATGGGAACGAACCTTGTTTGTTTCAGACGAAACAGGAATTTCTGAGATCGCGATCGACCCATCGAATCCGAACATTTTATATGCAGCGGCTCATCAACGTCGTCGTCATGAGTGGACTTACATCGGTGGAGGGCCGGAATCGAACTTGTACAAATCTGTTGACGGTGGAAAGACCTGGTCAGAGATCACAAGTGGTTTGCCAAAAGGCGAAATGGGCCGCATTGGAATTGCTGTTTCTCCGGCCGACCCGAACTACGTGTATGCGATCGTTGAAGGACGTAACGATAAAGGTGGATTCTTCCAATCGACGAATAAAGGGTTGACTTGGACCAAAATGTCGGGCTTTGTCACTTCCGGAAATTACTATCAGGAGATCATTGCTGATCCGAAAGATAAATTGAAAGTATTTGTGATGGATACGTGGTTACACCACACTGCAGATGGCGGTAAAACCGTGGTTGCAACTGGCGAAGACGCGAAACACGTAGACAATCACTGTATTTGGGTCGATCCTAGAAATACTGATCACTGGGTGGTCGGTTGCGATGGAGGTCTATACGAAACCTACAATCATGCGAAAGAATGGCGTTATTATGACAACTTGCCAATCATTCAATTCTACAAGGTTGCTACAGACAATTCCTATCCGTTCTATTACATCTACGGTGGTACACAGGATAATAATTCTATGGGCGGTCCATCTCAGAGCATTAACAATGCCGGTGTACTCAATTCCGATTGGTTCATCACGAATGGTGGTGATGGTTTTGAATCGGCTATCGATCCGGTGAATCCGAACATTGCCTACGCACAGTCACAGTACGGCGGATTGGTTCGCTACGATAAAACTTCTGGAGAAAAGATCTCGATCCAGCCATTACCGGGAAAGGGAGAAGCAGCTTACCGCTGGAACTGGGATTCGCCACTGTTGGTTTCTCCACACGATCCGGCGACCTTGTATTTTGCGGCAAATAAGGTTTTCAAAACGAGCAATCGCGGTGACGATTGGAAGGTGATTTCTCCGGATTTGACACAGCAGATCGATCGCAATAAATTGCCGGTTATGGGCCAAGTGTGGAGCATGGATGCGGTGATGAAGAATCAGTCGACAACCATCTACGGAAATATCTTGGCCTTGGATGAGTCACCGAAGAAAAAAGGGTTGTTGTATGCTGGTACCGATGATGGCGTGATCCAAGTGAGTGATAACGACGGACATACTTGGACGAAAGTACAAACGTTTACAGGCGTTCCGAAGAATACCCGCGTGAATATGATCTTGGCTTCACGTTTCAACGAAAATGAAGTGTTTGCTGCGTTCAACAATCAGCGCAACGGTGATTTCAAGCCGTATGTTCTGAAAAGTTCGGATAAAGGGAAAACCTGGGTTTCTATCGCTGGGAACTTGCCGGAGCGCGGAACAGTTTATTGCATTCAACAAGATTTCGTGAATCCAAATATTTTGTTCGTGGGAACTGAATTTGGAGCCTACACCTCCATTGATGGTGGAAAGAACTGGATGAAGCTGGCAGGTTTGCCAACGATTGCGGTTTTTGACCTCGATATTCAGAAACGCGAAACAGATCTGGTAGCTGCAACGTTTGGTCGTGGCTTCTATGTCCTGGACAATTATTCGCCACTACGCGAAATGGCAGATAAAGCAATTGGTAAAGAAGCGTATTTGTTCCCAGTGGATACCGCCTTGTTGTATATTCCTTCCGCTCCATTAGGATTGACTGGAACCGGTTCGCAAGGACACAACTTGTGGAATGCTCCGAATCCTGAATTTGGTGCAACTTTCACCTTGTATTTAAAGGATGTGCCAAAGACCTTGCGTGATAAACGTCGTGAATTGGAATCCAAAGCTGAAAAAGAAAAACAAGCTGTTGCTTATCCGGAATGGTCTGCGCTGCGCAAGGAAGAACAAGAAGAGAAAGCACAGTTGTTGTGGGTGATCAAAGACGCGAATGGCAAAGAAGTGCGCAAGATGTTGTCACAGCCATCAAAGGGTGTCTCTCGCACTACTTGGAATTTGCGCATGGAATCTACCTCTCCGGTGAATCCGAAAAAACGCAAGCCGGGTCGCTACGAAACAGCCGATGACGGTCAGTTGGTGATCGCTGGACGCTACTCTGTGGAAGTATTCCTATTAAAAGATGGTGTTTTAACATCTTTATCTGCCCCAGTTTCGTTCGAAGTGAAAAATGTAAATAACCACAGTTTGCCTGCTACGAATAAAGAGGAGTTGTTGGCCTTCCGTCAGCAAGTGAGTGAAATGCACCGTAAAGTGAGTGGTTCATCCAAACTGATGAACGAAACAAAGGAGAAATTGGATATGATTAAGTACGCCATCCAAACCTATCCATCAACAGACCTGAAATTGTTAGAGGAGGTTCGTCAATTGCGTTTGCTTTATGATTCGTGTGCATTGTTGATCTACGGTGACCGTTTGAAAGCATCCAAAGAGTTCGAAACACCACCGTCATTTGCGTCGCGTTTGGATTACGTTAATTACCAGTTGTTCGAAAGCAGTTCAGGAGTGACGCAAACCCAGCGCACGAATTTGAAGATCGTAGAGGAAGAATATGCAGCATTCCGCGCAGTGTTGGATGAATTTATCAAGCTAACGAACGCCTTAGCGGAAAAGCTCGATGAATTGGGTATTCCGTACACACAAGGCAAGAATGAAAAATGGAAAGAAAATTAAAAGAAATAAAAAGGGGCTTCGGTCCCTTTTTTTACAACCAAATGTGGAGTTGAGTTGTTTGAAAAGAAAAAGTCATGTATCAACTCAAGCGCACACAATTCATCAAGGCCGATCTGGACACGTGTTGGGATTTCTTCTCATCACCAAACAACTTGCAAGTGATCACACCGGATTACATGGGTTTCAAAGTATTGACGAACGTTCCGGAGAAGATGTATGAAGGACTGATGATTGCCTACAAAGTTTCACCGGTAATGGGAATTCCATTGAACTGGGTTACTGAGATCAAATACGTGCATGATGGAAAGTTCTTCGTGGACGAACAGCGCACAGGTCCCTACAAAATGTGGCACCACGAACATCACTTCAAAGCGGTAGAAGGTGGGGTAGAAATGACGGATATTGTGAGCTATGAATTGCCCTTTGGATTTTTAGGTCGATTTGCCCACTGGTTATTCGTCCGTAAACAACTGGAAGGAATCTTTGGCTACCGTTTCAAAAAGGTAGACGAACTATTTAATGCTTAGATCTCCGATTTCGAAATCGTTTTGTGAATCTCGGCAGTGCGGATCAAGGCGGCCGAACCATACCATTCGTGCAGTTCCATCACCAAGCGTCCAGCTTTGATCGCAGGATCTGTTTCTGTCAGCTTACGCGCCTCTTCCACGGTCTCTACATCGAAGATATAAATTCCGCGTAGGTCAGTATCGTCCATAAAAGGTCCGGCTACTACCAATTTTCTCGCCTCTGCCAATTTTCCGATATTGTCCAAATGCGCACGCTGCAAACGAGCAACTTCTGCGCTATCTTGGTTTTGGTTAGGTCCGCGTTTCAAGAAGGCAATCACATAACGTTTCATCCCGTATTCATCCGCGCCTAATTCCGCCGCTAGTTTTGCGTCAAATGCATTAGAGCTGTCGGCTGGGGCAAATTCTGCCTCTGTATTTTCGGTTTTGGTCTCAGTTGCCTGATCCGAACATGCGAAGAAAGTATACAATACGATAAACGAAGCGGCGAAGATGTACAAAGACTGTTTCATGTGATCAAAGATTTCATGCACGCTTACGAAAACAGGGGGTTGAGGTTACGACCGGGACAAAAAAATCCCGATCTGCAAAAGCGGACCGGGATCTTGAAAAAAATGTACGGGGATTACTCTCCGATAACTTCAAATTTGAATACTGGCTTCACACCTTTGTGTAGGTTAGCTTCAGCTTCGTAAGTTCCAACTTCTTTGATTGGCTCGTCTTTGATTTTCAAAGATTTGCGATCGATGTCGAAACCAGCAGCTTTCAACGCTTCAGACAATAGAACTGTGTTTACAGATCCGAAGATCTTACCGTTCTCACCTACTTTCGTAGAGATCTTAACAGTAACTTCAGCCAATTTAGCAGCGATTCCTTCTGCTTCAGCAACAATTTTAGACTCTTTGTGAGCGCGTTGCTTCAATACTTCCTCGTGAGCTTTAACTGCAGATGGTGTAGCCAAAACTGCATATCCTTGAGGGATCAAAAAGTTACGTCCGTAGCCAGGCTTAACTGAAACTACTTCATCTTTGTAACCTAATTTATCGATATTTTTCTTAAGAATTACTTCCATGATTTTTGTTCATTAAGGGTTCAACTACCGACTATTTCAACATATCGCCAACGTAAGGCAAGATTGCCAAGTGACGAGCACGTTTGATAGCTTTATTAACGCGTTTTTGGTATTTCGCTGAAGTACCAGTAATACGACGAGGAAGGATCTTTCCTTGCTCATTCACCAAACGCAACAAAAAGTTAGCGTCTTTGTAATCGATGAACTTGATACCACTTTTCTTGAAACGGCAGTATTTATCTTTTTTGATCTCGATGTTGATCGGAGTCAAATAGCGAATATCGTTTTGTGACATGTTTCTAAAATTTTAGGGTAAATTAATTAAGCTTCAACTGGAGCTCCACTCATTTTTTTGCGACGCTTCTCAGCATAAGCAACATGGTCCTTGTCCATTTTTACAGTCAAGAAACGCATGACACGCTCGTCACGCTTCATAGCCAATTCCAAATCAGCGATCACTGAACCTTCAGCGTCGAATTGGAACAAAAAGTAGAAACCAGTAGATTTCTTCTGGATCGGGTAAGCCAATTTTTTAAGGCCCCAGCTTTCAGAATGCGTTAATTTACCGCCCATGGCAGCCAAATCGCTTTCGTACTTTTGCACTGCTTCCTTTGCCTGATCTTCAGACAAAACGGGAGTAAGAATGAAAACAGTTTCGTAAGAATTCATAATTAAACTAATTAATAATTTATGTCCCGCCAACTTTTAGCGGGGTGCAAATGTAGGTATTAATTCTGAAATTCAAGACAGAACAATGAAGAAAATTTCAGGTTAGTTACTTGGTTATCTGATTAATTGCGAAAGGGGATTTCCTGACCTTCAAAGTTCGATGGACAAAATTAACTTTATGGTATAAAAATTGTCAATAGGCGACTATGAAATTTCTTGTAGCTTTTACGATTTACTTATTCGCTGGCTCGCACCTGTTTGCGCAAATTGGTTGTACTTCGAAATTGGATAGTGAAAAACGGTCTGTGAAAACATGTTTGCATGCTAATAAAAAAGTTTCTATTGTTGAAACGTGGGATTCTGACGGTCGTTTTGGTTCTTTGGTTGTATTTAATAATCGCGGAGAGGAAATTGCCAATTACCTTTTGCGTTCAATTGGAGGACATGCCTCGGCACACCTCGAGTATTATGCCAATGGTCAGGTTTCGAGGATAGAGTTTAGCGATGCGCCGGATGGTGGAATTCAGTTTTATGAATCAACCAGAAAATTTGATGAAGAAGGCAAACAAATAGACTTTTTCGAAACGAACTATCCGCATCAACTGGAAACAACGTTTATTCAATATGTTCCTCAAGAGGAAGTGACGCCTGCTGAAACACCTAAAAAAGAAGAGGTGATTGCCTGTGCCGTGATCCACCAGACCTTTTATCAGATTGAAAATACAACTGACCGGAAATTGATCTTGACCATACAGCCGGTTATCAATAATCTTGTGCAAGTCGGCGAAAAAGAAATTACCCTAAAGCCAAATCAATCCATCATTTTCGATACCATTTTGATGGCTGATCACTTTATTTCTGCAAAGATCTATCAACTGTCCATAAAACAGGTGGTTACCAA
>JBMLQF010000055.1:4235-6403 GCA_049241705.1 Fluviicola sp. | reverse complement strand
CATCTTGTGTGATCATCCAACCTTTTTCTGGCGTATTACTTGGTCGGTCAATTGTAATATATTCCACTCGGCTTTTGATAGTAATCCCTTCCGAAACTTTGTAGCTCAAATTGATCCTGTAATTGCGCTGCAAGACATCTTCGATTGGTGTAATGGTTCCGTCTGAATCACGGGAGTTCTTTTGGCGCAACTGCACTCGGAATCGTCCATACACTTCCAGCTCTTTGTTTGGTCGGTAAGTAGGCTGTACCAAGAATTCGTACCCTTTTGAAGGCGCATCCACTTGAAACTTTAACCATGGGAAACTGTAAAAATCGACATAGCTGTTCACGGTCCAGGCGCTATTCAGTTTTACTTTTGTCCCGGCAAACAAGCCCTTTTCGTTTTGCGTATTGCTGCCTTCCGAAAATCCGTTGTTGTAAAAACTGAAGTAGGCCTTATCGTAGTTGCGGTATACCACAGAAACAGAAACACGTGGATCAATGATGGCCATCAAACCATGTAACTGAGCCCAAGATTTAGAATGAGAACTGTAACTCGCTTCTCCAAAGAAATTGACATTGCGAAATACCCAGTTGTAATCTCCGCTTATCGCCGTGGATCGATCTCCGCGGAAAGCATAAATGTTATAAGGAACGGAATCTTTCTGTAATGGGACGTTATATAGTTGGTGGACAGCGGCTATTCCTGCACTGAAACGCGTGCTTGCATATTGCAGGTAACTCCCCAAGATCTTTTCTGTGAATTGATTTTTCTTTGCGATCTCGCTATTGGTGCGGTGCAAACCACTAAGATCAATAGTGGAGATGAATTGCAGGTCGTTGAATAGTGAGTCTGCCACACCACTTCCATCAACTTGTTTGTGACTGTAGAAGCTCAATAAATTGAATTTACCAGCTCCTAACAATACGGATCCTCCACGGAAATAGCGGTTTTCATCTACCGACGTATATGGGCGAAGGAGATTTGCTGTACGCTTCGAAGAGAAAATATCAGCCGTTTTACCAAAAGCATAACCTGTCCAGGTATTCAAGCCCTGACCAATTTGTACTAAGTAATCTCCTGCCGCAATAGCTTTTAAGTATTTTCCGCCTTTGTAAAATGCGTGAAACGAATAGAAATCGAAACCGTTCTTTTGCGAACCGCGGAAAAATTCTTCTCCCGGATCTTTCTCGGCAGTAACTCCCAAGGAAATATTGGTTCGATAAGTATAGCGAAAACGCGTGTAATAGCGGTCGGGGTTTCCGTAATAGAAACTATTCGATGTCTGCAGGATGGAATCAGGGACGTTTTCATAACCCGACTTTTGTTCCGGAGTGCTTTGATAGCGTAAATACCACTCAAACTTACCGTTCTTAAGCAGTTCTTTGAAGGTAACGTGCAAGTTGTCTAAGCGATCGTCTACTCGAATGAATGGAAGTACCAAACTGATCGTTGACAGATCCCAATATTGTAAAGCTTGCAATTCGTAGATTGAAATAAGTTTTCCGAACTGTTCGCGGTGAAGTAATAGGTTTGTGATTTGTACTTCGGTCAATAAATTCAGTGATCTCAATTCATCTGCATCCGTTGCATTTAAGTTAATCGGGTGGTCGAAATAGTAATTCAACTGCTCGAAAATATTCGTTAAGTCTATTTCTTCTGATTCATTTTGTTCTGAAATAAACTCTATCCTTTGTTGGATGATTTCATTGCGGTCTTGTGCCAACCCGAAAAAGGAGAGGCAAACTAAAAATGCAAAGAGGAGATTATTCCGCATGTTTTGCCAACTGATAGTTCAATCCGATCATTGGAGACCAGCCTAAAACCTGATGATATTGTGTGCCTAAGTCGATTGCGAAGCCTTTTTTACAGTAGCCGAATCCAAACGAAAAATGTGTTGGACCAGATTGTGCTCCCAAACGAATGAACAACACGTCGAGAGGCTGGTATTCAACAGCCCCTTTAAATGCAATAGGATGCATAACGTCCTTTTCCACCTCGGCAAGAACGAGTACGCGTTTGGATGGTAAATACTGACAACCGATGCGCATCACCGTAGAATATCGATCTTCAAGCGTGCTGATGCGTTGTCTACCAACGTTCATAACGCTTGCTCCTAAACGCCATTTTTCGGAAATCTTCGCGATTAGTCCAGCTTCTATCGTTCCATTAAAGGTTGCTCCGTA
>JBMLQF010000055.1:0-4225 GCA_049241705.1 Fluviicola sp. | reverse complement strand
TAATTGTTTCCTAGGCGCAATTGTTGCCCGTTCAACTGCACTCCTGCGGCGAAGCGTTCAGTCAATTGCATCGCATATCCTACACCAAATCGCGATTGACGGTATTGTTCGTATCCAAAGAATTGCGCTCCGGTTGTGATCACACCTTTTTTTAGTGGGATCGCTACAGCGAGTGCTTGAGTTTGGAGTTCTTTGGAAAGAAATCGAGTTTCGTAATAAACTCCGGCAGAAAATGATTTGATTGATGCAGTTGCTCCTGGATTGTGGTGATAAGCCCATACATCATCTAACGTTACAGATGCGCTGCTTAAAGCGTTAGAACGAGCACCTACGGGATTGTAACCTTGCGACCACATTGGTCCTGAAGCAAGCGAAAGCAAAGTAGCGAGTAGGAAGCTGTTTTTCATCCGTAGTTCTTATTTTTTGAAGAGGCGTTTGGAGGTTGGATAGCGCTCGGAGAAATAATCTGTTTCCTGCGCTAAGAACCAAGTATTTCCATTGTCCTCAGATAGTGCGAATATACAATATTGATCAGTGATTTCTTCGCTTTCAGTGTATTTTTCGACCCAGTATTTTCGCTGAATCGATTTACCTGCCACTTTTGTTTCTCGGTACAAAGGATTCGCAAAATAGTAGCGTGTAGAATCGTCATGTTGATGGAAATGCACCAAGAAAGAACTATCTCCGTCTTTTTTTACAGAAGCCACGATTTTGGGATGGGTAAAAGCAACCACTTCAAGTGAACGGTTTTCATTGTAAGCGGCAACGTAGCGCTGAATTTGTTTATTCAGGCGTTCTTCTTGTTCACTGGTAAGCGTGCATGCAGCAAACACCAGTGCAAATACAAAAAGGAGGTGGATTCGTTTCACGTGCTTGTTTTGTTGCCTAAAATAAACCAAATTTGTGAAAACTTCAATCGATGAAATTTACTGCTACACTCTTTACACTATTTTGCGCTGCACTTTCATTCGGGCAGCTTACTTCAGAAACAATGTCGGTAAACGGCGTTGTTCGCAACTATCAACAATACTTGCCAGTTGGATTTGATCCTAGTTCAGAATCTCCGTCATTGATCATTGTATTACATGGATTGGGCGGAAACAGCAGCCAGATGGTCGGTGCTGGATTTAACTTGATCGCAGATACTGCTCGTGTGGTTGCAATTTATCCGCAAGGAAAACCAAATCAGTTTGGTCAAAATGCCTGGAACAACGGAACTCTTGCTGCTTCAACGGTAGATGATCTTGGTTTCATGCATCAACTCATCGATTCAGCTATAGTTTTATACAATGTAAATCCTGCTCGTGTATACTTCACTGGTTTTTCGATGGGATCGATCATGTCGCACCACATGGCTTGTGAAATGAATAATCGCGTTGCAGCAATTGGCTGTATGGCCGGAACAATGGCAACATCGGATATTCAGAATTGTGTACCGGTTTATGCAACTCCTGTCATTCATTTGCATGGTACTGCGGATGGGACGGTTCCTTATGAAAGTGGTGCTTTGCCATCATTAAGTTTGGTTCCTCAAACAATGACTTTCTGGCGCAATGTCCACGGATGTGATGCGACTGCTGATTCTACGCGTTTGCCGGATTTAGCGAATGACAATATTACTGTAGATCGTTTTGTTTACAACAATTGTAACCCTACCGGTTCGGTGGAGTTGTGGCGTTTCAACGGAGCTGATCACATTTATTTGTACCAACCGGTTAACGACATTACTGAAGGATTGGAAGTGTGGAAATTCTTAACGAGATGGGAGCACAGCAATCCGACTTCTGTTGGAATTCATGAAATTCCGGAATGGACTTCAAATGTTTATCCGAATCCGGGCACGGGCGTGTTTACTGTCGATCTATCGAAATCAGTTGCTTATTCTTTAATGGATGCGTTGGGAACAATATTGCAAGAAGGTACTTTTATGAATGGCGAGAATACGCTTTCATTGAACGAACAACCAGATGGGATCTATTTCTTGCGATTGGGAGATCGCATGACGCGTATTATCAAACAATAATCAATCCGGGAAGTTCTCTTGGATCTCTTCCTGAGACATTTCCACGTAATTGAATTGGCATTCGATCATGTCATTGATGCGCAAGATCTCTGGAAATTGAACCGCTTCGATGTGTTGATATTTCAAAGTGCCTTGTACACGAAAAGCTTCCGTGAAATGACGATCATCCGTGATCTTATAAAAACGATCAAAGCCGGATAGTTTTCTATATACAGGAAAAATATTCATATGATACGTATCTAACAAAAAAAGCTCCGATCTGTTTAGACCGGAGCTTTTTCGTTGTGTTCAATTAGTTTACTCGGATAACAACGCGACGGTTTTTCGCCAATTTTAAGTCGTCATCATCAGACTCCAAATGCTCTGCAGTATTCGGTTCTGTATTTCCTTTAGTTTCGGTTTTTACGCGACCTTCAGCAATTCCTTTTTCTTTCAGGTAAGCCATAACTGCGTCTACACGTTTTTTATCCATGTCAGCGTAGAATGCTTTTTTCTCACCCACTTCGTCTTCTTGCACGTCGCTGTGACCAATCACTGTAATGGAGACGTTTGGATCTTTTTTCATTTCCTCAATGATCAAATCCAATGCAGCCATCGCTTGTGGAGTCAAAGTGCTTTTTCCTGACGCGAAATACATTCCTTGTGCTTCAATCTTTTCTTTCGGAGTCATACGGTCACGAATTACCAATGCTTTTTGGTATATAGTTGTAGATGTCAAGTTCTTTTCAGCATCTTCGTAGTTACAG
The DNA here is from genome assembly GCA_049241705.1 of Fluviicola sp. Lineage (GTDB taxonomy): Bacteria > Bacteroidota > Bacteroidia > Flavobacteriales_D > Crocinitomicaceae > Fluviicola. Next base: position 1,456 of record JBMLQF010000055.1, on the reverse strand, counting down.
TCGCACTTTTCGTTCTCATCCAACATGGTAACGATCACATTGTCGATGTAGTAATATGCTCCTGGAATTTGCGTGAACTTGTTGTCTTTTGCTTTTTTATTCGTCTCCGTTTTTGTGGATTCGTTTGAAGTAAAGTTTCCGATCGTCAAGAATTTCTCTCCACCTTTTGCTGTGAATGTTCCACACACTTTTTCCCATCCGTAGAATGCGTTGAACACTTTGTTCTTAGGGTGCAAAATGTGCGTTTCGTCCACGATCGATGTTTTTTGATCTGTTCCAAATTCTTTTTTCGAAACGTTCACTCCGATTTGGTTACAAGAATACTTTGATGCTTCTGCCAATGACAATTGGAAGGAGATACAGTATTTCGTGCCCTCTTTTAAAGGAGTTTTCAACTTCACCAACAAATAGGTTCGTGGCGCTTTGTTCTGGTAAGAGAAGGCCATGATTCCGGCGTAATTTTCACCTTCCGCTGGGTCTTCTGCACCATATGTATTTGATTTTGTACCAATCTCCGGCATTTTAGAATCACTCAAGAATACATCAGCACGTGCACCCGTTGGAGATTTCCATCCAGTTGCCAAATCGATCTGACCGAGTTTTTTAATTTTTCCTGTATTGGATTCGAATCCGCCATTATCGACAAGATTCTCGTTGTTTTGAGCCAACAATGCCATCGGGGCGAATAAAGCTGCAAATAAACTTGCTTTTGTTACTCTCATACTAGTTGATTTCATAGGATTTTACAGTTTTAATGAATGTTTTCACCTTCTCAGGATCTACATCCGGGTAAACGCCATGACCTAAATTTACAATATGACGCTGATTTTTACCGAACGAATTTAGCATTTTTATCGTTTCGTTCTCCACAGTTGTATGTGAACCATACAATGCGCACGGATCTAAGTTCCCTTGAAGGGTTCGGTTTTTCCCCACCTGAGCGCGAACAGTTGCAACATTCATGTTCCAATCCATTCCCACTGTATTACAATCCAACGCTGCAAGTGCCGGGATCGAAGTGATAGCACCTTTTGAGAAAAGGGTAACAGGAACGTCATTGATCGCTGCTGCGATCTGACTCAAATATGGGATGCTGAATGCAGCGTACTGCTCTGTTCCCAAAATTCCTGCCCAAGAATCAAAAATTTGTATCATACTTGCTCCGGCTTTTACCTGCGCTTTCAAGTAAGCGATGGTTACATCCGTGATCCCCTGTAGCAACTGATGTGCCAAAGTTGGATCTGTGTACAATAACTTGCGTGCTTCGCTGAAAGTTTTTGATCCGTGACCTTCTACCATATAACAGAAGATTGTCCATGGTGCTCCAGCAAATCCAATTACAGGAACGCGACCATTCAAACCTTTTACTGTCAATCGGATGGCTTCCATGACATATCCTAAACGGTCTTCTACATCAAAGTTCGTTTCTACGCGCTTGGCTTGCTCCGCTGAACGA
>JBMLQF010000054.1:0-6101 GCA_049241705.1 Fluviicola sp. | reverse complement strand
GTTCCATTTTTAGAACCCCAAATTTCCAGATGCTCACGATCATCTGTTTCCGAAACATAGCCGTTAAAAAGAAGCTCCGGAATACCATCTCTATTGAGATCCATGAGTTTGTACAGTTCCTTATATTGCTTGTAGTAACTAATAAATTCAGCTCCGGGATTATATGCTTTCGTCCCCTGATGATCGATCATGTCATTGGTAAACAAGTATTCGATCATCTTACTTTTCAAGGCCTCATTGGATACCGTAATCGAATCGAAATTTGTCTTAGGTTGAAAAATGAACAAACGCGGGTCAACACGTGTCATTTCTACTTCTGCAACAACAAAAGATGTTATGAAAACACTTAAAACAAGCAACAATTTATTCATGCTACAAAGATAAAAAAAGAAAGGCTTCCCGTCTTTTGTTCAGAACGAGAAGCCTTTGATATTCGTTGGAATTCGGCTTATTTTTTAGCTGCCTTCGTTTTTCCTTTATCGATTGAAATCTTCAACTGGTTATTTCCTTCATCTAAATCGATCACAATGCTATCACCTGCATGCAAGTTTGCTTTGATGATCTCTTCAGCTAGCGGATCTTCAATGAACTTTTGGATCGCACGCTTCAACGGACGCGCACCGAATTTCTCATCATATCCTTTTTCAACGATGAAATCTTTCGCTTTTTCAGTCATTGTAGCATGGTACCCCAAGTCTGCTATGCGGTTGAACAATTTCACCAATTCCAAATCAATGATCTTGTGGATGTTCTCACGCGTCAACGAATGGAACATGATCATATCATCAATACGGTTCAAGAATTCCGGAGAGAATGCCTTGCGCAAAGCACTTTGAATTACTGCTTTCGCATTATCATCATGCGCTTCTTGCTTCGCTTTTGTTCCAAATCCAACACCGGTACCGAAATCAGCCAACTGACGTGCACCAATGTTCGAAGTCATGATCAAAATCGTATTCTTAAAATCGATCTTTCTTCCCAAACCATCTGTCATGTGACCGTCATCCAAGACTTGCAACAACAAATTGAAGACATCTGGATGCGCTTTTTCGATCTCATCCAAAAGGACAATCGAATACGGCTTACGACGTACTTTTTCTGTCAACTGACCACCTTCTTCGTATCCAACGTATCCCGGAGGCGCTCCAACTAAACGAGAGATTGAGAATTTCTCCATGTATTCTGACATATCAATACGGATCAATGCATCTTCCGTATCAAACAAATACTTCGCTAAAACTTTCGCCAATTGTGTTTTACCAACACCTGTTGGCCCTAGGAAGAAGAAGGAACCGATAGGCTTGTTTGGATCTTTCAATCCAGCACGGTTACGTTGAATCGCTTTCACCACTTTCTCAACCGCTTCGTCCTGACCAATCACTTTACCTTGCAATTCTTCAGCCATCGTAGCCAATTTGCCCATTTCAGTTTGAGCAACACGCGTTACCGGAATACCGCACATCATGGATACAACTTCTGCTACATGCTCTTCTGTAACTACAACGCGTTTCGCTTTGGAATCGTCTTCCCAACGCTTCTTCGCTTCTTCCAATTTATCTTGAAGTTTGCGCTCAGAATCGCGCAATTCAGCAGCCTTTTCGTATTGTTGCGATTTGATCACTTCATTCTTCTGCTCTTTCAAGGCCTCGATCTCTTTTTCGATATCCAATATCTCTTGAGGAACATTGATATTATTCAAATGCACACGTGAACCAACCTCATCCAAAGCATCTATCGCTTTATCCGGCAAGTGGCGGTCAGTAATATAACGCTCAGTTAACTTCACACAAGCTGCAACAGCCTCAGGTGTGTACATAACCATGTGGTGATCTTCGTAACGCTCTTTGATATTATTCAAAATCTGGATCGTTTCATCAATCGTAGTTGGCTCTACCAAGACTTTTTGGAAACGACGTTCCAAAGCGCCATCTTTTTCAATGTACTGGCGGTACTCATCCAAAGTGGTTGCACCGATCGCTTGCATCTCACCTCGCGCCAGAGCTGGTTTGAACATGTTCGAAGCATCCAAAGAACCGCTTGCACCTCCTGCACCAATGATCGTATGGATCTCGTCGATGAACAAAATGATGTCCGGATTCTTCTCGATCTCAGCCATTACCGCTTTCATTCGCTCTTCAAACTGACCACGGTACTTTGTGCCAGCTACCAAAGAAGCCAGATCCAAAGAAACTATGCGCTTATTGAATAACACACGAGAAACTTTTCGTTGAACGATGCGCAATGCAAGTCCTTCAGCGATCGCACTCTTCCCTACACCCGGTTCCCCGATAAGGATTGGGTTGTTTTTTTTGCGACGTGAAAGGATTTGAGAAACACGCTCAATTTCTTTTTCACGACCTACGATCGGATCCAATTTTCCGGCTTCCGCCATTTTAGTCAGGTCACGTCCAAAATTATCCAAAACCGGAGTTTTCGACTTCGGATCAGATGTCTTGCGCTGACTTGCACCAAATGTTTGGTCCTCATCGTCAGCAGACCCCGGCATTTCAGCACGAGGGATGTTGTTTTCGTCTAGCATATCGTCTAATTCGTCTTTTACTGTATTGTAATTCACTCCGTAGCGTCCCAAGATGCGACAAACTACAGAATCATCATCCTTCAGCATCGAAAGTAACAAATGTTCCGTTCCGATGATCGGACTTTTAAATAATTTTGCCTCCAGGTAGGTGATCTTCAATAAGCGTTCCGCCTGTTTCACCAATGGAATATTGGCCCCAGGAGCTACTGAAGACTTTGCTGTTTCCGACAATTGCCGCTCCACTTCTGCTTTCAACTGCCCCATATCCAGATTAAAACCCTTCAAAATTCGAACAGCATTCCCTTCTCCTTCACGAAGAATACCCAGCAGAAAGTGCTCCACCCCGATGAAGTCATTTCCTAAACGCAAAGCCTCTTCCCTACTAAAACTAAGGACATCTTTAACGCGCGGAGAGAATTTTGCTTCCATAACTCGTATACTTTAACTTTTTGATGCGGCGGTTTGCAGCACGATACAAATATATAAACGCTTAAAATGTTAATAAGTGCATCGAATAAGCATTTTTTCACCGTTTTTTGTTAGTAAAATACCCCTTTCACTCCTTTTTTGTAGCCATAAAAGCACTAATTTCGAACCTTGCTTTTTATGCCTTTTTGATAAGGATAAAAACGAGTTCACAATTATCATGCTCAATTAAATACATGACAAGATGGCAGATGGAGAAAAGATAATCCAGATTAACATCGAAGATGAAATGAAATCGGCGTACATCGATTATTCGATGTCGGTTATTGTATCGCGTGCACTTCCGGATGTGCGTGACGGATTTAAACCGGTACACCGCCGTGTATTATATGGAATGCAGGACTTGGGGGTTTACTCCAACCGACCTTATAAGAAATCCGCTCGTATCGTCGGGGAGGTTCTCGGTAAGTATCACCCACACGGAGATAGCTCTGTATACGACACCATGGTGCGTATGGCACAGCCTTGGTCGTTGCGTTATCCGTTAGTTGACGGACAGGGTAACTTCGGTTCGGTAGATGGCGACAGTCCTGCTGCAATGCGTTATACCGAGGCACGTTTGCGTAAGATCGCTGAGGAAATGCTTAGCGACTTGGAGAAAGAAACTGTGGATTTCGCTCCGAACTTTGACGACTCATTAGAGGAACCAACAGTTTTACCAACAAAGATCCCGAACCTATTGGTGAATGGAGCAAGTGGTATTGCGGTTGGTATGGCTACAAACATGGCACCGCACAACTTGACTGAAGTTTGTGACGGAATCATTGCTTATGTAGATAATAAGGAGATTGCTGACGAAGAATTGTTGCAATACGTAAAAGCTCCAGATTTCCCAACAGGAGGAATTATTTATGGTGTTGAAGGAGCTCGAGAAGCTTTGTTGACTGGACGTGGACGAATTGTCATTCGCGGTAAAGCTGAGATCGAAGAATCCAATGGTCGTGAACAGATCATTGTTACGGAGATCCCTTACCAGGTGAACAAGGCGGAAATGATCAAGAAGATCGCCGAAATGGTGAACGACAAAAAGATCGAAGGTATTTCTGATATCCGCGACGAGTCTGACCGTAACGGTATGCGCATCGTGTTCGAATTGAAACGCGAAGCAATTCCGAACGTTGTTTTGAACAAACTATACAAGTTTACCGCATTGCAAAGTTCTTTCTCGATCAACAATATTTGTTTGGTTGATGGAAGACCTCGCTTGTTGAATTTGAAAGAAATGATCAGCGCATTCGTTGACTTCCGTCATGAGGTAGTTGTTCGTCGTACCAAATTCGATTTGCGTAAAGCTGAAGAGCGTGCTCACATCTTGGAAGGTTTGATCATCGCTTCAGATAATATTGACGAAGTGATCGCAATGATTCGTGCTTCTAAGAGCCCGGATGAGGCACGTGAAAAATTGATGGCGCGATTCAGTTTGTCAGATATTCAAGCACGAGCAATCGTTGAAATGCGTCTACGTCAGTTGACAGGACTTGAGCAAGATAAATTACGCGCTGAGTACGCTGACTTGATGGCCTTGATCGCTGATTTACAAGATATCTTAGCTCGTGAAGAACGACGTATGCAGATCATCAAGGATGAATTGACAGAGGTAAAAGACAAATACGGTGATACGCGCAGATCAACAATCGAATACGCAGCATCTGAGATGCGTATAGAAGATTTGATCGCAGATGAAGAAGTGGTAATAACGATTTCACATGCTGGGTACATCAAACGTACTAGCTTAGATGAGTACAAGGTTCAGAGTCGCGGAGGTATGGGATCTAAAGGATCGACAACGCGTGACAAAGACTTCTTGGAGCATTTGTTCGTAGCTACAAACCATAATTACTTGTTGATCTTCACTGAAAAAGGTCGTTGCTTCTGGATGCGTGTATTTGAAGTTCCGGAAGGAAACAAGACGGCAAAAGGTCGCGCCATTCAAAACTTGTTGAATATCGAACAAGACGACAAGATCAAAGCATATGTAAAAGTCAAAGATCTTACAGACAAAGAATATGTAGATAATAACTTCATCGTGATGTGTACGAAGCAAGGTATTATCAAGAAAACGTCTTTAGAAGCATATTCTCGTCCACGTGCAAATGGTATCAACGCGATCACGATCCGTGAGAACGACGAACTATTAGAAGCTCGTTTGACAGACGGAACGAATGAAATGGTCTTGGCAACTAAAGCCGGTAGAGCAATTCGTTTCAACGAAGAGAAAGTTCGTCCAATGGGTCGTAACGCATCCGGAGTACGTGCGGTAACCTTGACAACGCCAACTGATGAAGTGGTAGGTATGATCTGTGTGAAAGATCTGAATGAAACGATCATGGTTGTTTCTGAGAAAGGATATGGAAAACGTTCTTACTTAAATGATCCGGAAGACGGTGAACCAGTTTACCGTATCACGAACCGTGGTGGTAAAGGGGTTAAAACGATCTCGATCACTGATAAGACAGGTCCTTTGTTAGCTATCAAAACCGTAGCAGATGAAGACGATCTAATGATCATTACGAAAGCTGGAGTTGCAATCCGCATGCACATCGATGAGATCCGTGTGATGGGTCGTGCAGCTCAAGGGGTTAAATTGATCAACTTGAAAGGTAACGCTGAAATTGCTGCTGTAGCTCGTGTACCACGTTCAGACGAGGACGAAAATGAAGAAGGAGAAGAAGGATTTGAAGGAACTGAAGGAACCGAAGAAACAAATTCTGAAGAATAAATTATGGAATAAATAGGTTTTTGCATCTATTGGCACAATAGTTGAAAAGCAGAAACCGAAATTTTAGAAAAATGAAAACATTACAATCTACACGTGTTGCACTTTTGGCGGGAATGGTACTGTTGACAGGAGCGACTTTTGGTCAGAAAAAAAGTGAAACGGATGCCGCACTGGCTTTCAAGAGTTTTGAAAATGCTTTTGCTTCGCAAGATCTTGTAACTGCTAAGAAGTCCATTTTGAAAGCGAAAGAAGCGATCGATTTGGCTGCTGCTCACCCGGAAACACAAAAAAGTCCGAAAACTTTGTTCTACAAAGGAGAAATTTACACCGCGTTGTTATTGGTAGCCATGACTGGCG
>JBMLQF010000053.1:0-4579 GCA_049241705.1 Fluviicola sp. | reverse complement strand
CGAACCCGTATTTTAACACTCACTAATATTCACCGAAATATTTGTGGCCAAACCGCCATCGGAAGTTTCCTTGTATTTCTCGTTCATGTCCAAAGCAGTTTCCCACATCGTTTTGATGACGCCATCCAAGGTTACTTTTGCCGATCCCGGATTCCCTTGCAAGGCCAATTGACAGGCTGTAATTGCTTTGATCGCTCCCATCGTGTTGCGCTCAATACACGGAATTTGCACCAATCCTCCGATCGGATCACAGGTCAAGCCCAAATGGTGTTCCATGGCAATTTCTGCGGCCATCATGGCTTGATCCGGATTTCCACCCAAACATTCTGTCAACGCCGCTGCGGCCATCGCGGACGAGACGCCAATTTCTGCTTGACAGCCACCCATGGCGGCCGAAATGGTGGATCGTTTCTTGAAGATCGAACCGATTTCTGCAGCTACCGTCATGAACTTCACAATATCCTTTTCTTGCGTTCCTCCTGCGAAACACACGTAGTACATCAACACCGCCGGAATCACGCCAGCTGCACCATTCGTCGGGGCCGTAACCACGCGACCAAAGGACGCATTCTCTTCATTCACCGCCAAGGCAAAACAAGAAACCCAATTCAGCGTGTTCTGGAAAATATTACTTCCGGATTGTATCTGACGAATAAAATCATGCGAATCCTTACAGGCGATCCCATTCAGCAAATGGCGACTCATTTCTGCCGCTCTGCGCTTCACGTTCAAACCTCCCGGTAAAATCCCTTCGGTATTCACGCCACGGAAAACGCATTCGCGCATAACATCCCAAATGGCCAAACAACCGGCAACCGTCTCTTCTTTGGAGCGCCAGCTCAACTCATTCTGCATCACGATATCGGCGATAGACGCTTTATTTTCGTCGCAGTGCTTCTTAAGATCCGCAGCCGTTTCAATCGGATAAGGCAAATAACGACACGATGTCTCCTCATTGGATTGATTTTCGCCTCCCTCTTTCACTACAAATCCGCCTCCAACGGAATAATACGTGTGGGCATCTTCGGTTCCGTCCATAAAAATGGCCGTTAAGGTCATGGCATTCGGGTGACCCGGCAAGGATTTATCCATGTGGAAGATCAAATCCGTTTCCGGTTCAAAGATCACCACGTGTTCGCCATTGAGTTGTATTGTTTTAGACGCATAAATGTGCGCTGTTTTCGGATCGATGGTATTGACAGGAATCGTAACGGGATCTTCACCCATGAGTCCCAACAGCACCGCGATATCCGTACCGTGTCCCTTACCGGTCTTTGCCAGCGAACCAAACAGATCTACACGCACGCGTTTGACTTGATGAATTCCAGGTTCATTGACGTATTGTCGAATAAATTGTTGCGCTGCACGCCAAGGTCCCATGGTATGTGAACTGGAGGGTCCAACACCAATTTTAAATATGTCAAAAACACTGATCTGTTCCATACGTCAAATAATACCCCTGCAAGATAATGCAGGAAGCAATAGGAATAAATAAAAGCTTTATGGGTTATGAAGATTTAACTGTGAATTGCGCAGCACAACAACTTTAGCGCACAAACACCCATTCATTTGCCGTGCTTAAGGGTTCACTGAATTGGTATCCGTCTTCCTGATACAGTTTCAAGTCTTCCGCTTGTTGGGTATCGCGTTCCAAGATCCAGCGTGCCATTTTTCCGCGTTGGTGTTTCGCGTACATCATGACAATTTTGTATTCACCGTTCTTGAATTCTTTGAAAACCGGCGTAATAACAGGCTGCTTCACCTTTTTCCACTGAATTGCTTTGCTGTATTCCGTTGACGCCAAGTTGACGATGGTTTCGTTCTTCTCCGTTTCCTTCAACAATTTCTTCGTCAGCTTATCTCCCCAGAATTGATACAAGTTAGATGCCTTGTCCGAGATCTCCCATTTTGTCCCCATTTCCAAACGGTATGGAAAAATAAGATCCAGTGGTTTGAGAAGTCCGTACAATCCGGATAGAATACGCAAGTTATCCTGTGCTCGTTCCAAAGTTTCGTTGTTCAATCCAGCCATATCCAAGCCTCGATAAACTTCACCGGTAAACAAAAACGCAGCAGGTTTCACTTGTTCTGTTGGTTCTGCAGCCAACTTCCACGATTTAAAGCGATTGACGTTCAACTCAGCAATGTCTTTGGACACATGCATCAATTCCATGAGATCCTTCGACTTGAACTTTTTAAGTTTAGACACTAAGGATTTGGATTCTTTGGCGAATTGCGGTTCAGAAAAAGAGGTGTTTGGAAAAGCGCAGTTTTCGTTGATAGATTTCGCTGGAGAAATGAGGATTTTCATGGTCGTTCTTTTTGAAATATTCGTTGAACATGCAGATTTGGATTCTTCGCTAATTTGCGAAATATAAAATTAGGTAATTATCCCATTCCGCGCTTCGCCGCTGCTAAGGAAAGTAACGATCCCATTCGCAGGCTCATGGAATAAGATCACAGGGAGCAGTATTTATTTCCCACGAATGCGCGAATGTTTTTGTCGCCTGCCGGTCGACAGGATTCCCTCCTCGACTGTCAGTTCGAGTAATGTCGCACGGCACGGAAGGCATTGTATCGAGAACAAAGGAGAGGATGTTTTTTTTTACACAAAGTGCACAAAGAACAGAGGACAATCGCACGTAATTAAAGGACGCAAAGAATTGATTCGCAAGCTCATCTTTTGATAATTGAATCTTTTAATGACCCTGCCTAGCTGCGTAGTCAGACAGGTACATACCTGCACTGACCAGGCGTAAGTGGACGTATTATTTTCTTTCCGCAAATGCACGAATGTTTTTTTGTCGCCTACCGGTCGACAGGATTCACCAAATAGTTTTTCGAAGACGCACCATCTCCCCCTTTGGAGGGGGAAACCTAGATCCAACTGCGCAGTTAAAACTCGTAACTAAAAACAAATTATTGCTGCGTGCGATCGTGCCATTCATGGAAGTGAGGAAAATAAAAAATGGGCTGGTGTGTGATTTTGGGAAAAGCGCTCGGCGTTTCAAATCCTGATTTGCCACTTTTGCCTCAAATCACCGACAGGCCACTTTTTTATCCGAACGGCTTAGAATGGCACAGACCCTTTTGGTTCTTTTAGGGTTTTAAAAGAACACAAAAAGAAGGTTTTGTTAGCGAAAGTTGTTGAATTCCAGCGAAGCGGGTTTTAGTTTGCGCAGGATTGCAAATCCAGCGCAGCAAGTACTTTTTTTCGGCAAAAAAAGTAGAAGAAATTACTTCCAGCCGAAATGCTTCTCTGCTTCATCCACGATCTGACCACCAATAGCCAAGGACGCCGTAGCTGCCGGAGATGGTGCGTTCAATACGTGAACAGAATTCTCGTGGAACTCGAAACGGAAATCGTCGCGGGTATCGCCGTCCTCTGCCAACAACAAAGCGCGCACCCCTGCTCTACCCGGATGTATATCATCCATGGTTAAACTTGGGATCATGCGTTGTAAGGTTTTCAAGAACAATCTTTTCGAGAACGCACGTCGGTACTCATCAATACCGAACTTCATGTTATTGAAGAACAATTTCCAGGTACCTTTATAGGATAATGCATCAACGGTATCGCGGAAGGAGAAGTCTGTTTTTCCGTATCCTTCGCGCTTAAACGTGAACACCGCATTCGGACCGCACTCGATTTCGCCGTTGGTCATACGCGTGAAGTGTACACCCAAGAATGGGAAATCAGGATTTGGAACCGGATAGATCAAATTACGTACTTTGTGTTTGGCCTGATCGGTCAATTCGTAGTAATCTCCGCGGAAACCAACCACTTTTTCTTTCAATTTCACACCGTCTTTACGTGCTAAACGGTCTGCTTGTAATCCACCGCAGAAGATCAAGAATTTCGCTTCGATATTTCCTTTATTCGTTGCAATGATCGACTTTTCGCCAGAACGCTCAATACCGATCACCTCATGGTTCAATTTCATGGCACTTTTCGGCTGCATGGACAAAGCGATCTCAGCCATTTTTTCGGTTGCTCCACGGAAATCGATGATTCCAGTACACGGAACCCAAATCCCGCCAATAGATTCTACGAATGGCTCGATTTCTTTGACCCTGTTTGCATTAATTTTCTCGATCCCTTCAATGCCATTCGCCAATCCGTTTTCGAAGATCTTGTCCATGTGCGGCAATTCGCTTGGATCGGTTGCAGCAACTACTTTACCACACACATCGTGTGCGATCTTGTGCTCGCGTGCAAAGGCTACCAACTCATGTCGGCCAGAGACACAATTTTTGGCTTTTAAGGATCCCGGCTTGTAATACAAACCTGAATGGATCACTCCGGAGTTGTTACCTGTTTGATGATCTGCTAATTTGGATTCTTTCTCGATCAACACCACCGCAAGGTCAGGATAGCGCGACTGAAGTTTGTAAAATGTAGCAGCACCAACAATTCCACCACCAATAATTGCAACATCGTAAGCCATAGTCTGAAATATTGGTGCAAAGATAACTTGAAATGCAATAAAAACATGTCACCAAGTAATTATGTCGGTGTGGAAGCATAAAAAATGTTGCGATCTTTGCTGTATGCAGACAGCTACAACTTTTGGGGATG
>JBMLQF010000052.1:0-2670 GCA_049241705.1 Fluviicola sp. | reverse complement strand
TTCCGGAACGTTGACTTGTACCCACTTTATCGAAATACCAGATGTAGGCATAACCCAAGGAATAAGGTTTATTGGATTGGTGTAAAGCCCCATCCCAATCCATGTTAACGGAATTTTTTGTTTTCCCCGCCATGAGTACCAAGCCGGTTGTATAGCGCCATTCACCAAAATGACAGCGGTCTCCCAAGTTCCTGGCAAAAAAGCGATAGGTGGCACCCGCGTTTATTTGAGCATTGGCAATTGCCCCGTAGGTATTTGCAGATACTCCCAGCGAACTTTGATGTGTACCGATTCCGATCAACACAGAAAACTTCACACCCCAATGCGCTTCCTGCCATTGTTGTGCAACAGCGGAGCAACTTACAAATAAGAAAAGGAGCAAGGTCATTCGCATGCGGCGAACTTAACAATTATCGCACCATTTACGGAGTGAAATTTCCGCTTAACGTAAAATGCAGCCACTTGTGCACGAAAAATCTGCGGAATGGCTGAATATTGTACTTTTGATTATGCTCAAAGCGAAAAAGGTATATTGGTTTGCACAGATTGGTGGTTGGCTCATGTTGTCGTTGCTTTTGCTATTTTCCTCTTTAGCCTATGGCGAAAAGCAGATCAGCGAAAACATCAATTTAACAGGTCAGATCATTTGGGCAACTGTGGTGTTCTTTTTACTTGGAATCACACTAACACATTTGATGCGCGCCACATTTCTATCATTTGGCTGGTTAAATCTGAAACTTGGTCCTCTAGTCCCACGTGCGTTGATTGCTACCGTTGTATTTGCCGCATTTATGACCTTGGGAACAAACCTGTTCGGCTACATCCAAGATCCAGATAGAAATCCGATATCCCTGCTCAATTTCGCATTAGATGTGTTTGCAACGGGCTTATTCTTCTTGCTATGGAACAGTGTTTATTTCACATTCCATTTCTTTCAACGATCTAAAGAACAAGAAGTCAACAATATTCAATTAACAGCAAGTCACAACGAGATCGAATTGAAAAATTTACGCTCTCAGCTCAATCCGCATTTCCTGTTCAATTCACTGAATTCGATTCGTGCTTTGATCGATTTGGATCCGGATCAAGCAAAGATCAACGTTACAAAATTGTCCGGTTTACTCCGTAAATCACTGATCCTGGGCAAGGAACAATTGGTGACTTTGGAAGAAGAATTGGCAATCGTCAATGATTATCTGGATTTGGAAAAAGTACGATTTGAGGAACGTGTAACGATCTTTCAAGAACACGACCCGAATCTATTGAACCGTCAGATACCACCATTTATTCTGCAAACTTTAGTTGAAAATGCAATCAAACATGGAGTTTCTAAACGCATCGAGGGAAGTACTATCTGGATCCGTTCCTACATGGATAACGACGCAGCAAAACTTGAAGTAAGTAACGAGGGGAATTTAGAACACAATGAAGACGCCGGAATTGGTATTGCAAATACCATGCGCCGACTTGAATTACAATACCGCGGAAAAGCACATTTCGAATTGTTTGAAAAAGAGGAGGTCGTTCATGCGGTGATCACTATAAAAGAAATTTGATATGAGAACCATACTTATTGATGATGAGCGTCTTGCACGCGAAGAGTTAAAGAAATTATTGAAGGATTATCACGAGATTGAGATCATCGATGAAGCAAAGAATCCGGAAGAAGCACTTGAAAAGATCAAGCTTCATAAACCTGATTTGATCTTCTTGGATGTCCAAATGCCGGGAATGACAGGATTTGATCTACTGAAGAAGTTAGAAGACATTCCTAAAGTGGTTTTCGTGACTGCTTATGATGAATTTGCGCTAAAAGCCTTTGAAGTTAACGCACTCGATTACTTATTAAAGCCGGTAGAACCAGCTCGTTTGGATGAAACGATCCAAAAACTGAATAGCACGGATGATGATTTTCATTCTGCTGTAAGCGCTCCGAAACTAGATAGAAGCACGCGTCCGCTTTCCATTGATGACAAGATCTTTATCAAAGATGGTGAAAAGTGCTACTTCGTAGAACTTGGCCAAGTGCGCTTATTTGAAAGCGACGGGAACTATGTGAAAGTTTACTTCGATCGTTTCAGACCATTGATTCTGCGATCATTGAACAGTTTAGAAGAGCGATTGGATCCTACTTATTTCTTCCGTGCAAACCGCAAATACATCATAAACCTAAACTCTATCACATTTGTGGAGAACTGGTTTAACGGCGGATTGCAGGTAGAATTGACCAACGGAGAAAAGATCGAGATCTCGCGTAGACAAGCTATTAAGTTCAAAGAGTTGTTCTCGCTTTGATCAATCCTCTGATTCAATCAAAGTGATACCATTCTCGTGCAAGCTGATCAGGCGTTGTTTATATAAATTCCCGATCACTTGTTTGAAGACCTTTTTACTCCATCCTGTTACTTGTTGAATGGTTTCAGGTGAGGATTTATCAGAAAGATCCAAATAACCGTCGTTTTCCTTCAACAACCGCAGGAATTCATCTGCCAATGAGTTCACTTTGTGATATCCTTCTGGTAAAAGACTGATATCCAGCTTTCCGTCAGGACGTATTTGCTTTACATATCCGGAAGTGCGATCTCCCATGCGCATAGGCTTAGTCATATCGTTATTGAAAACCAATCCTTGGAAACGGTTGTTCACGATCACTTTCACTCCCAATTCAGT
>JBMLQF010000051.1:12184-39349 GCA_049241705.1 Fluviicola sp. | reverse complement strand
GGATTTGGTGTCGAATACCAACTTATTGCCTATAATCTGAACGGGCAACACGCAAGTACGACCGGTAAAATCCTTGATTTCATATCCGATCTGATCCAATTGTTGGGCTGTCCCTAAGTCTACCATTAGTTCCTGGTGAACCGGGTTTGGAAACATGGTGAACAATTGCTTTGAATCAGTCAGTGCAAGGACCGATTGATCCGCAATACAAATGTTATCCAGATAAATCGCATTTCCGCCTCTGCCTTCGAAATACAATCTCAATAACACATTGTTTGTTAGAAAGGTAGCCGTAGAAACCAATACTGTATCGCTTTTCCATTGTGATTCGTCGGTTGGTACGAAAAGGGTTGCCAGGGTGTCATCGATCGTTTGCAGATTGTTCAAACCATTGTATACTTTTCGGGTACTCCACGTTTCTCCGCAATCAGCAGAAAGCTGAACGCGCAGGATACAGTTATTAGACGGTCGTACTTGCGCATACGCCCAATCATAACGAATCGCTAATGTGGAAGCTCCGGAAAAATCGTAAGGGCCGGAAACCAGTTCAACCACCTGTTGCGATCCGCCATTCAAGTTATCGTAAAAGACCGCATGATCACTGTTGAAGCCAAGGTTCGACTGCTCCCAATTGTATACCTGTCCAACATCTCGTTTTCTCCAGCGCGACCAAATTCCGGAGGAATCATCCTCAAATCCTTCTGAGATTCCGCTAGCTAGTCCCGTAATTGGCAAAACCTGGATGTAATCATTCAGAAGAAGTTCCACAGTATCTGCACCGTTGCTTGCCTTTAATAACACATCATAAAATCCCGGTGCGCTATAGCTCACCGCCACTTGAGATCCATTCAAGCTATTCGCGCTTCCTCCAAAGAAATTCCATGATCTGCTGCTGACACCGTGATAGGAAACATCGATGAAATGTACGGAATCACCAACACATACTACGCGTTTATCTGCTTCGAATTGGGCCGCACACAGAATAGCGGTTCCATCCGTACCAGTTGCTTGCAAATTACCGGCAGACCACAAGTTATTTCGCGACGCAATCGGCGAATTCAAGCAAGCATGCATGCGCAATTTCTGTCCTTCGGTAAACATGCGCGCGCAATAGGCATAGTCCATGTAATTCTGAACGTTATCCAAGCTTCCGCAGGACTGCGCACTCAAATTGCAAGAACTCCAACCAATCGTATTCGGGGTATCCGCCACATCATCGTCATAGGCACAATTACCGGCATCGCCCACCGGCAAATACGGAAAATTCGGCACATTGTTTCCACCCCAGATATGCTGTAGATTGAGGTAATGTCCCACTTCGTGTGTGAGAACCGTTCTTCGGAAATAGTCGGACGTTCCGATCGTTCCCACATAATCGTGGCGCATAACAATGCCGTCCCATTCCGGAATCGTATCAGCCGCACTCGGCAACAACGCATGTCCTGCCAAACCGGCTGCATCGAAACACACATAAACGTTCAAGTATTTATTCGGTGGCCAATGGATCAGATCCTTTACCTGATGATCACCGATGTAGGTTAATGTAGAGACTGTTCGCGTGATACCGGAAGTACAATTGCCATTTGGGTCCAATTGAGCGAGACGAAATTCCACTTGCGCATCTGCAGCAATCGATTGAAAAGCCGGTACGATCTCAGTCGTATCAGCATTCAATTTACGGAATTGGGTATTCAATTGCACCAAGGCGTCGTGAACCTGTGCGTCTGAAATATTCTCAGACCCATTGTTGTGAATAATGTGAAAAACCACGGGAATGACATACAACGCACCACTTTTTGGAGGGTTCGCCACAAAATCTTCTGTGAATGCTTGTAAGGTTTCGTTGGCGCGAATAGCACCTGCTTTTAGATCCGGACGCGTGTTCCAAAGATGCTGGTGCATTTCATCCGTTCCACAATGCAATTGCGCCTGTACATTGGAAAATGTAAAAATAAGTAGCGCTGAAATGAGTAGTGATTTCATCCTTCAGTATTGTTCTTCAAAGCTATTAAACTACGTGGACAAGGGAATAACCGTTCATCAAAAGCACAAAAAAAAGCGCTACAAACTGCAGCGCTTTCACAATATATCAAGTGATATTACTTTTGCTCTTCTTCGCCTTTTTCAACTTCGAAAACGCGCTTTGGACGCATTGCTTGTCCAACTCCCAAAGAAATCCAGAAAGGAACAACAAAGCCTAATAGGAATAAAAGCATCCAGAAAGCCATTCCTCCGATCACTAAGAACAATACGATACCAAAAACACTCATGACGTACTTTTTTGTTGAATTTGTGGGGTAAAAGTAGCAAAAATTTCGATTTTCCAAAGCAAGTTCCTTTTTTTTCAGAACGATTGCCGGTAATTTTAATTGATTCTACGTAACAGTGCCTTTGTGTCTGCCAATACCTGTGTTGTATCAATGACCTCACCACCAAATCCGTAGCGGTAATAATCACACGTTTCGATCAGCATTCGCAATTGCAAAGCCACTTCCGGGAATTGCGCATTGATCAGCGTCAAAGCTTCTTCACGCGACAAGAACGGAGACTTATTGATACTTCCAATCTCTTGAACGATCGCTTTCGGAAGAATAACTGCGAATTGTGAAGGATCATCCAATAATTCCTCAGCTTTTTTGAGGTAATTGATCTCAGATATCGGCTCAAATTGCATGGCTTCTGCTATCGGAGCAGAAGGTTGTTCATCTGCAATGGCAGTTGGTTTCTTTTTGCGTTTGAATACCAACAATAAGAAGATCGACAACAATCCTACAGGAGCTCCAATTGAAAGCGGTAAGATCCAATCAGTGGATGTTTTGTTCTCTGCCACTTTACTTACCGATTCAGCGATCTGCTTAGAATCTCCATTATCGGCAGGACTTAGCTTGGCTGTCAGCGGTTTGAAATTCTTATCTTCCTTGATCGTAATAATCAATGATTCGCCTTTAACGATCACGTATTTTTCTTTTCGGGGATCGAAGTAAGCGATACTTTGTCCGGGAATATTCAATTCACCCTTGCCGGTAAACTGTATGTGATACGTAAATGTGATCGAACCAGTCACGCCATCTTCTGTAAACTGAAAATCATCTTTGCGCTCCGGATCGCCATATACACTGCATCCTTCGGGAAGATCCAAAATAGGCGTGTTGATATTGTGTAAATTTCCGGTTCCGGTGACTGTTAGTTCCAAGGATAGAACATCACCCTGCTTGACGGTGGTGGCACTCATCTTTTGAGCAAGTTGATATACCCCCACTCCTCCGATAAACGATTTTGGAGCACCGGATGGCAAGGGTTTCACAAAGAGGGTCAAACCGCTCGATTTAAAACGCACCGTTCGGGTAAAGATGTTTCCTTGACAACGCAAAGCCATTTCAAAGGGAAGGATCTTACATTTTCCTGTTGCCACCGGGATCAGCAATTGCTTTCCATAGTCAAAGGTCAATGCCGGTTTTCCATTCACGCGAGTCTCTTCGATGTATTCCCGTTGATTGGGGAAAACGTGTTCCTCTGCATTTTTATCCGTCTTGAACGGAGCGTATCCGGCTAACGTAACAATAGGGAGTCTTGAAAAGATCTTCGCTTTTACCAATACAGGTTCTCCTTCATAAACTGTTACTTTGGACGCTTGAATGATCCCAAACACGGGGTCATCGGAACGTACAATGTTGTTGTTGTCATCGGCTTCCTCGTCTACTTTGATGGTCAGTTTATTGGATTTGTATTTGTTCCCTTTGTAATTGACGTAAGCGTAAAAGGAATAAGTTCCTTCCTTCTTAAATGCGCCGCTTTGTTGGACGAAGTAATAGGTAACCAGCTTTCCGGAAGGATCCATTTTTTGATTCATTCCGTGCATGACATTCATGTCTACTTCAAATTCAGTCGGAAAATCGATCTTAGCAGAACCCTCCATGTTAAAGGTCACGGTAAAGGTCAGCCGCTCATTCACGGCCACAGATTTATCGTCGGCAGTTAGCGCCACGACAGGTTTCTGTGCAAGCGCAGGTAATGCTACAAGTGCCAGCACCAACCACATGAATGCTTTACCAATCTTTTCCTGACTTTCCATTACCTTTTGTTCCACGTGCGCCGTTTAAGCGTTTCTTGGTTTCCATCTCTTGTCTTTGCAGCTCATCCAATTTGCGATCTGTTTGCTTATCGCGCAATTGTTGCTGTTGTTTTTGCTGTTGATTCGGGGATTGATTCGGTTGTTTATCTTGATCTTTATTCTTTTGGTTGTTCTGCTGCTGCTGTTGTTTTTGCTGCTGTTGTTTCTTTTGTTGTTCTTCTTGTTGCTTTTTCAATCGTTTAGCTTCCGCCAATAATTGACGGGCCTTTTCATTCGCAGGATCTTTACGCAAAGCTTCTTTAAATGCATTTTCGGCATCAGCATACTTTTGACCTTTCATTTGCGAAAGGCCTAAATTCGTGTAGGCATCGACCGCTTCTTTTGTTGTTTTTGCACCAGATGCTACTTTGCGATAAGCTTGTTCTGCTGTTTCAAAATCACCGGCACGATATGCTGACTGTGCGGTTTCTTTTGACAAATCTACACCTTTTGGTGCGTAGGTTGTAGCCGATTTATAATACTTTAACGCTTGCTTGTAGTTTCCGGCTTTGTATGACTTTCTTGCCATACGCAAGGTGTCTTGCCAATCTTGCGACCAACTCAATTGGGAAAGCACCAAACAAACCGATATAATCAGAAAACGTATCATGCAGGATTTCGATTTACGATGAAGGGTGTGAAAAGATACAACAAGAGGAATCCAATCGCTGCAAGTACCGCCAATTGATAGTAGTGCTTGTCAACCTGAAATTCCAAACTTTTCACTTTTCGATTCTTTGCATTCGAAAACAATCCGGCAATACTGGTCATATCCGGAAAGGCGGAAGAAGAAACTATTGCTTCAGCGCCTGTTGCACGTGCCATACTTCGAATTGTTGCAGGATCGAGCTGCGAACGAACGGGTGAACCGTTTTGCTTTTTATAACCTGCTTTTGGATCATACGGATCTTGCGGGATCAATCCTCCATTCTCCGACCCCAATCCTAAAAAGGCCATTACCACTTCTTTTTTCTTCAATTCCGGTAAGGCATTTTGCCATTGACGTTCGTGATCTTCTCCATCCGTAATGACCAGGATCGCACGACCTGATTCCTCGTCTTTGAATTGCGTCAAAGCTTCATCAAAAGCACTACCGATATTCGTTCCCTGATCCGAAATCATATCTGTTTCAATATCCGGCACGAACAATTTCGCGGCTCCGTAGTCCATCGTTAAAGGCAATTGAGTAAATGCTTCATTGGCAAAAATGATCACAGCGACACGT
Organism: Fluviicola sp.; assembly: GCA_049241705.1. Taxonomy (GTDB): domain Bacteria; phylum Bacteroidota; class Bacteroidia; order Flavobacteriales_D; family Crocinitomicaceae; genus Fluviicola. The sequence goes on along the minus strand of JBMLQF010000051.1, from coordinate 34,013 downwards.
TCTCCTTTCAACTGATTCAATAACTGCGCAATGGCATTTTTAGCCGCTTTCAACCGCGAAACTTTCCCGCTCATATCACAGGTGTTCATGGAATTGGAAACATCCAAACAAATCACCAGATCAAGAATCCGCTTGGAACCACTCACTTTTCGCGAGCCACTTACAGGTTCTGCAAAGGCTAGGATCAAAAAGAACAAGGTGCCGTAAAGCCATCCAAATTGAAGGATCGAACGGAATGAGTCAAAGCGCACGGACAACATGGAACTAATTCCCCGTCCACTGTATTTTTGAAAAATCGCTGATTTGCTTTTCCAGATCCACAAATAAATTCCAGTAAGCAACGGTAATTGTGCCCAGAACCACAATCTGCCCGGTTTGAGAAAATGAAAGCTGCGACTTTCCCCCATAGTAAACCAGCCGATCAAGCATACTAATGCCCAGAAAAGCATTGAAAAGATCAATACATTTCTTACGATATGGCGATATGTTTTTCCCGCGTCAATCATCCATTCTAAATTTCACCCGTTGCAGGATCCAGGCACTCATTAAAAACAGTAAAGCCCAAACAAAGAAAGGCGTCAAGGTCAACGGTGGTTCAGCTCCCAGGTGCTGGTCTTCCATTTTTCTTTTTTCCAAGCGATCAATCTCCGAATAAATGGATCGAAGCGCTCGCTCATCCGTGGCTCGGAAATATTTTCCTCCTGTAATATCAGCGATTCGTTTCAACGTATTCTCATCGATCTCAACCGGCAAATTCTCGTAAACGATCCCGAATGGAGTTTCAATAGGCGTTGGAGCAAGACCGGTAGAACCCACACCAATCGTGTAAACTCTACAATTTTTGGCTTTAGCCATTTCGGCAGCCTCGTCCGGGGAAATGGAACCAGCATTGTTACTACCGTCCGTCAGAAGAATAATAACTTTGGATTGCAAACTATCGCTGCGTAAACGCGTTACTGCTACACCGAGTCCATTTCCTATTGCTGTTCCGGGCTCCACCTGTCCGGGTTGGATTGCCTCGATCTGTTCTTTCAATAATTTATAGTCGAGTGTGGCAGGACAAGCGGTGTAGGCCTCTCCTTCGTAAACAACTAGTCCAATGCGATCTCCTTTTCGGGAATCAACAAATTGTTGGGCAACATCCTTAGCTACTTCCAATCGATTCGGATCAAAATCCTGAGCAAGCATGGAACCCGAAGCATCTATGGAAAAAATGATGTCAATACCATTTTTGTAGTCAATTCTCGGTGGATCAATGTTCACGTTGTAAGGTTCAGCCAGTGTAATGAGCAATAAACTCAATGAAAACATGTAAAGTACATTGATCAACCAACGGTAATACCTAACCCATCCAACACGCAACTGCGTTTGTTCCGCATCACTCCTCGAAAACTTCAATTGACCTGCCAAACGTCTGCTCAATAATTCCCAGGCAAGAAACAACAAAGGAACACTGAGCAATAACCACAGCATGTGTGGCTTGTAGAAACTATATTCCCAGATCAATATGTTGAATATTCCATTCATGCGATGATCTCTAGTGGGGAAAGCAGGTGAACCAATTGTTCCAGTTCAGACCTGTGTTTTTTCATGAGGGTTTCCGTTGCCGCTACCTTTCCGAATTTGATCAAATCGGCAGTTTGCAAAAGATCTCTGATAACCTCAATAGATGCAGTATCAACTTCTTTCATACGCAACATGATACAGGTTTCCTGACTGGTTCTTTCTAAAAAATTCAGCCCGTAGCGTTCCCCCAGGAACACACGCAGTATGCCTGAAAAATCGACATAATAACGGGCAAGTTCGTGTTGATCTGCGGTATTGGGAAGCGAAAGCATGGCCAATTTTTCCAACGTGCGTTGCTTCAAGGTTCTTTGGTTCAATTTAGATAAACGCTTTTGCCTGTTCCATAGGAAAAGGATAAATAATCCAAGCAGTAAACATAGGACGATCCACCCCCATGCAAGAAACCAGTGCAGGGAATCGTCAACATCCGGAACTTCAGCCTCAACGATATCATCATCCACCTTCTTCTTTTCAAAATTTACAGTTAGGGGACCTACATTTCCGGTCAGTTCTTTTCCATTTAATCGAAAGCGGATCAAAGGGAATTGATATTGAGCAGTATCCCAAGCTGTAACGGTGTAAACTCCCTTCCAGGTCTTTAAACCGTTCTTTGTAAGCACGGTGTCTTTAAAATTCAGCACCTCGATCTCTCCGGACTGCTGCCACAATGTTTCACCTTTCTGACGGATGTTGCATGGGATGGTTCCATTTACCGGATCGAATTGAAAATTCCCTTTGAATTTGCGCACTTCGATGGTCAGGGTAACTTGTTCGCCTATGTTCATCTCTGATCTGGACCAAAAGGCACGCAGTGTTTGTGCGGAGACAAATCCGGTTGCAATAGAGAATGCTATGACCAGTAAGTACCTCATCTGCGCTTTTGAAATAAGTGTAACATCGTTTTAAAAACGTCGTCATGGCTATCGACCCGTGCGTAATCCAATTGTAATTTATTGAAGAAAATTTCTGTATCCTGCAATCGTTTTCCTTGCATCGTCCGATAACTTTCTCGTACTTTCTTATCGGAAGTATCGATCCAGGAAGTTTTCCCTGACTCTGCATTGTACATACTCACAAATCCGACGTCCGGAAGTTCTTCCTCTCCTTTATCCGTCACCTGGAAGGCGATCACGTCGTGTTTATTTTGAGCCTTTTGAAAGGATTCCTTGAGTGCTGCACATTCTGTAAAATCGCTGATCACGAGCATCATTGTTCGGGAGCGTTGTACCCGCTGCATCCACTCAAACCCTACATTCAAGTTTGTTTTTGAGGTATTTGGCTTCAACTGGATCATGGTATTCAACAAGTAATGTACATGCGATGATCCTTTTTTAGGAGGGATGAATTTTTCTACCTGATCAGACACAAAAATGGCACCCACTTTATCGTTTCGTTTGGCAGCTGAAAATGCGACGGTAGCAACAAGTTCCAAGGCCGCAACAAATTTCGATCGCTCGTCTTCCCCAAAATACATTGATCCCGAAACGTCTACTAACAACATAACTGTTAACTCGCGTTCCTCTTCAAAGATCTTCACATAGGGCTCTCGGAATCTGGCGGTTACATTCCAATCAATGGCGCGTACATCATCTCCCACGGTATAATTGCGAACTTCACTAAACGACATACCACGCCCCTTGAAGGAGCTGCGCGATTGACCGGAAAAGAGCTGTTGCGTCAGCCCCTTTGTTTTCAATTCAATCGTACGGATGCGTTTTTGAAGTTCTAAAACGTTCATATGCGATCAGGGTACTTCAACGCGTTGTAAAATGGCCTCGATCAATTGTTCGCTTGTTACCCCGTCGGCTTCCGCTTCATAGGTAACACCAACACGATGACGCATGACGCTCAAAGCGACATTGCGCACATCATCCGGGATTACAAACCCGCGTTTCTCCAAAAAGGCTTGTGCCTTGGCTGCCAAAGCGAGGTTAATAGAAGCGCGTGGTGAGGCACCGTAGGCTAGGTATTTTGCCAGGGAAGTTAAACCGGATTCACCCGGAAAACGCGTAGCATGAACTATCGAGACAATATATCTCTCAATCTTTTCATCCAAATAGATCGAACGTGCCAATTGTTTGGCTTTGACGATATCTTCGAGCGTAATTACCGGTTTGATCTCAGCCAATCCTTCCGGTCTAACATTGGAGCGAATGATCATTTGTTCCTCTTCGCGGGATGGATAAGCAATCTTCACTTTGAGCATGAAACGGTCCACTTGAGCTTCTGGCAATGGATACGTTCCTTCTTGTTCGATCGGGTTTTGAGTTGCTAAAACTAAAAATGGTTGCGGCAGCGGATGTGTTTCATCACCGATAGTAACTTGTCTTTCCTGCATGGCTTCCAACAAAGCTGCCTGCACTTTGGCCGGCGCACGGTTGATCTCATCCGCGAGCACGAAATTGGCGAAAATCGGTCCTTTTTTCACAGCAAATTGTTCCGATCGCTGTTGATAGATCAAGGTACCGGTAACATCGGCTGGTAAAAGATCTGGTGTAAATTGAATACGCGAAAAATCACCCTTTACTGCACCTGCTAGAGTTTTAATGGCCAAGGTCTTGGCTAAGCCCGGAACTCCTTCAAGAAGGATGTGTCCGTCAGCCAATAAGGCGATCAATAGATTACGCACCATGAGATCTTGTCCTACGATGACCTTCCCCAATTCTGTGCGCAATAATTCGAACTTTATACCCTCTAATTTGATGGCTTCAGCAAGCTGCTGCAATTGTTCAGAGGGGGTTAAACCTGTTGATTCTACCATAGTTTTAGCGTAAACTCACAAATTTGAAAAAGAATGTGCTGAAGGTCTTGTTATTGCTGTTAATATATGTTAACATTGTTACACCACATCTCGAAATCATGGAAAATAGATCTTGTTTGGAATGCGGACAGCGATTGATGGGCAGAAGAGACCAAAAGTTTTGTTCCGATTATTGCCGAAATACCCATAACAATCGCTTGAATGAAGACAGCACCAACTACATGCGTCGGATCAATAATATTTTGCGCAAGAATCGTAGGATCTTAGCAGGATTAAACACTACCGGCAAGCGGACCGTTGATGCGATCACCTTGGCTGAAGAGGGATTTAACTTTCACTATTTCACGAACACCTACACCACCCAAAAGGGAACGAATTACTATTTCTGCTACGATCAAGGCTATGCCAAAGTAGAGAACAACCAATATGTATTGGTCTGGAAACAGGATTACGTGAAATAAGATGTTGATTTGGATTACGCCTCCCACTTCTCGCAGAACACTTCCATCTTAGGATGATCTTTTAGATTATCAGAACCTAAAAATAATACGTGCTTGCATTTCGTGCGGTCGAAGAACAATCCCAAATGTGAAATAGCTACGTTCATGGTTCCACTGATATCGATCTTGTGCATAGCTACTTGAAGCTTATCAAAGTGATCTCTCAAATCGGCGACGTGCTTGTCAAAATTGTGATTTTCATGGAACAGTACAACCCCGTCAATAGTTTCGTGTTGTTCATCCGAGCCATCGTAGGTAACGATAGAAAAGCCTTTCGACTCTAACCACGCAGAAATACTCCCAGCGAATGCTGATTTTTCCTCAAGATATATCGTTTGTATGTGCACTGCCATTATTGATGCAAATAAATTATTTTCCAGGTTTATGTTGCAGCGGATGCAAATTTACTGGTTTCTTTCTGTTTTGATCATGAAAACCGAAAGAAATTGTCATCTTTTTTTAACCTATTGATAACCAAGGATGCGCAAGAAGTCATCGGCAGTTTGCTCATCTGAAAACACCTCCGTAACGATCTTCCCTTGATCATCTCGTTTGATCAATACATGTTTAGGCTCCGGAATCAAACAGTGCTTCAAACCACCAAAACCACCAATGGTTTCTTGGTAAGCACCTGTGTTGAAGAACCCGATGTAAAGCGGTCTGTTCTTGTCAAATTTCGGCAAGTAGATCGCGTTGGAGTGTTGTTCTGAGTTGTAATAATCATCCGAATCGCAGGTCAGTCCACCCAACAATACGCGCTCGTAGTCATCATTCCAACGATTGATCGGCAACATGATAAAACGCTGATTGATCGCCCAAGTATCCGGAAGGTTTGTCATGAATGAACTGTCGATCATGTTCCATTTCTCACGGTCATTCTGTTGCTTCTGGTGCAAGACATTGAAAATTGCACCGCCACTTTCACCCACAGTAAACGATCCAAACTCGGTAAAGATATTCGGCTCTGGAATGTCATTATCGGTACAAACGCGCTTCACCTGCATCAAGATCTCACGTACCATGTAGGCATAATCGAAGTCGAACGCCAAAGATTTTTTAATCGGAAATCCTCCTCCGATGTTCAAAGAATCCAATGTTGGGCACACCTTTTTCAAATCCGAATAGATACGCAAACACTTGGTTAATTCGTTCCAATAGTATGACGTATCGTTGATCCCCGTATTGATGAAAAAATGGAGCATTTTGATCTCCACACGTGGGTTATCTTGAATGAATGCTTTGTAAAACGGAACGATCTCGCGATAACGGATACCTAAACGCGAGGTATAGAATTCGAATTTCGGCTCCTCTTCTGAAGCGATGCGGATTCCGATCTTTACCGGATGATCTCCCACAGAAGCCAATAAATCGTGAATTTCAGTGGTGTTATCCACTACCGGAATCACGTTTAGCTTTTCCGTTTTGATCAAATTCGCGATGTTTTGGATGTATTTTTTCGGTTTATAACCGTTGCAGATCACATAGCTTCCTTCCTTCAATTTGCCAGCATTCAGCAAATTATTCACGATATCAATGTCAAAGGCAGAAGATGTTTCAATATGCACATCGTTCTTCAACACCTCATCTAAAACAAAGGAGAAATGGGAACTTTTGGTACAGTACGAATAGTAATAATTCCCCTGGTATCCCAAGTTGTTCATGGCTTCGCGAAACCAGCCCTTGGCACGTTGAATGTTGTTGGAAATTTGGGGCAAATAATTGAACTTAATGGGCGTCCCATGTTCTTCAATCAATCGCATCAAATCAATTCCGTGAAACATCAAACGATCTTCACGTAAATTGAACTCATCCTGAGGGAAATCAAAAGTCTGATCAATCAGGTCAATGTACTTTGTTCTCATCGGCTAAACCAAACGTGCAATCCTACGGAAACGCACCAAAAAAGTTGCAACAAAACAAGCCCTTCCAAATAGGGGATGCAAAGGTACGTGAAAGTTGAAGAAATGAGCTACTTCCGCGAAAATTTATTACAGGATCTCCAAAACCTTTGTCGGAGGTCTTCCAATGACCGCTTTTCCATTCTGAACAACGATCGGACGTTCAATCAAAACCGGGTGTTCCACCATGGCCAAGATCCAGGCTTCATCACTCAGTGTTTTCCCTTTGTACTGTTCCTTATAAATCGCTTCACCTGTGCGGATCAGATCATGAGGTGCAATGCCTAATGAACGAATCAAAGCGCTTAATTCGTCCTTCGTAGGTGTATTTTTTAAATACTCCACAACTTCTACCTCGCAAGAGTTATCTGCAAGCAGTTGAAGCGCCTCTCTACTTTTTGAGCAGCGTGGATTGTGGTAAATGATCGTTTTTTCCATGACTTGTGATTTGCACAAACAAAGTTACAGGATTATAGGTCCCGTACAACTAGTTCTTAGGAACAAACATTACCCCACGAGATGCTGGAATAGCAGTGGGTCGTTATTCACGTAAGTTGCCTCCATACCTGCTTCACTCAAACGCTGGAAAATTTCCTGCATACCAGTCGGATTCTTCACTTCAATTCCTACGACAGCCGGACCTTTCTCACGATGGTTTTTCTTGGCAAACTGGAAATAGGTGATATCATCGTCCGGACCTAATACTTCTGAAACGAACTGTTTCAATGCACCTGGTCGCTGTGGAAATTCGATCAATAAATAATGCTTTTTCCCCTGAAACAACAGGGCGCGTTCCTGGATCTCAGACATGCGATAACTGTCGTTATTACTTCCTGAAATAACCGCGATCACTTTTTTACCGGCGAATTTTGAAGAAAAACTATCCAAGGCAGCCATCGTGAGCGCCCCAGCAGGTTCTACTACCAAGGCATGTTCGTTGTACAAGCGCAACATCATTTCACAAACCTTTCCTTCCGAAACAGCTAATACTTCGCTCAATCCAGTTTTGCAGATCTCGAAGGTGCGATCACCCACGCGCTTTACAGCAGCTCCATCCACAAAAGGGTCGATGGAGAGTAAGGTTTCTACCTGATTTCTTTGCAAAGAAAATTGCATGGATGCAGCACCTGCCGGTTCAACTCCAATAATTTGAACTTCCGGATATTCTTCTTTCAAAGCAGCGATCGTACCAGCAGCCAAACCACCTCCGCCAATAGGCACTAAAATGACATCCGGAACTGCTGACCATTGTTCACTCATTTCCAATGCTACGGTGCCTTGTCCGGCAATGACCTCATCATCATCAAAGGGATGAATGAAGGCAAATCCATGCTGATCAGAAAAGTTTCTGGCCGCCGCATAAGCGTCATCAAAGGTGTCGCCTTCCAAAACTACCGTGATCCACTCCTGTCCAAAATAGCGCACTGCTGCCACTTTTTGTTGAGGTGTAGTACGGGGCATAAATATGGTCCCTTTCACTTGCTGTTTGGAGCATGCATAGGAAACTCCTTGAGCGTGATTACCCGCACTTGCGCACACAATTTCCTGAGACAGCCCCTTAGACTGACGTTGCGACATCGCGTAATATGCTCCACGAATCTTGTAGGATCGAACCGGTTGTAAATCTTCCCGCTTGAGGTAAAGCTGACAACCCAATTGAGCGGATAGACGCTCATTGAACTGCAGCGGGGTGGGCGGCAAAACATCCCGTAGGATGCTTGCCGCGAACATTACTTCTTGTTTTCCGATCATTGTTCGTTTTTTGGTCTCAGAGCACGAACAGCCTTACCAGCTTGCCAAAGCTCAGAGTTATTTATTTCAGCCAATTCGTGTTCCAGGGTTTGTCTGTAGTCCGACTTACGTCCAGCTTCGATCACACGTTTTGCTTCTCTACCCGAACGAACTTCTTCATACAATTCTTTAAATACCGGAAGCGCTGCATTTCGGAATTTTCCTTTCCAATCTAAAGCCCCACGCTGAGCTGTAACAGAAGTGTTGGCATACATCCAATCCATTCCATTTTCAGCAACCAAAGGCATCAAACTTTGAGTTAATTCCTCTACGGTCTCATTGAATGCTTCCGATGGTGAATGTCCGTTCTCACGCAGCACCTGATATTGCGCTTCAAACATACCCGCCAAAGCACCCATCAAAATCCCGCGTTCTCCCGTTAGATCCGAGAACACTTCCTTTTTGAAATCCGTTTCGAACAAATATCCCGAACCAACACCGATACCCATGGCTATAGTCGTTTCACGCGCATTTCCTGTTGCATCTTGGTAGATCGCCATGCTTGAGTTGATCCCTTCTCCTTTTAAAAACAGGCGACGCAATGAAGTCCCGGAACCTTTTGGAGCAACCATGACTACATCGATATCAGCAGGAGGAACAATGCCCGTATCTTCATTGAATGTGATACCAAATCCGTGGGAAAAATAAAGCGTTTTTCCAGCAGTCAATTGGGCGCTTACTTCCGGCCATGCGTCTATCTGACCGGCATCAGACAATAGGTAACAGATGATATCCCCTTTTGCACATGCCTCTGAGATCGGGAATAAGGTTTCATCCTTCACCCAACCGTCATTCAATGCTTTGTCCCAACTTTTTCCACCCGGTCTTTGTCCGATGATCACGTTAAATCCATTGTCTCTCAAGTTCATCGCCTGACCAGGTCCTTGTACCCCGTAACCGATCACAGCGATCGTTTTGTTACGCAATGTTTCTTGTGCTTTTGCTAAACTAAATTCCTCGCGGGTAACTACTGACTCCGCTACATTTCCAAATTTTATTGTTGCCATTTCTTTAGTTGTTTTCCATTAATTCTGTTAGTGTGGGCATTGGTTTGGTTACAGCGACACTTCCTGAGCGCGAGAATTCCAATAAGTCCAAGCCATTTAAATCTTTCACCAGGTCGTTGATCTGGCGTTCGTGTCCTGTTAGTTCCAATACCACATATTCAGGGTCAACTGCAAGTAGACGTGCGCCGTGATCACGAACCAACTTTTCCAATTTTTGATTCGTCTCAGGAGTCATACGGATCTTGAACAAGGCCAATTCCTGATATACCACTTGTTCGTCCGGATGGTAAAATGCCTTTACCACTTCAACGAGTTTATCTAATTGCCCTACCACTTTTTGAATCTGATCTTCCGAAGCAGTGATAACGATCGTATAGCGGTAGATCCCAGGCACTTCAGACATACTAGCCGTGATACTTTCGATATTGATATGTCGGCGCGTAAACACAATGGTTATGCGGTTCAGCATTCCAACCGTATCTTCGGTAAAAACCGATATGCTCCATCTTTTTGTAGTACTCATGATAATCGTATTTCTGCAACAGATGCTCCAGTTTCAACCATCGGGAACACGTTGTCTTCTTGTTTTACAATACACTCCAGTAATTCAGCATCTGCGGAGGTTAACCAAGTTTCCATAGCAGCGTCTAGCTCATCGCGTTCTTTCACCGTCGTTCCTTTGATCCCGTATGCTGCCACCAATTGAACGAAATTCGGGTTCGTCATTTCGGTAAAGGAATACCTGCGGTCGAAGAAGAGTTGTTGCCACTGGCGCACCATGCCTAAAAATTGGTTGTTTAGGATCAAGATCTTCACTTTCAATGTGTATTGCATGATCGTTCCAAGTTCTTGTAAGGTCATTTGAAAACCTCCATCTCCGATCACGGCGACCACCGTTTTATCCGGTGCTCCCAAGCTCGCTCCAACAGCGGCCGGTAAGGCAAATCCCATCGTTCCAAGTCCTCCGGAAGTAACATTCGTGCGCGGATTTCTATAACGGAAATAGCGCGAACAAACCATTTGATGTTGTCCAACATCGGTTACAACGACCAAATCATTTCGTTCTTGATCCATTTCTGCCAAACGGTTGACCACTTCAGCCATACGCAACTCGGCATCCTCCGGATAAAGTGCTTGATCAACAACTTCTTGCTGCTCTATTCGCGTTAGCTGATGAAATTCTTCCAGCCACTCGGGATGCTTCCGCGGCGTCACGAGATCAACGAGAACCTCCAATGCTTCTTTTGCATCCGCATGCACCGCAACTGTAGTTTTGACGATCTTATTCAGTTCCGCAGCATCGATATCTATGTGGATCACCTTTGCTTGCTTCGCATAGCGAGACACATCACCGGTAACTCGGTCATCAAAGCGCATACCGACTGCAAGCAATACGTCGCATTCATTTGTTAATACATTTGGCGCATAATTGCCGTGCATCCCAAGATACCCTACGTAATTCGGATGATCTGCGGGAAAAGCACCAAGTCCCATCAAGGTTGAGGCTACCGGAATATCCGTTTTCTCAACAAAGGCTTGAAGCGCATCTCCTGCACCACTCAACAACACGCCTTGTCCGATCAATAAATAGGGCTTTTTTGCCGCATTGATGAGCACAGCAGCTTCTTGAAGTTTGGCCTCATCCAAAGTGGGTTTCGGCTTATAACTTCTGATCGCATTGCACGGCTCATACGTAAAATTCGCCAAGCCAAACTGTGCATCCTTCGTGATATCAACCAATACTGGTCCCGGTCTTCCGGAAGCTGCGATATAGAAGGCCTTGGCTATAGCCGGCGCGATATCTTCAGCGCGAGTTACTTGAACGTTCCATTTTGTAACTGGCATCGATATCCCGATCACATCTGTTTCCTGAAACGCGTCGGTTCCTAATAAGTGCGATGCGACCTGACCAGTAATACAAACTACCGGTGTTGAATCTATCTGTGCATCCGCCAAACCAGTAATGAGATTCGTTGCTCCAGGTCCGGAAGTAGCAAAAACCACCCCGGTTCTACCGGAAACCCGCGCAAAACCTTGAGCCGCATGTATTGCTCCTTGCTCATGCCGCACCAGAACGTGTTTGATCTCTTCCTGAAAGTCGTACAAGGCATCGTAGATTGGCATGATCGCTCCACCCGGATATCCAAAAATCGTATCCACCTGTTCTGCAAGCAAGCATTGCATGACTATCTCGGCGCCGGTCATTGATCTATTCTCCATGATAAGCATCTGTTACGCAACCTCGAGATGCCGAGGAAACGGATTGTAAATATTTGTATAAAACTCCTTGTTTTACAGGTGGTTCCGGTTGCTTCCATGCTTTTTTACGAGCAGCAAGTTCCTCATCTGTAAGTTCTACATGCAAGGTATTCTTCACGGCGTCGATGTGGATCATGTCTCCATCCTTTAACAAGGCGATCGGACCACCCACAAAAGCTTCAGGCGTGACGTGTCCCACAACGAAGCCATGTGAACCGCCGGAAAAACGCCCATCAGTAATCAGTGCAACATCTTTCCCCAATCCAGCACCCATGATTGCCGAAGTAGGCTTCAACATTTCCGGCATTCCCGGGCCGCCTTTAGGACCACAATAACGGATCACTACAACTGTTCCTGCTTCAATTTCATAGTTTCGAACTGCCGCGATGATGTCATTTTCATCTTCAAAAACTTTGGCCTTTCCGGAAAAACGCTCTCCTTCTTTCCCAGATATTTTAGCAACTGCACCTTCTGGAGCTATATTTCCAAACAACATCTGTAGGTGTCCGTGAGGTGAGACCGGATTTTCCAATCTTTTAATGACTTCTTGTTCATGAGGCAAAGACGGAATCAACTCTAAATTTTCTGCCAGCGTTTTTCCAGTAACCGTCAAGCATGAACCATCGATCAAACCTTGTTGCCATAGATATTTCATCACCGCTGGTATTCCACCTATTTCGTGAACATCTTCCATGAGATACTTACCACTTGGTTTTAGATCTGCAAGTACGGGCGTGCGATCTGATATACGCTGAAAATCCGCCAATGTCAATTCGACACCCACAGAAGCCGCCATCGCTATTAAGTGCATCACAGCATTCGTTGATCCGCCCATCACAGTTACGACCGTCATTGCATTTTCAAAAGCTGCTCGCGTCATGATATCGCGAGGTTTGATGTCTTTTTCCAACAACAAGCGCATGGCCTTACCTACTTGAAAACACTCTGCGCGTTTGTCATCACTCAGGGCCGGATTTGAAGAGGAATAAGGCAAACTCATTCCCAATGCCTCTACCGCTGCAGCCATCGTATTTGCTGTGTACATGCCGCCACAAGCTCCTGCACCGGGACAAGCATTTTTGATGATTCCTTTGTAATCTTCGTCTGGCAAGGTACCCTGAAGATGTTGTCCGAGGGCCTCAAACGCCGAAACTATATTGAGTTTCTGACCTTTGTATTCTCCAGAATGGATGGTTCCACCATACAACATGATCGCAGGTCTGTTCAAGCGACCCATAGCGATCACGGAACCGGGCATGTTCTTGTCGCAACCCACTACAGCCACGAGACCATCGTACCATTGTGCGCCCATTACTGTTTCGATCGAATCTGCAATCACATCTCTGGAAACCAACGAGTAGCGCATTCCGGTTGTCCCGTTCGAAATCCCATCAGAAACTCCGATTGAATGGAAAACCAAACCTACAAGTTCTCTCTCTTGAACACCCAATTTAACTTCTTTCGCCAAAGCATTCAGGTGCATGTTACAGGTATTCCCTTCATATCCCGTACTCACGATTCCTACTTGTGCTTTTTTGAAATCTTCATCAGAAAAGCCAATTCCATAAAGCATGGCTTGCGCAGCCGGTTGTGTAGGATCTTGAGTGATCGTCTTTGAATATTTGTTCAGTTCCATGATCTATATGTGTAATTGGTGATATTCATTCACAGAAACGCGCATGCGGTAGCGTCGTTGGATCAAGTGACAAACAGAATCTTCCCATTTAGTAGGGAATTCCACCTCATCCAAACATTTCAATCCGATAACCTCTGCTGCAGTTCCGCAAAAGAAAGCCGCATCTGCCTGCTTCAATTCTTCCGGAGTGAAATAGCGTTCTTCCACTGATACTCCGAGTTCTTTTGCCAATTCCAGTACAGTTGCACGGGTAATTCCAGGCAAGATATTTCCAAGTGGAGGTGTCACCAATTTTCCATCTTTTTCAAAAAATAGATTGGCTCCCGGACCTTCCGCAACAAAACCATTTGCATCCGTTAACAAAGCCTCATCAAAACCACGCGATTTTGCCTCGGTAGTTGCGAGGATGCTATTTGTATAATGTCCAACTACTTTAGCATCCACATGACAGCTCTTCGGATTCGGTCGTTGGTAAGGAGAAACCGTAACACGAAGTAACTGATCGCCTAGGTACTTTCCCCATTCCCAAGCCATGATCACAACATGTACCTCTTCAGTTGGGGTTAATGACATATTCGCACCCAAGAAAACCAACGGGCGGATATAGGCATCTTTCAGATCATTTCTACGCAATAACTCATAGGTGATTGCTTCCAACTCTTGAGAAGAATATGGAATATTGAAATGCATCTTGTTTGCAGAATAATGCAAGCGATCGTAATGCTCTTTTGCTTTAAAAATGCGGGTTCCATCCTCGGTATCGTAGGAACGAATTCCTTCGAAGACCCCATTACCATAATGCATTGTTTGATTGTAAGCGCTCACCATTGCATCTTGTGCTTTGACAAACTCTCCATTGAAAAATACGACTGTGTTGTTATTATAATAATTCATGTTGATATGGATTACAAATTAAAAAGCCATTCCTTGTGGGGAATGGCTTAACCTAAAACTGCTTTGTGCTCTGCTATTCATAGGCCATTCTTCCCGTTACACTTCCAATAATGGAAATGACAGTGACAATAATGGATTCTATGATGACGTTTAATTTCATTTTCTCTGTTTAAAATACCGGATGCCACCTGTTTAGAATTGCATCCGGTATACCTGTTTAATGTAGCTTCTTAGTGTGACAAGTGGGTTTTAGTAGTATAAACTTGTTCGTTATTTTGAATCTTGATCATGTAAATGCCGTCTGCAAAGGCATTCTCTACTGGCAAAGATGTGGTTACTTCTGATGGACTTAACTCTACTTCCCAATGTTGGACAATGTTCCCTGCAAGATCATAGAGGAACACATTTGCGATTTCACGTTTATCAACGCTGTAGTTCAACTGAAGCGCGTTGTTCTCTTCAGAGTACCCAACGATGTAGCCATTTGGATTATCTAAGGTACACGAATTGTACACGGCGATCGTTTCCAACAATGTTCGTTTCCCGTTTTCATCTTCTTGAACCAAGCGATAATAATTAACCCCAAGCGGAGCATTTTCGTCAATGTACGTGTAATGATGTGTTTCATCTGATGTGCCATGTCCCTCAACTGTCGTCAATAGCTCAAATTCCTCATTGGAAGTGGATCTTTCTAAGAAGAAACGTTCGTTATTTCTTTCGCTTTCCGTGTCCCATTTAACCACTACTCCTTTGTTCTTTTCACAAAGTGCAGAAAATGGACCTAAAACAACCGGTAATGGGTTTGTTGTAGTAGAGAAACTTCCAGCCTCTAAGTAAACAACACTATCGTATGCACCGTCACTAACATCCATGATAATCAAACGGATATGATAAGTAGCTCCCGGAGTCAATCCACCTTGGTAAGCCGTAAGTACACGTGTATTTCCATTCATTTGAGTTCCTTGGATCGGACCGAAATACTCTGCAACTGGATTGTTATTCACCCAGCTCGCATTGGCAGCCAAACATTTTGAAGCCATTGGTCCACCGCCTGAACTACCAACCACCCCATTATTTACAGAATTGATCGAAACAATAGAACCATTTGCCAAACGTGCGATATTCTTTGCGTTATTCGTATAACCCTGACCGCCTGCGATTCCTGGTCCACTTAAAAGGAACCCAAATCGATCGCTGTAATCAGAACATTGATAATTGATCAAACCACTGTTGTCTTCAAATTCTTCCGAGCCAAATACATAACGAAAAGACACATTACTTGTAACCGGGACAAAATCAAATTCTAGGACGGCTGTATTGAAGTAGTTTGTATTTCCCGACAAAACCACCAGGTCATTTTGAACATTCGTGCACGTTCCTGTGGTAGTCGTTCTTCTGATTTCTCCTGTCGTGCACGAAACATAATTTCGAGACAATTGAGCGGCACGTGGATCAGTTCCCAAAGCCAATGGAATCTCACTGGTATTTCCAGAAGTGATCATGACACCAGAACCCATACCCATTTGAGTTGCCGTAGAAGTTGCTGTGGTGAAATAACCGATTTGATAACGAGAACTTTGATTGTAAACACCTCCAAATTGTACGTTCGAAATGATTGTACCATTCGAGGTTGGAACCAATACACCGTCTACTAATTGAGTAACACTATAAAGTGTGTTGTTAACTGTCAATTGGGCATGTGATACAACCCAACCAAGAGCAACAAAAGTGAATGACAATAATTTTTTCATGTTAGCGCAGTTTTAGAATCCTCAGCGGACCACTCTGCGAAACTAGGTCTTGAATTTGATCTGAAAAAAAGATTGTCGTAAGTGGCTAGGATTGATTGTAAACAGCCTGTTTTTGGGGTGAAATGCTATTTTATTGTGGTCAAATGTTAGGGAAATAATCATAGATTGGCATTCTCCTCGACACAGGAACCTCGAAATCAAGTTGATCCATTTGAAGCTGATAATTTTGTGCTTTGCCGTGTATGGCACGTACTTTTTGACGGTTGATCAGATAAGATTTGTGCACCCGTAAAAACTGTTCAGCTACAGGCTCAATTAACACTTCTACCTTCTTCATGGATAAACGTTCCATACGTTTTTGAAGACCATTTTCACCTTCAAAATAGATATTGATATAGTTGTCGTTTGCTTCAAAACAAAGCAAGCTGTCAAATGGAATACTTAAAACAACTCTTCCCTTTGGATTCAGCAACTCAAACAACCCCGGTTGCTCTAATAATATTTCTTTGGCACTAACCGTTCTGCCTTGTTGCGGCTGAGCCATCTTCCATTCCAGATCTCTGAATAGATTTACCACGTAATAAATCAAACTCAGAAAACTCGCGAGAATGAAATAACCAGCGAAATAGGCAACGGCGTACAGTTGATCCACTTGTATTAGAAAGTACGCGATTACCGATCCAATCAAAAAACTCAGGAAGATGGTAACGGACTCAGCATATATTCCTTGTTTGCGTAAACGCATGCGCCCCCATTCGAAGAATAGATAGACGGCCCCGGGAATTAGCATGAGACTTAAATACTCCAATGCCGTTGGTAAAAAATCGCCAAACTCCTGGTAACCCAAAAACCAACTGACGATACCAGAAAGCGCCAACAACAATCCGAGACGAACCCATTTTATGGTTAACCACCCATTCATGTTGTTCTTGTTAAGCGTTTCACACCAATAACTACCAATACCACCACCGAAAACATTCCGAATAAGCTAAAGATAGTAATTCGCCAATCAAACTTGCGCAAGTCCTTTAAGGCCCGGGCGTTTTTCTCTGCCAAAGATTTCTGTTCTTTGACATAGCGCAACTCCATTTCTTTACGCTCCATTTCCTGCTGATAGGTAAGGTCCTCAAGCTGATTCTTGATCAAATTGCTTTGAAGTTCTTTATTCAGGGTAATACTTGCCTTCAGGTATTTGTTTTCTGCCGTTTCATCTCCGGATTTCGCAAAAGCCAAAGCCAATTCATTGTAAACCTGAAGCAACTCTGCCTTTAGATCGTATTGTTTGGCTAAAGTCTCTGCCTTTTTTAAGGAGTTGATTGCTTCAGCTATAGCATTCATTTTTAGCGTATATACCCCTGACAAACGTGCGTGCATTACACGCGTTTCAAAATCAAAGGCTTTTTGATCAATGCGACCCAACAAGGCGCCTGCATCTGTCAAACGATCAGTTTTTAAGTACACGTCGATCAAACCAAGTTCGGCATAAACCACACCCAGATCATTTTTCAATTTTTTCTCAATCAACAAAGAGGAGGTGTAATATCCAATCGCCTCGTCGTACTGTGCAAGAGCATTATAACTGTCTCCCAGATTGAATAAACGAATCGACCGCTGTAAAGGCTGGTTCAATTTATCCTCGAGTTTTAAGCTCTTTTCAAAGTAAACAATGGCTTTCTCGTAATTCTCTTGCAAATCATAGAGGATCCCAATGTTATTCATACATGCAGAAATCCTACCTTGATCATGCATGCGTTCTGCAACCGTTAAGGCCTTCAAATTGTAATTCAACGCGGATACGTAAAACCCTTTGTTCTTATTCACGATTCCCAGAACTGTGTAGGCATTGATCAGGTAAATACTGGAGTTTTGCTTAGAACGCTCAATGATAAGCATGGCTATCTCCGATGGATCTCCTCCCCCATTTTCCAATCTTTCGAATTGAAGACTATCCAACTGTTCGAGGGTAAATTCTGCCCACTTATCCCCACCTCGCACCGAGAACGATACAACAAGAAACAAGAACAGCAAGTATCGAATTGACATATTCGAAGATAAGAAAAATTCCACGCGCGGGTGGATTAACTTCCGTAAGTCATTAAGTATGACTTCAAGAATGGCGTTAATTCACCATTTAAAACTTTGTCCGGATCATTTACCGTGTAATCAGTTCTGTGGTCTTTCACACGGCGATCATCTAGTACATAGCTTCTGATCTGAGAACCCCATTCGATCTTTTTCTTACCTGCCTCGATCTGTTCACGCGATTCAGCGCGTTTACGCAATTCGATCTCATATAACTGAGAACGCAACAATTGCATGGCCTTTTCTTTATTGGCAAGCTGAGAGCGAGACTCCGAGTTTTCAATGATAATACCTGAAGGGGCGTGACGCAAACGAACGGCGGTCTCAACCTTGTTTACGTTCTGACCACCGGCACCTCCTGAACGGAAGGTCTCGAAAGTAATGTCTGCCGGGTTGATGTAAATTTCAATTGTATCATCAACAGAAGGATACACATAAACAGAAGCAAAAGAGGTCATGCGTTTACCTTGCGCATTGTAAGGACTCACACGTACCAAGCGATGGATCCCGTTCTCACCTTTCAAATAACCGAATGCAAATTCCCCTTCAAATTCGAGTGTAACTGTTTTGATTCCAGCAACATCGCCTTCTTGGAAGTTCAATTCTTTTACTTTGTAGCCATTTTTTTCTCCCCACATGATGTACATCCGCATTAACATACCTGCCCAGTCACAAGCTTCAGTACCTCCGGCACCTGCTGTGATCTGCAATACAGCACTCAATGCATCTTCTTCACCAGAAAGCATGTTTTTCAACTCCACCTCTTCGATCACGGACAAAAGATTCTTGTAAGCTTCATCGCATTCTTCTTCTTCTGCCGCTCCTTCGCGCACAAAATCGATCAAAACTTCCAAGTCATCCGCTTGTGTTCTCAAGGTTTTGTAAGATTCGATCCAATATTTCAAGCCACGAATTTCCTTCATGGCGATCTCTGCTTTTTTCGGATCATCCCAAAAGTTAGGATCCTGAGCTTTCAATTCTTTTTCGCGCAAACTCATTTCCTTTTCCGGAATTTTCAAGTATGCGGCAATCGCCTCGACGCGATCATTGATTTCTTTGAGTTGGTCTGCATTTACCATAACGCAAAGTTAATCATGCAAAAAGAAAATACAACGTCACTTGTACAACCGGGTATGTAGTAAGTGAAGGAAAAAAAATTACCTTTGCGTTGCTCATCAGTTGGAGGGCATGAATTAAGGTTACTAACCAAAGAAAAATTACAAAATGAATATTCCGGCAAATTTGAAGTACACGAAGGACCATGAGTGGGTAAGTGTTGAAGGTGACATCGCTACAATTGGTATCACTGATTTCGCACAAAGTGAATTGGGTGACATCGTTTACGTTGAAATTGAGACAGTGGGGGAAACATTGGATCAAGAAGAAGTATTTGGATCAGTTGAAGCTGTTAAAACAGTTTCTGATTTGTTCATGCCGGTTTCTGGTGAGATCGTTGAGTTCAACGAAGGATTGGAGTCCAATCCAGAGGCAGTGAATAAGGATCCTTATGGAGATGGTTGGATGATCAAGGTTAAGATCAGCAATGCTTCTGAGTTGGATGCTTTGCTTGACGCTGCTGGATATCAGGCACTAGTAGGATAATATTTCCTCACACAATAATTATTGCCCGGATCTCAGAATCCCGTTTCGCACGGTTTCTGGTCCGGGCTTTTTTCTTACATTCGTTTAAATATATTTCATGAAACATCTTTTTTGGATCGCAAGTTTGTTGTTGGTGATGACTTCTTGCACAATGGTAACTAGCAAGAATATTCCCGGAAAACGCAAATCTGAATTTCCAAAAGAAATGGTGGGCGTTTATGACCTGCAATATCCGGAATCCATGTCATCATTGATGGATGGAGCGGTTGGAACAAAAATCGAAATCAAATCAAAACAGCTCGAAATGAGCAATTCGGAAGGAACGAATGTGATGGTTTTAAACGACAGTATTTTCCTAACGACTATTAAAAAGGATGTGTACTTATGTCTTGGTGTTGAGCCAAATGTAACGATCTTTAAAATGGTCAAAAAAGGTAATGACTACGAATTGTACGGCATGTGGACCGATGGAAACGCAAGCCTGGAAGATCTGAAACCATTTTTCACGACTATTGAAGCCAAACCATTAGAAACAGATGACCCCGAAGGTAACAGCGACGTGGTTATCGAAGTGACGGTAGATGAAAAGAAATTAGGTTCTTATTTCAAATCGAAATTTCCGAGTAAAGAACCATTCAAGTTGGTTCGAACGAATTAAAAAAAAGCGCTTCAAATTGAAGCGCTTTTTTTATTTAATAGCTACTTGTGGCTCCTCCCACATGTTCGATTGGATGCCAAGTAGTTTTTACTTCTTGTAAGTCATTGATATAGTAAGGATCCTCTGCTGTTTCTTTTGTAAAATCGGCATCCCAATGGAACACACGCTTCACATTCACAGTCGCTCCTTTTTCCAGGGCCGCTACATCCTCCTGAGATCGGCCTGAGATAACTACCGCGTTGATATCCATGTGAGCATGGAATTGATCCAACAATTCTTTCGAAGTCCCTGTCAAAATATTTACCACTCCACCTGGAAGATCTGATGTAGCTAAAACTTCTGCCAAAGTGATCGCGCACAACGGCATGCTTTCAGAGGCTAAAACTACCACTGTATTTCCTCCTGCAATTACCGGTAGGATCGTTGAAACCAAACCAATCAGTCCGTTCTTCTCAGGAGCAAGAACTCCAACAACACCCATTGGTTCCAGCGCTGAGAAATTGAAATGTGAACTCGACACTGGATTTACACTACTGAAAATCTGTTGGTACTTATCGCACCATCCTGCATAGTACACGCAACGATCCACAGACAGGGCAACTTCTGCCTCTGCTTTCGCCTGAGTGAGCCCTTGTTTTACTAATTCTTCAACAAACTGCGCGCTGCGTCCTTCCAACATTTCGGCAATCCGGTAAAGGATCTGTCCGCGATTGAATGCTGTACGTTCGCTCCATCCACCAAACGCCTTTCGAGCCGCAACAACCGCATTGCGCAGGTCCTTTCGAGATGAGAGACACATATTCGCCAAAACTTCACCCTTCTTATTCAAAGGTTGATAGTATCTTCCTGACTCAGTTCGAGGAAAAGCCCCCCCGATGAAGATCTTGTATGTTTTTAGTATTTCCAAACGACTCATGAATTGATAATTTACAATGAAGAAGTGAAAAGAACTAACGCTTTTTCCAATTTGAATTTGCCTTTGATTTCAAAATAATTGAACTCAAAACACGCATTATTTCATCAGATTCGGTTAACAATCTTTCCAAATTCTCTCTTTTAGTTTCAGTTAATTCAATTAAAAGTGATATCCAATAATTTGTCTCATCGCATTCCTTGAGCGCAACTGACAATTTTTGAATAAAATCATTCTTACTTTCAGCATTTCTTGCTTCCCTAACATTCGCTCCTACTGAAGAAGCACTTCGCATCAATTGTTTGGTTAATACTTGAAATTTCTCTCTTTTATCAATTTCCAAACAAATCTTTATTGTGTCTAAAGCAAAACAAAAAGTTCTTTCCTTGATTTCATGTGGTTTCTTCGTCATTTACTCCGATTTCCTATTTAATATAGCGAAAAACATCGCTTCTTAAATCTTGAGAACAACTATTTCTTGCCCACCTGTTCAATTTGAACTTTTCAATTT
>JBMLQF010000051.1:0-12084 GCA_049241705.1 Fluviicola sp. | reverse complement strand
TTCAATTTGAACTTTTCAATTTTACATTCTCAATTTTACATTTTCAAATACGCTCCCAATCCTTGTACGCCTCCTTCGCGACCAAAACCACTTTCCTTGTAGCCGCCGAATGGCGAAACTGGATCGAACTTGTTGTAGGTATTTGCCCAAACCACTCCGGCACGCAACTTCGTCGTCATATTAAATATGCGCGAACCTTTGTCTGTCCAAACTCCAGCAGCCAATCCATAAGGCGTGTTGTTCGCTTTTTGGATCACCTCATCGATCGTACGGAAAGTCTGGATCGTCAATACCGGACCAAAGATCTCCTCCTGAGCAATTCTGCTAGATTGAGCTACATCCGTAAACAATGTTGGTCGGACGAAAAATCCTTTTTTTGGAAGAGCACAAGCACTTTCATACATCGTTGCTCCTTCGTCCTTACCTATTTGAATGTATTTCTGAATCGTTTCGTATTGTTCTTTAGAATTCACAGCACCGATATCTGTATTCTTATCCAATGGATCACCGACATACAAAGTATCCAAACGATCTTTCAATTTTGCAATTACCGTTTCAGCAACTGATTCCTGAACAAAAAGACGCGATCCTGCACAACACACATGTCCTTGATTGAAAAAGATCCCATTTACGATTCCTTCCACGGCTTGGTCTAGCGGAGCATCTTCAAAAATGATATTTGCCGATTTTCCGCCCAGTTCCAGGGTAAGTTTCTTACCTGTTCCGGCCACAGCACTTTGGATGATCTTACCAACATTTGTAGACCCGGTGAAGGCGATCTTATTCACATCCGGATGATTTACCAAAGCAGCACCCGTGTCACCATGACCTGTAACAATATTCACCACACCAGCCGGCAAACCAGATTCGTGGATGATCTCCGCCAATAACATCGCTGTTAACGGAGTAGTTTCTGCCGGTTTCAAGACTACTGTGTTTCCACAAGCTAAAGCCGGAGCGATTTTCCAAGCTGCCATCAATAGCGGGAAATTCCAAGGAATGATCTGACCGGCAACACCCAAGGATTCCACCTTGCGATTCGGGAATGCATAGGCCAACTTATCTGCCCAACCGGCATAATAAAAGAAATGATTACACGCCAAAGGAACATCCACATCGCGCGATTCGCGAATTGGTTTACCGGTATCTAAACATTCTGCAACTGCCAATTCACGCGCTTTTTCCTGCATCATGCGAGCAATGCGGAAAATGTATTTACCGCGTTCCTTTCCGCTCATCTTTGACCACACCTCGGTATAGGCCTTTCGAGCAGCGGCAACTGCTTTGTCGATATCTGCATCACGCCCATAAGCCACTTCAGCCAAAACGGTTTCAGTAGCCGGATTTGTGGTTTTAAAATACTCGCCTCCAGCAGGTGCTACAAATTTTCCATCGATGTACAATTCGTAACGTGCCTTCAGTTTTAAATGACTCGTACTCTCCGGACTTGCGCTATAATTCCAGCCTCCGTTGAAATCGAAAACCGGCGCTTTGCTATCCGCGTTGTTCTTTTTATTCTTTGCCATCTTAGTCGATCGAAAAATAATCGGCACTTTGATAGTGACCGGTACTTTGTTTTAATATTTGCATCAAGACATCATTCGCTAATGAACTAGCCCCAAAACGGAACCACTCATTGTCGAGCCAACCATTGCCTAAGGTTTCTTTTACCATAACCAGGTTGTGTAAAGCCAATTTCGAAGAGGAGATCCCTCCTGCTGGTTTCATCCCAACTTTTACTCCTGTTTTTAGGTAAAAATCTTTGATCGCACAAAGCATGGTATAGGTCACTTGCATCGTAGCTGCTGGTTGGATCTTACCGGTTGAAGTTTTGATAAAATCCGCTCCTGCATACATAGCAATATCGCTCGCTCTGCGTACTTGATCCAGTGAGGCTAATTCTCCTGTTTCCAGGATCACCTTCAAACGAGCCGATCCGCAAGCTTCCTTGATCATAGCAATTTCGTCGAATACAAAGTTATATTCACCTGCCAAGAACTTGCCGCGAGAGATGACCATATCGATCTCATCCGCACCTTCATCCACGGCAAATTTGGTATCGCGAACTTTAATGTCGGACGGTGCTTGTCCACTTGGAAAGGCCGTAGAAACAGAAGCTACTTTTACACCAGAATTACCAACTGCCTTCTTAGCAATGCCTACCATGGAGGGATAAACGCAGACAGCAGCCACATTTGGGAGCCCAGGATAGGCGTCGTGTAAATGTTGTGCTTTGTAACACATTTGACGAACCTTTCCAGGTGTATCTTTACCTTCTAGCGTTGTAAGATCGATCATGTTTAAGACCATTTTCAATCCTTCCATTTTCGCTTCGTTTTTGATCGATCTGGTTTGAAAACGGGCAACGCGTTCCTCCACTCCCACTTTATCCACCGATGGACTCAGCAAGAAGTCAGGAACTTTCTTATGTACTTTGTTTGTGCTCATAGTTGAACCAAGCTGTTTTTGCTAGTCAAATATACACATCCGACTTAATGCTTGCGGGCTTTTGTGAATAAGTTTCAGGGCTAAATGGAATTAGCTATCAACTTTTTAGGTCGTTTTTGCGAAATGCCTTACTTTTAGAACGATGTTAGAGGAGAATTTAAGACATTGGACGTTCGTAGCGCTGCAAGCAGCTGTTGATGCTTCTGAGTCAATTATGTCCTATTACGATGGGCATTTTGATGCAGCGCACAAAGC
Organism: Fluviicola sp.; assembly: GCA_049241705.1. Classification (GTDB taxonomy): domain Bacteria; phylum Bacteroidota; class Bacteroidia; order Flavobacteriales_D; family Crocinitomicaceae; genus Fluviicola. Next base: position 9,381 of record JBMLQF010000051.1, on the reverse strand, counting down.
GGACGGTTCGCCTGTAACACAAGCTGATCTGGCATCCAATGAAATCCTCATGGCTCATCTCAATGAAACCGGAATCCCAATAGTTAGTGAAGAGGGCACACATTCCGATTATGAGATCCGCAAGGATTGGTCTTTAGTTTGGTGTGTTGATCCATTGGACGGAACCAAAGAATTTGTTCGAAGAAGCCCTGAATTTGCTGTTTGCATCTCTCTGATCCATAACCAGGAACCTGTTCTAGGAATCATTGCCTCACCAGTAGAAAGAACCATTTTAGTAGGAGGAAGAACCATTCGTGCAGCTTTTGTTTCCTTCGACTCCGTTCATGAACCAACAAATTGGCGCTTCATCGATCGCAAACATAAGATCAACGAACCTCTGGTGATCGCAATTAGTCGTTCTCAAGATTCTAACAGCGACCTCGCCTTTAACCGTTTGATGCGCGAACGTTACGGAGATGTCACATTCTTGAAAAAAGGAAGTGCTCTGAAGTTCATGGACCTGGCTGCCGGACATGCAGATATTTATGCCCGATTTGCCCCAACCATGGAATGGGATATTGCCGCCGGGCATGCGATCATTGAATCGTTGGGTGGACGTGTGATCCATGCTGAAAAAGGACATTCGCTTTATTACAACAAAGCCAATTTGTTCAATCCGTATTTTATTGTCGAAACGGCAGCTGTACAAACTTCTTCTGAACTATGAGAATTGCGATTGGTATTTTCATTTTCCTGATGCTCAATTTGGAAGGGTTGTTTGCTCAAGACCGCATTTTGCCCATCGCAAGCTATTTCCGAGACCAATCCTTTTTAGCGCACCCCGGAATACCTGTGTTTCCTCAGGAAAATGCCGAGATTGATTTGTACAAAATACTAGCAGATTCTACCGTTCGCTATTCCGCATTTGGTTATGCACTGTACAACAAAGAATTGATTGAACTGCATAAAAAGGAAGGTTCCTTGTGGATCACCCCTTTATTGGATGTTCAACTGGGAAAAGGATTGAACGACACCTTGGGCAGACGAATGCAAAACACACGTGGCGTTCGTATGGAAGGTGCTTTAGGTAAAACCGTCTTTTTCACCACCTCTTTCTATGAAAATCAAGCAGTCTTCGCGCCCTATTTGCACAACTACGCCTTAAGTCGCGGTGAACTTTATCCCTTAACTGACTCAACATACCAACAGCAGAATGGGGTTGTTCCCGGAGCAGCACGCACCAAATATTTTAAAACAGAAGGTTTGGATTACGCCTATGCCGTGGGAATGGTGCGCTGGCAAATGCTCAAAAACTTAAATCTGTATTGGGGCAATCAACCGGTCTTTTTAGGAAGCGGTTACCGATCTTTGTTCTGGTCGGATAATTCCCTGCCCGGAATGAATTTACGTGTACATTACAAACTTGGCGCGCTTTGGGATTTTCAAATGGTGCGCATGCGTGGTCAGAATTTATTGCGCAGACCTCAAACAACAAACGTAGAAGCTTTTTACGAAACCAAATCGCTTAGCCTTTCCAGTATTTACTTTCATCCGAATCCTAAAAGTGGGATCGGAATTGTGGAAACCGGAACTTGGTATCGCGGCGATTCCCTTCAAAAAAAACCTATCCAAGCGGCATACTTTATTCCAGTTCCGGGAGCAAGTGTCTTGCAAGAAGCAATTTCTGATAACGCCTACTCGATGATCGGGTTAGATGCCTATTTGGATCTACGTTCGCTTTACCTTTACGGACAAATAGGAATGAATCCAATAAGTTCAAACAGTCTGTTTTACCAGGCAGGCGTGCGCTTCCACCACCCACGTTTTCCGATTTCATTTGTTCAGGTAGAATACAATCACACGGATAAACAAGCTTATGCCGCTGCAAATCCACGCTTGCATGCAACAAACGGAAATCTTCCATTGGCACATCCTATGGGTAGCGGAGTGGATGAATTGGTCTTCCGAATGCACGTCGATTGGAAACATTTTTTCCTGAACGCGCAGGCCAACTTTTACCTGAATCAAAATGCGAACTATCAGCATTTATTGCCGTTGTACACAAACCAAGATTACATCAATCAACAAGTGATCTTCCAACAGGTAGAACTGGGATACCGTTTCAATCGCGCTTATGGATTGGATTTATTTGTAAGACAACAATATCGTCAAACGAGTACAAGTGTTACGGATACAAAAAATACCTGGATCAGCGCCGGTATACGTACACAATTGACCAATTTATACAGTGACTTCTAATGAGAGCCGCTCTACATATCATTTTGGTTCTTTCCAGCTTTACGCTTTGGGGACAGCAGATCGTTGCGCCAATAGCTGACAGTTTGTTCACCATTCCAAAGAATTTGGATTCCGATCACGATCACATTCAACCAGCGATTCGCAAAGTGATCGATCCGAAACATTGCGGAAAAGATTCTGCACACGCGAATGTCTTGGTCATTAAGTTAATTTCCGATAGCTATGCGCAATACGATACAGCATTCCGCTACCGGGCAAGCGTTGGCTTTCAAGGAGAATGGATCGGCAAAAAATGGTACAATCGCACCCGCTTTTTGAGCGGATGGAATCTGCGAGAAGATCACCGTCAAGACCACGCCTTCTTGTTGCCTTTGCATACCCGAAATGGCTATTGGTACAACGATTTCCGAACACGTTTCAGTTATACGCACAACGACATTATCCAGACAAGTTTTGGTGTAGATCAGCAATTCTTTGGAGAGGGATACCGATCACTTTTGCAAGGTGACCAAGTTGCTCCGAATCCCTTTGCTCAAATGCGGGTCAAGTTTTGGCGTTTGGAATACGGACTCTTGTACCAATTCTTGCACGAGCAGGATAGTGCGCGTTATTGGAAGTTTCAAGCTAGTCACTACCTCAGCTGGAATGTCACCAATAAATGGAATATCACACTCTACGAAGCTGTTTTGTTTCAACCTACAGATGGGAATTTAAAGCGCGGATTTGAAATTGAATACTTGAACCCGATTGCCTTCTTTAGACCTCAGGAATACAGTTTAGGTTCCGCCGACAATGTGTTGTTGGGTGCTCATACGCACATTCGCTTGCTAAACCACACTATTTATGGGCAGTTGTCCTTAGACGAATTTGTTTTAGGAGAAATCAGAAATCGCACGCGCTGGTGGGCCAATAAGTATGGCGCTCAATTGGGAGTTAAGGGCAAGATACGCAATATCGGTTATCGTATTGAAGGCAATGTGATTCGTCCTTACACTTATTCACACATCAATTTCGGGCAGAATTCCGGACAGTTAGGTAGACCGATGGGACATCCTCTTGGAAGTAATTTCGCCGAAATTTTAGCGCAACTACAAACGAGATATAAACTCTTTCACGTAATGGGTTATGCCGTTTTTCAGTTGAAAGGATATGATTCTGACACTGTTTCTTGGGGTGGTGATGTCTACAAGCCATATACCATGCGACCTGCAACCCTTGAATACGGAAACACCATTGGTCAGGGAACCACTATTCGCTCATTCGAGTTGGGTCTATCCATCCAGCATCCGCTTCCTGCCTTGCCTCTGCAGGCTTATTGTCAAATTGCAGGCAAATACAGTTGGGGAGATATTTCTGCACGTTTTGATCCTGTGTTGGTTATTGGAGTCCGCTCGTCGCTTTTCTCACCTCGTCGACTTTTCTGATCGGAAAAGTGACTAAAATCGCACGCTAGTTCGTTCTGAAAGCGTAAATTTGCGGACGATCCAAAAAAGGCACACCATGAGCTTCGGTAAAAAGGTCAAAATGTACATGAATTTCACCAAATTCCGTTTGGCCTCGCTCGTTATTCTGTCTGCCTTATCCGGTTATTTGTTCGTTGGTGCCCACGATGGTTTGGAAATTACCTGGTTGCTTGTTGGCGGTCTTTTGGTAACAGCAGCTTCTAATGGTTCCAATCAGATCTGGGAACGCGAATTAGATATTCTAATGAACCGCACAGGAAAACGTCCTTTACCGATGGGTGATATGACGGTTCGTGAAGGGCTGATTGTGGTAACTATCTGCTTACTACCCGGACTTTGGATGTTGTATCAATTAAATTTGGGGTCCATGTTATTGGGTCTGGCTGCGTTCATATCCTATGTCTTCATTTACACACCCATGAAACGTGTATCCACGTGGGCAGTATTCGTAGGTGCGTTTCCGGGAGCAATTCCACCGATGTTGGGTGCAGTTGCCGGATCTGATTCTTTTGGATTAGTTCCAGGGGTTTTGTTCTTTGTACAATTCATGTGGCAATTCCCCCATTTTTGGGCAATTGCTTGGGTAGTGTATGATGATTACCAACAAGCTGGATTCTCGTTGTTACCTTCTAAAAGCGGTCGTACGAAAAATTCAGCCTATCAAATAGCGGCCTATTCATTGGCATTAATTCCATTTACACTTTTGCCTTGGTTGATGGGTTGGTGCGGCACAACAACGCTAATCGTTGGTTCCCTCTTTGGATTTGCCTTTTTCTTTTTGGCTTATCGCCTGCTTTTAACATTAGAAATTTCAGATGCGAAAAAACTCATGTTCGCTTCGTTTGTTTATTTACCGGTTGTCCAGTTCTTGTATGTATGGGATCGTATTCCGGAAAAGATTATTGAAGATCTCGTTTTGCATGGAACCGGGTTTTAAAAATTGAGTTATGAGAGAGGATTTTGTGCGCGAACTCGCCCCCGAACAACGGGAAAAAATGAAGAAGAATTTGGTCTATGTGGCCATTTTCAGTGTTGTCATGCTTTTTGCTGGATTTACTTCGGCTTACATTGTGAGCATGGGAGATGCTTTCTGGGTAAAATACGACTTCCCGATTGCATTTTATATCTCAACGGTGATCCTGGCACTGAGTAGTTTGGTACTTGAGATCGGTAATCGCAAAGCGCTGAAAGGTAATGCCACCATTCTTAAGATCACCGTTCCATTAACCTTTGTTTTAGGCATTGCGTTTGCCTATTTCCAATTCAAAGGTTATGGTCAATTGGTTGACAAAGGTGCATACGCGGTAGGTAAGATCACAGTATCAAACGGACGCTACGGCATGTATTATCAATTGAAAGTCAATGACAAATACATGGAAGTGGATGGTAACGATTACTACGTTGCCGGAAAATTGTTGAACGACACAGAGAAAAAAGGCGTTTCTGATTTTGCTAAACAGTTCAATAATTTCACAAAAAGCAAGGATGCCGGAAAAATTAAAAACTACGGAAAATACACCTTGTTATATAAGAACCAGGAAGTAACCCGAAAAGGGAATCGCTTTTATGTTCAAGACACGGTAGAGCTTGGATTTGTTGATCTTTCACGCCTAGAGGAATTTGCTGTTCACCTGCGTGATGGTCGTGGTGACTTCTTCCACAAGGGTAAATTCGGAAAAGATTTTAAGGTTTACTATAAGGGCAAAGAGTTGCAATACAAAGAGAGAAACTTGTATTACAACGGTGTGAAATTGGATGCTCCTTTACAAATGAAAATGGATGATTCGCCGGATCAAGCCACTTCGTACCTGTACATAATTACTATCCTACACTTACTCCATGTGCTCGGAACGCTGATTTACATGTTACGTATGTCAATCCGTTCATTTTCAGGAACATTAGTTGAGTACAATTTTTTATCCATTCGGTTGGGTGCAATATTCTGGCACTTTTTAGGACTATTGTGGGCCTATTTATTGCTATTTTTGCTTTTTATTCATTAAACTTGCACAAAAAAATTTAGAAAATGGCAGGACACGCTACAACTCACGTCGACTCTGCTACCGCTTGGGGTGGTAAAGTTTCTCCATTCAATGTGAGCTACGGAAAAATGATGATGTGGTTCTTCTTGGTTTCCGATGCATTGACTTTTGGTGGTTTGTTGGTTGCTTACGGATTCGTTCGACACGCAACTGAAGGAGCTTGGCCGATTGGTGAAGAAACATTCGAAGCTTTACCATTTCTAGGTCACGGATATCCATTGGCATATGTTGCCTTGATGACATTTATTTTGATCGTTTCTTCTGTAACGATGGTATTGGCTGTTGAAGCTGGTCACCGTATGGATAAGAAAGGTGTTGTGAAATGGATGTTGGCTACGATCGTTGGAGGATTTTTCTTCGTAGGTTCTCAAGCTTGGGAATGGAGTCACTTCATGCACGGAACAGATTTCGGATCTGTTGAGATTGCAAGTGGACAATACAAAGGATACCGCGCAATTGTTAAGGGACATTTCGGAGAATTTGAAAGCTTTACAGTAGTTGAGGCTGGAAAACACCACAAGAAAGGTGAAGTGATCAAAGAAGATGCTGCTGAATTGTACCACCACTTCCGTGATGCGGTTCTTGCAGGACACGTTGAAAACAACCAAATGCGTTTGCATGATGGATCAATCGTTACTTGGAAGCGTGCAGCTGATCATGAGATGAAATTGATCTTGAAAACTGATGGAAACGGTATTGCAGTTGCAAAACGTACTGAAGTTACTGGAAAAGAAGCTGAGAAATTGTATTGGGAAGCTGTAAACTCAGGAGATAAAGGACGTATCATTTACGGTGCGAACTTGTTGAACTTGTCTCAGCCAAATGAATACGGTCCAACTCAATATGCTCAATTGTTCTTCTTCATTACTGGTTTCCACGGATTCCACGTATTCTCAGGAGTAATTATCAATATCTTGATTTTCTTGGGTGTAGTTAGAGGTACTTACCACAAGCGTGGACACTACGAAATGGTTGAAAAAACAGGATTGTACTGGCACTTTGTCGACCTTGTATGGGTGTTTGTATTTACATTCTTCTACTTAGTTTAATCTTTTAGTAATTATAGATATGGAAAGAGACGACATTTACGAATACTCTTTAGATACGCATCATAGCGAAGAAGAGGGAAAAAAAGTTCGCCGTAAGATTTGGGTTGTAACAGCAATTCTTACAATCGTAACTATCATTGAGGTTGCATTGGGTGCGATGGTTAAACAATCATCTCCAAGCTGGTGGATCGTTAAATTGTTATTTATCGGATTGACCGTTTTGAAAGCCGGTTATATCGTACTTACTTTTATGCACTTGGGTGACGAAAGAAAAGTATTAAAATACATCATCCTTGTTCCTTATTTCATCTTTATTGTTTACTTGCTATTCATTTGTTTGACAGAAGGATTGGCAGTAAATGGTGCTTGGGATACTTACGGAGGATAATCATATTTAGCAATGGCTAATTCAATTTCGAAGGCCGGACCGCTTAAAACAGTAATGGTATTACTGCTTTTATTTGGTCCGGCTTCTTTATTAGTGTTCATTTCCACGCGTGGTTGTGAACACAAATTCAAAGTCCTGGAGGACTATGGTGCTATGCCGAACTATCGTTTTACAGATAGTCAAGGCAAGGTCTACACCAACGAATCGTTCAAAGATCAGATCGTCATTTTTACAACCTTGCAGCCAACCTGCCCGAAAAATTGTGGGATCTCAGTTTGGCACTTGGATCAATTGATCTATCAGCAGCTGCGTAAGAACAAGAAAAAATTGGGACATGTCAAGTTGGTCTCAGTTCTTACAGATGGTACCGGTGGATCTTCTGATAAGCTGAATGACGTCATTACAACCTTGAAAGATCGCGTAGAAGCGTTTGACCCATCAATCTGGATCGTTGTTAAAGGCGATGCGCGAAGTCTGTATGACATCAAGCACAACAATCAGAGTTTGCTGCAAGAGGGCAACAAGTATTTTGGTGGCGAGGCGTTTCAAGAGTTGATGTTGTTGCAGGATAAAACGAACCATTTGCGCATGGTTTTACCGGGTAAAACCGAAAGTACCATTCGTACGATGCGCGACCACATGGCTTTATTGGAGAAACAATACGACAAAGAGGCTGCTAGAAAAAAGAAATAATGAAAATCTTACTGGCCATAACACTTCTCATTCTTATAGTAGGTTGCTCTGGAAACGATTCGATCAAACAAAGAGCATTACCTTACGTTGGGAATTACGATATCGTGATCACGGAGACCAACGGCATTCAATCAGCGGATACTATCTATCCCCGAATTCCACATTTCCGCTATTTGAATCATGATTCGCTTTGGGTAGACTCGAAAGAAATGAAAGGAAAAGTTTGGATCGCCAATTTCTTTTTCACGTCTTGTCCAAGTATTTGTCCACCGATGATGTCCCAAATGAAACGCTTGAATACGATCACAAAAGATATATCCAAGCACCTGATGTTCGTTTCATTTACGATCGACCCAAACCACGACAATCCGACCGTTCTACGCACGTATAGAAAGGATATGGGCATCCAATCTAAGAACTGGATCATGTTAACCGGAGATGAAACTGAAACTCATCGTTTAGGAGTAGAAAACTTCATGGTTCATGCCGACAAGGATCCAATGGCTGCCGGTGGATTTGCACATTCAGACGGTATGGTACTGATTGATCGTGAAGGATACGTTCGTGGAATTTATAGAGGAACATATACCGCTGATGTGGATCAATTGAACAAAGATTTACGCAAATTGTTACAAATAGAGTATGGAATCAACTGCAAAGAAAAGTAAACAGCTACGTACGCTGATCCTCGTTTTATCCATTGCAATCCCTGTAGTGGTAGCCCTGCTTTTTAAGATCAAGATAAAGGGGTTTGATTTGGGCTTTTTACCTCCTATTTATGCTGGAATCAATGCCATTACGGCTATTCTATTAATTGTCGCATTGGTATTGGTTAAACAACGCAAATTCAAAGCGCATGAACTAGCTATCAAAGGAGCTATGTTGCTATCGGTCTTGTTTCTGGCTTGCTATGTTGCGTATCACATAACTTCAGACTCCACCCCTTACGGTGGGTCTATGGGAGTCATTTACTATCCGCTTTTGATCAGTCATATTGCATTAAGCGTGGTGGTCATTCCGTTTGTGCTATATACCTATTTGTTCGCAATGGAAGGGAACTTCGAAAAGCACAAAAAATGGACTAAAATAACTTGGCCTCTTTGGTTTTATGTAGCTGTGAGTGGCGTGTTGGTATTCTTTATGATCGCACCATATTATAAGTGATCAGAATTCAGAAGGACAAGTTCCTTTGCCACCTAAGCGAATATTCAGTCCAATTCCCATAAAGGTATACCAATCACGCGTGGCAGCATTTCCGCGTTGACCAAAACGATTACCGTCTAAACTTCTATTGCTCAATGAAGCGGCCAAAGGTCCGTTCTCTGCAGCCAAAACTGCCGGATCCACATAGCGGTAGCCACCCACATCATCGAGGTAATCCGTAAACAAGAATCGTATTCCATATTCTACATTCAACCCGATATTTTCGCTCAATGTAATGCGGCAACCCACGGCAAGCGGAACTACTAATTGAGTACGAGAATATTTATTTCTGGAAGAAAGAGATG
>JBMLQF010000050.1:0-16964 GCA_049241705.1 Fluviicola sp. | reverse complement strand
GAAGATGGAAGCGTTGATCTATCACTTTAAAATCGTGATGGGTGAAACTCCTGTACCTGTTGGTGAAGTGTATCACAGTGTAGAAGGTGGAAACGGTGAATTGGGTTACTACCTGATCTCCGATGGCGGTCGCACTCCATACCGTCTGCAATTCAGAAGACCTTGTTTTATTTATTACCAAGCATATCCGGAAATGATTACCGGGTCAACCATCTCTGATGCCGTTTTGACCATGAGTAGTATGAACGTGATTGCAGGAGAATTAGACGCATAATAATGAGTACAGTCTTAGAAAACGAAAAACCTCAGTTCAGCCCGGAAGCAATGGCTGAAGTACAGCGTGTTATCAAGTTGTTCCCTGAGGGTAGACAAAAAAGTGCTTTGTTGCGCATTTTGCATATTGCTGAAGAAGAATTTGGTGGCTGGTTGAGCGTTCCAACAATGAACTACGTTGCCGAGATTTTAAATATCCAACCGATCGAGGTGTATGAGGTGGCAACCTTTTATACCATGTTCAATATCGAAAAACCTGGAAAAGTAGTTTTGGAGGTATGTAGAACAGGACCATGTATGTTGGTTGGATCAGACAATATCATCGATCACATCGAACGAAAATTGAACATCAAAGTAGGTGAAACTACGGCTGATGGCATGTTCACGCTAAAAACTGCAGAGTGCTTAGGTGCTTGTGGTTACGGACCAATGCTGCAATGTGGTAAAGATTACCACGAGCATTTAACTCCGGAAAAAGTGGACGAATTGCTCGATACTTTGCGAAAAGAACATTCAACTTCATCCAATTCATAAGCAATGGGAAGAAAATTGTTATTGGAACACGCGAATGTTCCTGGAATTGAAACCTACGAAGTATATCGTAAACATGGAGGGTACCGCTCTGTAGAAAAGGCATTGAAAACCATGTCACCACAAAATGTTGTGGAAGAAGTTCAAGCTTCTGGCTTGCGAGGACGAGGAGGTGCTGGTTTCCCTACCGGAATGAAATGGTCTTTCCTGGCAAAACCAGAAGGAGTTCCACGCTATTTGTTGTGTAATGCCGATGAATCGGAGCCGGGTACTTTCAAGGACCGTTATTTAATGGAAAAATTGCCGCACTTGTTGGTGGAAGGAATGATCGTTTCTTCGTATGCCTTGGGTGCGAACCAATCCTATATCTACATCCGTGGAGAGTACATGTTTGTATTGGAGATCGTTGAAAAAGCGATCGCTGAGGCTTATGCGAACGGATGGTTAGGAAAGAACATACTTGGTTCAGGATACGATCTTGATTTGGCCATTGCTCCAGGGGGTGGTGCTTACATCTGTGGAGAAGAAACTGCTTTGATCGAATCCCTGGAAGGGAAACGTGGAAATCCGCGTATCAAACCGCCATTCCCAGCTGTGAAAGGTTTATGGGGATGTCCAACAGTGGTAAACAATGTAGAATCCATCGCTGCAGTAGTTCCAATCGTTAATGACGGAGGCGCCGAATATGCGAAGATCGGTGTTGGTAAAAGTACCGGTACAAAATTGATCTCAGCATGTGGAAATTTGAACAAACCGGGAGTTTACGAGATCGAATTGGGATTGTCTGTGGAGGAATTCATCTATTCCGAGGAGTGGTGTGGTGGTATTGCAAACGGAAAAAGACTTAAGGCTTTGGTTCCCGGAGGTTCTTCAGTTCCGATCCTTCCGGCAAATTTGATCTGTAAGACTGCTGAAGGTAACGACCGTTTGATGACCTACGAAAGTTTGGCTGATGGAGGTTTCGCTTCTGGTTCCATGTTGGGTTCAGGTGGATTCATCGTGTTTGACGAAGATCAATGTATCGTTCGCAATACGTGGAACTTTGCCCGATTCTACTCACATGAATCATGCGGACAATGTTCGCCTTGCCGCGAAGGTACCGGTTGGATGGAAAAAGTATTGCGTCGCATCGAACATGGTCAAGGACACATGCGTGACATCGATCTGTTAGCAGATATCAATAAGAAAATTGAAGGAAATACGATCTGTCCGCTTGGTGATGCAGCAGCATGGCCGGTTGCGGCAGCGATCCGTCATTTCCGCGAAGAGTTTGAATGGCATATTACAAACCCGGATGAGGCCCAAAAGCGCAATTTTGGAATCGCATCTGCTCACATGCCTTTAGTATAAAAAGCTGAGTTATGGTAAAAGTTATCATTGACGATATAGAAATTGAAGTAGAACCGGGAACAACGATCCTGAATGCTGCTCGTAAGATTGGTGGAGAAGTAGTTCCACCTGCCATGTGCTACTACAGCAAATTGGAAGGAAGTGGAGGTAAATGCCGTACGTGTCTGGTAGAAGTTGCTGCCGGATCAGCTGCAGACCCGCGCCCGATGCCTAAGTTGGTAGCATCTTGTTCTACTACCGTTCAAGATGGAATGGTTGTGAAGAACAAAACTTCCGAGCGTGTTTACGAAAACCGTGCAGCGGTAACTGAGTTCTTATTGATCAATCACCCATTGGATTGTCCGATCTGTGACCAAGCTGGTGAATGTCACTTGCAAGATCTTGGATTTGAGCACGGAAAAGAAGGTACTCGCTACGAAGAGAAGCGCCGTGAGTACGATCCGATCGATATTGGTGATAAGATCAAGTTGCACATGAACCGCTGTATTTTGTGTTACCGTTGTGTCTACACGGCAAATCAAATTACAGATAAGCGCGTTCACGGGGTATTGCACCGCGGCGACCATGCTGAGATCTCTACCTACATCGAACAAGCGATTGATAATGAGTTCTCTGGAAACGTGATCGATGTATGTCCGGTAGGAGCATTGACAGATAAAACATTCCGATTCAAAAGTCGCGTGTGGTTCTTGAAACCAATGAATGCTTCTTGCGAGTGTACAAAATGTGCTGGAAAAGCTACGGTTTGGATGTTCGGAGACGAGATCTATCGCGTAACTGGTCGCAAAGACCAATATGGCGAGATCGAAGACGTAGATGGAAAACCGGGATGGATCTGTAACGATTGTCGTTTCGAGAAAAAAGATAAGAGCAAGTGGAACATCGAAGGTCCACGTGTGATCAGCCGTCATTCTGTGATCTCTCAAGGTCATTATTTAACGGATGATAAAAAACGCGAAGCGAAAAAATTAAGCGGTAAGTAAGATGTTAAGTAAGATTATTCTAATTGTTGTTTTGTTCGCCATTACGCTCGGTATTGCAGCGTATTTGACTTGGGTAGAACGAAAAGTGGCAGCTTGGTTGCAGGATCGTGTTGGTCCGGATCGTGCGGGGCCATGGGGTTTGCTACAACCGTTGGCGGATGCCGGGAAGATGTTCTTCAAAGAAGACTTTATTCCAACGAATGCCGATAAATGGTTGTTCATTTTAGGACCGGGTATCGCCATGTTTACTTCTCTTCTTACAGGAAGTGTGATTCCTTGGGGACCGGACTTGGAAATTGCAGGAACGAAGATCCCGTTACAAGTTGCTGATGTAAACATTGGTATTTTGTTCATCATGGGAATGCTCTCTGTAGGAGTTTACGGAATTATGATCGGAGGCTGGGCTTCCAATAATAAGTATTCGCTTTTCGGTGCGATCCGTGCGAGTTCTCAAATGATCTCTTACGAATTGGCCATGGGTATTTCTGTGATCACGATCGTAATGATGACCGGAAGTTTGAGTTTGCGTGACATCGTTGATCAGCAACATGGATTCTGGGAAGATGGTTGGTTCACTTGGAACGTTTTCAAACAACCGTTGTGCTTTGTCATTTTCTTGACAACCGCGTTGGCTGAGTGTAACCGTGCACCTTTCGATTTACCAGAGTGTGAATCAGAGTTGATCGGTGGTTACCATACAGAATACGGTTCTATGAAACTTGGTTTCTACTTGTTTGCGGAGTACGTGAGTATGTTCATCTCATCTGCAGTGATCTCAGCTTTGTTCTTTGGAGGATACAACTTCCCGGGAATGGATAGCTTCTCAGGAAATACCTTAGCAATTCTAGGTACGCTTGTATTCTTCGCAAAAACAACCTTCTTCATTTTGGTATTCATGTGGATCCGTTGGACACTTCCACGTTTCCGTTACGACCAATTGATGCACTTGGGATGGAAAAAATTGATTCCGATCTCCTTAGTCAATTTGTTGGTAACTGGTGTGGTGATCGCTATTACAGCGGGTTGGTTCTCCAATAAAAAAGCGGCAGATACTACAGCAAAAGGTCAAGTGAAGAAAGAACAAGTCGTTTCATTGAACACGAAAACAACCCATTAATTGAACGAGAAATGGAAAGTTTATCAAATCGCAAAAAGGTTGTTTCAAATAAGGAAATGAGTTTCATGGAGAAACTCTACTTACCAGCTATTTTGGGTGGTATGTGGATTACCTTCAAACACTTATTCAAGAAACACAATACAACGAAATACCCGGAAGTTAAACGCGAATTCGCGCCGGTGTATCGCGGACAACACGTTTTGAAGCGCGACGAACAAGGTCGTGAGAATTGTACAGCTTGTGGACTTTGCGCTGTTGCTTGTCCGGCAGAAGCAATTACCATGACTTCGGAAGAGCGTAAAAAAGGAGAAGAGCATTTGTATCGCGAAGAGAAATATGCATCAATGTACGAGATCAATATGCTACGCTGCATTTTCTGTGGTCTGTGTGAAGAAGCTTGTCCGAAAGAAGCAATTTTCTTGACAGATCGCATCGTTCCTACATATTTCGAACGTGAAGACTTTATTTACGGAAAGGACAAATTGGTAGAGCCAGTTGACCAGCGCGTGGATATCAGTAAACGTCAATTAACCGGAAAACGTCCTGTATAATGAGTTTAGAAGCTATATTTTACCTATTGGGTGGACTTACGATCGGTACGGCATTTATGGTCGTGTTGAGTAAGCACCCTGTACGCAGCGTCTTGTTCTTGGTGGTAACATTTTTCATGATTACTGCCAATTACGTTTTGATGAATGCACAGTTCATTGCAATTGTAAACATCATCGTTTATGCAGGAGCCATCATGGTATTGTTCCTCTTCGTCTTGATGTTACTGAATCTAAATAAGGAGAATGAACCCAAAGGCTCGTTGCTAATGACCTTTGGTGCAGTTATCGCCGCAGGTGGTTTGTTGACAGTATTTGTTGCAGCTATCCGCGACGCGGTTGTCGCTCAGCCAACTTTGGATGAGAATTCTGCAAATGCCGGATTGGTTGAAAATCTGGGTCAGTTATTATTCACCAAATACGTACTTCCGTTCGAAGTATCTTCCATTCTGTTTATCGCAGCGATGGTAGGTGCAGTTCTTCTAGCGAAACGTGATAAAAAAACGATTGAATAAGATGTTGTTAGCTACGTTATTCGAACAAGGTATCGACATTAAACACTACATGATCTTGGCTACGGCCTTGTTCGTGATCGGCGTGTTTGGTGTTTTGTACCGAAAAAATGCGATCATCTTGTTGATGTGCATTGAATTGATGCTGAATGCAGTGAATTTACTTTTGGTAGCATTCTCTACATACTTTGGAAAAGCAGACGGACAATTGTTCGTGTTCTTTATCATGGTTGTGGCGGCTGCTGAAGCAACAGTTGGTCTATCCATCCTCGTATTGGTGTACCGTAACTTGCGCACCACCGACATTCGATTGTTTAACAGATTAAAAGATTAAGCTATGTCGGTTGCTCAAATTCTACCTTTAGTAATTGCCTTGCCGTTGATCGGAGCGTTCATCAATGGAACAATTGGCAAACGCTTATCTAAAATGGCTGTTGGAACCATTGCAACTGGTGTTATGCTTGTTGCTTTCGTTTTGGCACTCATGGCGTTCTTTTCAATGCAGCATGGTGAGGCGGTAAATATCCGCTTGTTCACGATGTTGAAAACAGAAGCATTTTCCTTACATGCCGGCTTATTGGCTGATAACTTGTCCTTGTGGATGACATTGATCGTTACAGGTGTGGGTACCTTGATCCATTTGTTCTCCATGGGATACATGAAGCATGATGCTGGATTCTACAAATTCTTCGTTTACCTGAACCTCTTCATCTTTGCTATGTTGATCCTTGTTTTGGGAAGCAGCTACTTCATGTTGTTCTTCGGTTGGGAAGGTGTAGGTATCTGTTCTTATTTGTTGATCGGTTTCTGGTACCAGGACTTCAAAAACACCTTGGCAGCGCGTAAAGCGTTTATCATGAACCGTATCGGTGACTTGGGTCTATTGGTTGGCTTGTTCTTGATCTTGTCTAAATTTGGAACCTTAGAATACAGTGAATTGGCAGCTGCATTCAACGCAGGTGCGATCACAAGTGGCGAGTGGATCATTTTCGGAATCACTGCATGCTTGTTCATTGGAGCAACGGGAAAATCGGCTCAGATTCCCTTGTTCACTTGGTTGCCTGATGCGATGGCGGGTCCAACTCCGGTTTCTGCTTTGATCCACGCCGCAACGATGGTAACAGCGGGTATTTTCTTGACAGTGCGTTCGAATTACTTGTTCGAAGCGTCACCAATGACCAAAGAGATCATGCTTTACATTGGTTTAGCAACTTCGATCATTGCGGCATTCATTGCGATGCGTCAAAATGATATCAAGAAAGTATTGGCTTACTCAACTGTTTCGCAATTGGGTATGTTGTTCGTAGCTCTTGGAATGGGTGCTTACACAGCAGCGATGTTCCACGTAACTACACACGCTTTCTTTAAAGCCTTGTTGTTCTTAGGTTCAGGATCTGTGATCCACGCCATGTCAGACGAACAAGATATCCGTGTAATGGGAGGTTTACGTAAAAAGATTCCTGTAACGCATTTCACGTTCTTGATCGGAACTTTGGCGATCTCAGGTTTCCCATTGCTTTCAGGTTTCTATTCAAAAGATGAGATCATCGCGCATGCCTTTATGCACGGTAAATGGTTGTATGTAGCCTTGATGTTCAGTGCTGCCTTGACTGCGATCTATATGTTCCGTTTGTACTTTGTGACGTTCTGGGGATCTTTCCGTGGTACTCACGAACAAGAACATCACGTACATGAAGGTCCTTTGTCAATGACCTTGCCGTTGATCGTGCTTTCAGTGCTTTCCATTTTTGGAGGTATTTTGAACTTGCCGGGAATTTTCTTGCATGGTCAAGCTCATTGGATGGGACATTTGTTTGAACGCAATGTTGCTGGAATGAATGCGCTTCCTGAGCACAAAGAGGATGCAAACTTGGCCTTGATGTTGATGATCGCCGCTGCTGCGATGTCCCTAGTGATCTTGATCGTAACCTTTGTGGTGTATGGCAAGAAAGGAAGCTTACCGAAAAATGATGAAGCTGTTTCAGGCTGGGAAAAATTGTCTGCAAACAAACTATACTTCGATGAATTGTACAATGCGTTGTTCGTGAAACCAGTATTGTGGATGTCGGAAAAAGGTTCGAAGTATTTCGAAGGACTTTTCTTACATCGCGGAGTGGTTGGCATGGCACAAGGAATCAGCAAGTCTGGTGAATTGGTGCGCAAATGGCAAAGTGGAAGAACCGACAGCTACATCTTGTGGATGGTATTCGGTATCATTGGTTTAGTAGTGTATTTCCTTATTTATAAAAACTAGTACGTGGAACTGTTATTATTGATATTACCGGTTTTCTTTGCGTTAAGTGTTTTGATACTTCCGCAAAGTTTTGTGCGCGTCTTCGGGATCTTGAGTGCTCTTGTGACTCTTGGTTTGACTGTTGCACTAAGTTGTTCTTACCAGGTGAATGGAGGAATGCATTACTTCTTGAACCAAGAGTGGATCTCTAATTTAGGACTAACCTTAACTTTTGGATACGACGGGATTGCATTGATGATGCTCTTGTTGACTTCCGGATTGGTGAGTTTGATCTTCTTGAGCAATTGGGGACGTGAACTTTCTTCGAACAAGGCATTTACCAGCATGGTATTCTTGATGCAATTCGGATTAACAGGTGTTTTCGTAGCGTTAGATGCCATTTGGTTCTACGCATTCTGGGAGATCACATTGATCCCGATCTTCTTAATCACGTGGTGGTACGGTGCTCCTGAGCGCAAGGCTGCCTTGATGAAGTTCTTCATTTATACCTTCGTAGGATCAATTGCCATGTTGGCGTCGATTATCGGATTGAAAGTATTCGCACCAAGCTTTGCTTACATGGATTTGGTGAACGCGGTGTTGGAGGACAAAGAAATGGCTGCATGGATGATGGGTGGATTCTTCTTGGCATTTGCGATCAAGATCCCAATTTTCCCATTCCATACTTGGCAACCGGATACCTATTCTAAAGCTCCGATGGCTGGAACCATGTTGCTTTCTGGTATCATGTTGAAAATGGCTCTTTACGGAATGATCCGTTGGATGTTGCCGCTGTTCCCGGAAGCATTGGAGTGTACAGCAATGCCAATCATTATTTTAGCTACGATCGGTGTGGTTTATGGAGCGATCATCGCGATCAAGCAAAACGATATGAAACGTTTGTTTGCCTACGCTTCGATGTCTCACGTTGGTTTGATCGCAGCTGGTATTATGACAAATTCTACAGATTCTATATCTGGTAGTGTAATTCAAATGATCAACCACGGTTTGGTTGCAGTAGGTTTGTTCTTGGCAGTTGATGTGATCGAGCGTCGATTGAATACCCGCGATTTGAATGAATTGGGAGGTTTGGCTAAAACTGCTCCGAAATTTGCATTTTGGTTTGCGGCTTTGGCCTTTGCATCTGTATCTGTTCCTTTCACCAGCGGTTTCATTGGCGAATTCTTATTGATCAAAGGAGTATATGACTACAACTGGATCTTGGGAATCGTGATCGGTACAACATTGATCCTTGGAGCGGTTTATACCTTCCGTGCTTACCAAATGAGCATGTACGGACCGGTGAAACACGAATCATTTACAGATCTACACTGGAGTGAAATGATTGTGTTTGCAGTAATTATGGTTGTGGTAGTGGTTTTGGGTGTTTATCCAACTGCTATTATGGACTTTATTGAACCAAGTGTTAAATCAATAATGGAGTTAGCCACTTCAACACCCATGAAGTAAGAAATATGGAAGCATTAATAGTACTTTTTGCCAGCGGATTGATTTCCCTTTTTATTGCCTTCGCGAAGAAGCCTGCTTTGGTGGTTACTTCTGCGTTGTTGGGACTTGCCGCAACAACTGTGTTGATCGTCAACCAAATTACTTCTGGTAAGGCGTTGATCGAGTTGAATTATGCGGGTTTACACTTTGACTATAGCGCATTGATGTATGGATTGGCGACAACGATCCTTACTGGAGTGATGATCGGTATCGGATATGAGAAGTTCAAGGACGCACCAAATCACACGGGTGAATACATCGGTTTGTTGCTGATCTCCTCTACCGGGGCTTTGATCATGTTTGCCTTTACGGATATGTTCATGTTCTTCTTAGGACTTGAAATTTTGTCTATTCCGATCTATGTGATGGCTGGATCCAATAAAGGGGATTTGCGTTCCAATGAATCTTCTTTGAAGTATTTCTTGACAGGATCATTTGCAACCGGGATCATCTTATTCGGAATCGCTTGGATCTACGGAGCAACCGGAAGCTTTAATTTGGCTGAGATCGGTAGTGCTGCAGCTGAGGGTGCAGACAATTCGTTGTTGTTGGTTGGTATCTTGTTGATCCTTTCTGCATTCTTGTTCAAAGTAGGTGCTGCACCATTCCATTTTTGGAGTCCGGACGTTTATGACGGTGCGCCACATGCGGTTACCGGCTTTATGGCATCGGTTGTGAAATTGGCTGCGTTTGGAGCATTTTTGAAATTGTTCGTGTGGTGTTTTGGAACAGCTGAATTGAAAGCATTCTGGGGACCAGCGTTAGCAATTTTGATTGTATTGACCTTGTTCGTTGGTAACTTATCTGCATTGCGTCAAGTTACCTTGAAGCGTATGTTGGCATATTCATCCATTACGCACGTAGGTTATACCTTGATGGTGATTTTGACTTCTTCGATCTCATCAGTTGAGGATCTTTGGTTCTATATGTTTGCTTATGGATTTTCAATTGCAGGAATCATCGCAGTTGGTATCGCAGTGAACGATGAGGAAGATAAGATCGAAGCATTGAAAGGTTTGGGTCAACGCAATCCATTCCTGGCATTTGTAGGTATCCTTTCGGTATTGTCTTTAGCAGGTATTCCGCTAACATCCGGATTCTTCGGAAAATACATGGTGTTCTCGGCTGCTTGGAAAGAGTATTGGTGGTTAGTGATCATCGCGTTGATCAATTCAGCGATCAGTATTTATTACTACTTGAAACTGATCACTGCCATGATGAGCAAATCTGATGAACCACAAGAGAAGATCACGATCTCTCCTTTGACAGCCTTGATGTTGGCGATCAGTATTGTAGGTATGTTAGGATTGACTTTCATTACTGCAAGTATCTAAGGAAAGACCTAAAAAGCTTTAAAAATAACGGCTACTCGTTTCAGATTGGTATCTTCGTGCCATGAAGAAATGGAGTAGCCTTTTTGTTTGTGCAGGAATTAGTTCCTTGAGTTTTTCGCAATTGTTGGATAATTCTCGGGGTATGGCCTTTACGGACGTTCCATTTTTCAATACCCATTTCGTTCACGCAAGCAAGATCAAAACAATCCGCGGAAATTATACCTTCAAGAAGCAAGGAGATATCATGCGTCAGACGCATTTTGTGTATGTGTACGATTTTGATACACTCGGAAATCTGGTTCGTCATTATGAAACAGCGAAAGGAGATATTCTGACCGATACGACCGTTCGTTTGTACGATTATTCGCAAAAAGGGTGGTTACTGCGCAAACGGGTGTCGCAAAAGAAGGGATTTCTTTCAACGTATTATACGTATGACGAAAATGGTAATGTGGTAAAGGAGGAAGTGTATCGTGATATCGACACTACCCATTCCATGTTGGAACCAATTATCGAGCGTTCTTTGTTGTGGAACAGTGAAACGATGTCCTACGAACAGTATGAGGGGCAATTTCGCAAGAAAGTATACAACAGTTATGGGAATCAATATTTAGAAGTAACAACTATGTATGATTCCTTGGGCTATTTGAAGGAAGTAGAGGAATTGTTTACGATCACACGCAACAAGATCGAAACCGTTTATGCGTATTCGGACAAAGGATTTATCGAGCGCGTTACGGTTACTAAGAATAACGATTCCATTCCGCTTTCCGAGACCATTTTTAGCTATGATGAATTCGGTAATTTGCAATCCAAGAAGTATTACAAGAACGGCGTGTTTACTACAGAGTATCAAATTGTATATTCCGGATTGACAGGTTTGCTTTCTTCGGTGATCATCCGCGAGGTTAGCACCAATTTCCTATCGATCATTCGCTTTGAAGAACCGGAATTTTGGGACCGACCAAAAATTGAATCGAAATAGATCAAAAAAAAGCCCGTTCATTTTGAACGGGCTTTTTTGTAGTGTTATATTGGATTAATCCATTAACGGATTCGCCAATCCTAGTTCTGCTAAACGACGGTTATCGATCACTTTGTATTTCTTTTGCAATCCGCGACGGATCTCACTTGCTGCATTTCCACGCATTTGCGCCAACAATTGGTTGCGCTCTGCATCGTAATTAGCTGCTGCAGGAGCTTTCACTGTTTTGTTCAATTTGAATACGTAAACACCATTTTGTCCAACAAGTGGAATAGTTGTTTTACCATCTTTCAAACCAGAGAACAACGCACCGATCACCTCAGGCTCCATTCCACCAGCTTGGATGTTTGGATTTGCAAAGGTTACATCTGATTGATTAACAGCCGTACCCAAACGCTTCGCAATCACATTCAAATTGCGTGCATTTCCAATTTTCGCCATGATACGTGCAGCCTTTTTCTCTTTGATCAACTCATTCTTCATTTGAGCGTAAGCATCTTCGAAGCTTGGAGCACCTTCCTTGCGAATAGATGAGATCATTGCAATGATGTAACGATCTTTATCTTGAATTGGTGAAGGACACAATTGACCAACCTCTGCATCAGCACCGTATGCCAATTCCAAAATCTTTTGTTCAGCCAATTTTGTGTTGAATCCTTGAACGCGTGGAGCTTCATCCAACATGCGAACCGGACGTGCAAAGTAATTCTCTTTCTTCGCCAAAGTATCGAACAAGTTCAATTTCGCCATGATGTCCTCAGTAGCAGAGATCTTTTGCTCGAATTTGTACAACAAGTTGTAAACTTTGTCTTTCAAGGAAATATTCGTTTCTTCTGATGGAGTCAACGTTTTCTCAACCACAGCAAGTACTGGGTACTTCACTTCTTTGCGATCCAACGCCTCGATGATGTGGAATCCGAAGTCTGTTTGAACAACACCAATTTTTCCTACCGGTTGGTCTGTAGAGAATTTCGCAAATGGCTCAACCATCTCGTAATCCATGAAGTCTTCGTAAACACCACCTTTATCTTTCGATCCTGGATCTTCAGAGTACTTCGTTACGAAATCAACGAAATTGTCTTTGTTAACCACTTTCACCAAGCTGTCTGCCAACTTCTTAGAAGTAGCGATCTTCTTCGTGTCTCCTTTTGGAGCTGAGATCAAGATGTGACGTACTTTACAAAGTTTCGTATTGAAATCCATGATCTTTGCAATACGTGTTTTACCATTATCGTAGTATGGACCAACGATCTGACCAACTGATGCCGTTTTGAAAACCGTATCCATTTCAATTGGATAAGTCATCCCCGGACGAGCCTTTTGATCTCCAGCAGGACGGAAAGTTGATTGGTGACCTGACGTGAAGAACTTCGTATCTGAATTTGTCATTACGAAAACAGAGTCATTCGTAGAAGCTGCGAATTCTTTCTTCAACTTCGTCATCACTTTATTAAAGTCTACAGAGTCACGCTTAGAAGGTTGGATCATCACGTCGAAATACTTCACGTCGCGACCAGCCATTACTTCAAACTTCTTCTTGTCTTTGTTTTCCTCCCAATATTTGCGGATCTCTTCGTCAGTTACCTTGATCTTGTCATCTTCGATGTCACGGAAACTTCCCATAACGTAAGAAACAGACTTCACCTCTTTTTGAGATTTGTATTCGTGCTTCGCCTCCAACTTAGTCACGTACAAACCTTGGCTCATGATCTGGAAGTACTTCTCTTGCTTACGGTTCTTTTTCAAACCGTCTTTCGTGTCCTTCCATTGCTGAGCTTGTTGTGGATCAGTAGCTTTTTCACGATCTGCAATGAATTTCTCCAATTGCTTCACATTCAATTTCCCAGTTGTAGGGTCAGAAAAGTTTTGCTGAATATCCGGCATCAACGAGAATCCGTCTTCACCATACAAATAAGCAGTGAATTCCTGATCAGAAACATCGATTCCCAATGCCTCGTACTCAGTCTCCAACAATTGCTCATCAACTGTCAACTGCCATGCACGGTCTGCACTTTGCTCAGCATCGCGCTCCGTGAACTCACGCCCTTGTTGTTGCGCTTGTTGCATGTCGTTCATCTGGAATTGGTTCACATACTTGTTGAACGTTTCCATGTTCACTTCTTCACCGGCTACAGTACCATAGATTACTTGCGTAGGACCTGATCCAAAAGAATCAAAGAACCCTGTAAGAATAAATGTTACTAAGGCCAAACCAACAAATCCAATCAGGACATAACGTCCTTTATCTCTAATAGCTCCAATTACTGCCATCTTCTGTTTTTTTGTAAGGGTGCGAATATAATCAGTTGAACCGACTTTTAAAAGGTTTGGAACTAAAATTCATCAGAAATCCGCCACAAAAACAACTTTTTGTACTCAAATCTGTTCTACTTGCAATCCTGTTTTCAATTTTGAACGTAGGTGTCTGTAAATTTGAGGCTATGAGAATGTTTTTGGTAAGTACACTTTTGTTGATCGGACTGACTGCCTGTGGTCAGGAAAAAACGGAAACGGTCAAACCGGAAAAAGAGAAAAAAGATTTGAATAAATTCTCCGTTGCTTACTTCGGGAGCGGCTGTTTCTGGTGCGTGGAAGCAATCTACGAATCGGTGAATGGGGTGGAAGAAGTTGAGTCGGGTTATGCCGGCGGACACGTGGAAAATCCTACCTACGAACAAGTTTGTACAGGAACAACCGGACATGCAGAAACTGTGAAGGTTTACTACGATTCTACCGTGATTTCATACGAACAATTGGTGAAGGTCTTTTACAATTCACATGATCCAACAACGGCAAACAAGCAAGGTCCGGACCGCGGTTCTCAATACCGTTCAGCCATTTTCTACCGCTACGAATACGAACGAAAAATTGCTCTGGCATGTATCGACTCGTTACTACAGTCCAAATCCTTTCCGTTGATCACCACCGAATTGGCTCCTTACACAGCCTTTTACAAGGCCGAAGCTTATCACCAGGATTTCGAATGCAAGAATCCGAACAACGGTTATGTTCGCGCAGTTTCCTTGCCGCGTTTGGAGCAATTTCAATTGAAAATGCCGGAAGTGATCAAGAAAGAGGAGTAAGCTTACTTAAGGCATCCACTCCTGAAGCGCATCAAGCGTTGGTGCGGGTGCTGAACAACTGTTGTTCTGACACCAGATGAAGTGATCCGTTTCTGTGTATTTTACCAAGACAAATGGCGAAAGTAATTGCTGTAGTTCAATCGTTTGTGATGTCTTCGGTGCAGTGATATATCCCACTCCTTCTTCCATACGCAGTAGAAGTAACGCCCAATTAGAGTATCCGCTACCGTATTGCTCCATGCCTTGCGCGATATTCGCCAGCATTTGACGGGATTGTAGTTCCAGTTCTGGTCTTTCTGTCAATAATGAAAGGTCTAAGAGGTTGTGTGCCATCACACTATTGGTTGCTGGGATCACGTTGTCGTTGATCTCCATTTTACGAGCGATCAGGCCTCCATCCGCAACGGTGAAGAAGTACATTCCGGTTTCAGCATCGTAGAACTTCGAACGCGTTTTTGCTTCTAATTGTACGGCGATTTCCAGCCAATCGCTGTCGGCTGTTAATTGGTACAACTGCATAAAAGCCTGTGTCACGAAGGCATAATCGTCCAGGAATCCGGCAATGAAGGAACGTCCATTTTGACGGGTATGCCACAGCTCCTGATCATCCGTGATCTGATACCTACGCAACCATTTTCCAATGCGTAAAGCCATGCTTTTGAAAGCATCATCTGCCGTGGCGCGATAAGCTGCGCACAAGCCAGTAATGGTCATGGCGTTCCACGCTGTCAGGCATTTGGTGTCTGTTACAGGTTTGATCCGTTTGAGTCTGTGTTGCAATAAATCATTTACGGCAGCAGCAATCGACTGTTTCTCAATTCCTGTGCGTTTTTCAAATTCCTCCCAGGTTTCATCGCGCAATGGAATCCAGTAATCGTGTTCCCAATAACCCTTATTCGCTGGATTGTATAAAGTCCAAAACCACGCGGATCGCTCTTCACCAAGTACTTCGGCGATCCCCGCTCTGTTCCAAACATAATATTTCCCTTCTATGCCTTCCGAATCCGCATCTTGTGCGGCAAAAAGTCCGCCTTCCTGACCTAACATTTCGCGCTCCAGCCACAACAGGGTACTGTTTAAAACACGCAAATATTCCGGATCCGCGTCGCGTTGATAGGCGTGTGCGTACAATTCCAACAATTGGCCATTGTCGTATAACATCTTCTCGAAGTGTGGCACTTTCCACAACATGTCCACAGAATAGCGGGAAAATCCACCTCCGATCTGATCATAGATTCCTCCCAAGGCCATTTTGCGCAAGGTCAGATCGGTGTGCTGTCTGATCGCAGCGTGTTCGCGCATTACCGCGTAGTGCAATAAGAACAAATAATTCGATGGCAAAGGGAATTTTGGGGCATGTGTGGGACCACCTTCGTGATTGTCCATCCGCGCCTGCCAGCGTCGGATCAACTCGGGAAGTATGGTCGTATCGATCTGTTCATTGATTGGCGCTTTTTGAATGACTTCTGCCATTTGAACTCCCTGTGTCAATTTTTCGGCATACTCCAACACCTTGTCCAGGTCATTGGAATAAGTATGATGCAAGGACCGCAGAACGTGCATCCATTGTTCTTTCGGGAAATAGGTTCCGCCGTAGATTGGTCGTCCATCCGGCAAGGTGAAACAATTTAATGGCCATCCACCGCGTTGCGTCATCAATTGTACTGCCGTCATATACACTTGGTCCACATCCGGTCGCTCTTCGCGATCAACTTTGATACATACAAAGAACTTATTCATCAAGGTAGCTACTTCTTCGTCTTCAAAACACTCATGTTCCATGACATGGCACCAGTGACAAGAAGAGTAACCCACTGAGATCAATACCAATTTGTTTTCCTGCTTTGCTGTTTCAAAGGCTTGATCCGACCAGGCAACCCAATTTACCGGATTGTGGGCATGTTGCTGCAGGTAAAGACTGCTTTCGTGAATGAGTTCGTTCGTGTAATGTTCCATGGTTCAAAAATACGTCTAAATTGTCTGTTGTTCTCCAATTGAAAGGTCAACAGTAACACCGGTAACAGAGTTAACAAAAGACCACAGATTCCTGTTCAAAACTAGCGCTGCAGAAAGCAGAGATTCAGAAAGTTTCCCTTACATTTGCAGGCAAATTCGTAAATACCTGTGAAAGAGTTACAACCGCATCATGTTTTGTTGTATGTAGTCGGCATTTTTGCCTTCCTACTTCCGTTATCGTTCATGGTGAAAGATGACAAAGTGAATTTAGGAGGTCTTGAAATGCGCTTTTTAAGTTGGGAAAATGTCATGACGCCGGTAAAGCCAGCTGAGAAAAAAGACATTTCCAACATCGTAAAAGTGGACACACTCTTAACAGCAACAAAAGTTGATTCATTGAAAAAGAACAACTTCCAGACAGATGGAAAGTTGGGTGCTCCTGATGGCGGACAATTGAGCGCGGATGCGGCAACACAATTGGAATACAACGATTACGGTTTGCAGGCTCTTCACCGCTTGTTTGAAAAATTGGAGGCAGCATCAGGAGGTA